>JAFWQX010000014.1 GCA_017508875.1 Clostridia bacterium | reverse complement strand
TTCGTACTTGAGAAAGTTGCCGTATATTCAGTATCGCCCGAGACAGAAGCAAGGGCAGGGGACCAGCCGGCGAACGTGTACGTGAATTCGGCGGTGTTGTCTTTCACCGCGTCAGCGTGCGCCGGAACGGTACCGTATTCGACCGTCGTGGTATCGATGACAGATCCGTCGTCGTTCTTCCAGGTGATCGTGTACGATCTTCTGACTTCGCTGAACGTTGCGGTATATTCCGTGTCTCCCTGTACGGCGGCAATATCAGGTGACCAGCCTGTGAAGGTGTACGTGAATTCAGCGGTTTCCGGCTTTACCGGATCATCGTGCTCGGGCAATGCTCCGTCTTCGACCAAAGTTTTGTCAATGAGTTTGCCGTCGTCCATCTTCCACGTAACAGTATATTTCGGAAGCGCGCTCCACGTATCGCTGAGCCGGACGTTGCCGAATCTGCCGGTAAGCAGCTCGCCGCCGGCAACGATTTCGCCGCTGGCCCAGTTTCCGTCTGCGCCCGTGACTTTCCAGCCGTCAAACGAGTAGTGATCTCTCTGACGAGCCGCAAGCAGATCGGTGCTTTCGATATTGTAATGCTGTACATCTCCGGTATCGGTATAGATGATAGTGTAATCGACTGTATTCCATTGACCGTACAGCACCGTGTTTGCGGGAACGGTATCGCCTGAAACGTATTTTGTCCCGCTTCCGTCGCGCTCCGTGTTCCAGGAATCGAAAGCATAACCGTCACGCGTATATGCGGCGGAGGGGACCTTCATTTCCGTTCTCGGCAGCCATACGATGCGCGCATCGTCTTTATCGTTTAAAGGCACGAGCGTTATATAGTTTGAGAATTGCTGCGGCAGCGGATACTCCCATCCGATGCCCCAGACATGTCCTGCTTCGAAACCGATATTCCATCTGCTTGCGTACACATTTTGGAAGCTCGCCGGATCGATAAGCTGCTCAGCAGTAAGGAAAGCGCAGGAGTACGGATCTCCTCCGATATTATTGTAATTACCGAACAGATTATCTGCCGAGCCGGAAGCGGCAAAACACTGTCCGACTCTGCCCATCTGGGTGCCGTTGCCCGCTATCGCACCGACTTTATTACCGCTTCCGGTAACTTTGCCGATCTGGAGGCAACGTTCTACTGTAAATCCGATAAATGATTTATTTCCGACTATTCCTCCGGCAGTTATTCCGCTGCCTGATACGCTGCCAACGTGGAGGCAATCACTTATTGACCCGGAGGCGCTGTACGTTCCGTATCCTCCGCAGATACCGCCGACGTTGCCTTCAGTGGCAGTAGAAGTAACGTCACCGATAAATACGCAGTTTTCGATCGATCCGGAGCAGTAGCCTGCAATGCCTCCGACATTGTAGCCGCCGCCTTTAACGCTGCCGTACACCCACAGATCGCGCACCGAACCGTAATTTATATGGCCGAACAGACCCGCGTTGGAAGAGGAATCGACTTTTATTCCCTTGATCACGTGCCCTTCGCCGTAAAAAGTGCCTGAGAACGTGGCCTCGCTGCTTGATCCGACAGGCGTCCAGTTAGTTCCGGAAAAATCAAGGTCGCTCTTGAGGAAAACGTCAACGCCGCTGTAGGAGTTGCCTCCGTTTACGCTGTCGCGGAAACTTCTCAGTTCGCTTTCGTTGTTAATATAGACCCGGCTCGTGTATGCCAAAACGGTAGCTCCGTTTCCGCCTGCTCCGCCAACGCCTCCGACTCCGCCCTTGGGGTTAATATTCTGTGCTCTGCGGTTTACGGGAGCGTCGCCTTTCACTACCCATACTTTATCGAAGTCCCAGCCTTTGAAATTAGAAGAATCCTTGAACCGGCTCTGATAGTAGAAATAATCATACCCGTCGCCTGAGAGGATGCCGAATGATTCGACCCAGCCCAGTGCGTAGTCAGAGCAGTCACACCACCAGTAATTGTTATTGAGATTCACTACAACGCCGCTGTTCCATCTTCCCCCTACAAGACCTCCTGCGAATCCGTAATTACCGGCTTGATAATAAAGGCAGTCTACGCCGTCCTTACCGGAATATTTAGGATGATCATCCGGAGCAAAGCAGTAGCATCTCGTTATTGTCACGGTATCTCTTGCTCTGCCGAGGATACCGCCCACGTATCTGTATCCGAAAACTGCACCGCGGTTATAAGAATCAGTGATGCTTCCGCCTTTGGTAAATCCGACGACACCGCCGATGTGGGTTCCGTTGCCTTCAATATCGCCGGTATTTCCGCATTCTATGACAGAAACTTCATTTCCGTATCCTACGATGCCTCCTGCGGTAGTTTCTGAATCCTGAGGACCGGTCGCTGTCACGTCTCCGTCGTTTATGCAATATTTGATGGTGCAGCCTACGTCCACGGGTTCGTTAAAGCCTATTATGCCGCCGACGTCCTGAGAACCTTTTACATTGCCCTTGTTATAACATTGAACGATCGCACTTGATCTCTGGTATCCGCAGATACCGCCTACACGCTCGTTACCGGAAATGTCGCCTTCGTTGATATTGACCTGAAGAGTATCTCCGCCGTCAAACGTTTCTCCGACAATACCGGCAGTATAATTCGTTCCGGTCACGTCTCCGCGGTTTATGTTATTTGAAATATTGGCGTTGCTGAAGCCCGCGATTCCTCCGGTCATTGCCAGACCTTCTACGTCGCCTTTGTTCGTGCAGTATCTGATTCTGCTTGAACCGACACCGCCCTTGTAGTCAAATACCGCATGCCCTGTTATTCCTCCGATACGGTCGCCTGAACCCTTCACGTCTCCGGAATTTATGGAGTTCAGGACGTCTTCGCTGTGATCCTGGATACCTGCAATACCGCCTACGTATTTTGATCCTGTGACTTTTCCGGTATTGGTGCACGCGTCAATGCCCGATCCATGGGCAAGTTCTCCGGCAATGCCGCCGGTTCTTTCGCCGCCGCTGACCGGCTTATTGCTGATGCAGTTCTCGATATTGCAATATCCTGCGCTGCCGGCAATTCCGCCTGTCTTCGAACCACCTGAAACAGTGCCGCGGTTGGTGCATCTGACGATACCGACGGTGTTGTCTTTGTTCGAGGATACCGCACCTGCGATACCGCCCGTACGCTCATTACCGTTGCTGTTGACATTTCCTTCGTTAATACATTCTGAAATGTTTAACGAACTGCCGAATCCGGCGATGCCGCCTGCGCATTGACCGGAGCAGGTGACGCCGGCTTTGTTGGTGCTGTATAATATCTCGCCCTTTGCTTCACCGGCTATTCCGCCTGCGTACGTGTCTCCGCCGCTTGAAAGGGAAGTAACGCTTGCATATGTTTCGTTAAGACAGCCTGTGACAGTTCCGTTCTCACATTTGCCTGCGATACCACCGATATATTTATTGCCTTTTATCTCACCTTTGTTCGTACAGCTGACAATATCCCGGTTGGAAACGCCTGCTATACCGCCGCCTTTTTCATTGCAGGTGACTGCCGCCTCATTGAAGCAGTTCTCGATCATACCGTCGTTGTATCCTGCAATTCCGCCGACGTACGCGCGGCCCTGGACTGTGCCGCTGAACGTACAGTTGGTGATTTGACCTCCGTTGTGGTTACGGGCAACGATTCCGGCGACGTTCTCATTGCCTTTAACCGAACCGCTCAGGAAGAGATTCTTCACTATTCCGGAGTTTTCGCCGAACAATCCGGCACGGTCAAGCGAGTCGTCGGATATCGTAAACCCGGTCAATGTGCGTCCGTTTCCGTCGAACGTTCCGTCGAACGCTGTAGAGCTGGTTCCGATCGGTACCCACGACGTGATGCCGCTCATATCTACGTCATTAATAAGGAAAACATATTTTCCGTTAAAACTGTTCCCGTTTTTAACGTTTTTAGAAAACGTTACGAGATCGTTCGCTTCTTCGATCCGGTACGGATCACTATACGTGCCGCTGCCTTTCATGCCTTCGATTTCCGCGGCCTTCGCAGTGGAGTCAGGTACCGCACTGATAATAAGCACCAGAGCGAGCACAAGCAATGCAAAAGAACTTAATAATACCGTTAACAATGACCTTTTCTTTAACATAAAACTACCCTCCTTAAAGAGCGAAAGGATGTGACCGTTTAAACCCTATAAATATTTAACAGCGTTAACGTCTGCCGGATAGCGGAGATAACGCATTCCTCATAATAATACTATCACCCGGGCAAATAAAAATCAACTAAAATCATCCAAATCAACCAAAATCTTGTTCTGACGCCCTGATTACTTGAAATCACTGCGCTTATGTGATAAACTTCGTTTTGCTGAAAAAACTGCCGTGATTCAGTTAAAACGCAAAGGCGGTTCAGATAGAAAGGAACAGACTTTGAAAAAAGCGCCGTTGCTGATCTTAATAATTGTCATTCTGCTGTTTACCGCGTGCACCGGCGCAGTAAAGAATGAGAGCACTTCTCCCGCCACTCCGACATGGCAGGGCAGTCCCGTTATTGTTTACATAAGCCCCGCAGGGGTCATTGACACCGAACCTCCCGCCGTCGAAACAGAGACCGGAAGCACGCAGATCACCGCTCCGAAAACGGCCGAACTGCCCGCGGCAGAATTGACGCCTTCCTCTGGACCGGTGATGCCCGGAACGGAGGCGCCCGGAAAGGCTGACACGCCTTCCTTCGCGCCGACAACGGAACCGACGCGAAAACCTTCGCCGTCCCCGACTGCGGAACCTACTCAGAAACCCACGGAAAAACCCATCGTTAAACCCAACCAGACCCCGACGCCTGTTCCGACAGAAACGCCGGAACCGACGGATCCTTTCTCATATATTGAGCGCGCCGTAAGTCCCGTAGATTTTAACGGCAACGGAATAGACGACTACACCGACATATTGATAGGCGCGAGGATCGATGCGCAGAACCACCCGCGTTACGACGGAAGCTACCAGAAAAACGGTTATCCGCCGGATAATATAGGTGTATGCGCAGACGTGATCTGGCGCGCCTTAAAGCATGCCGGATACAGTTTGAGATATATGGTCGATAAGGATATCAAAGATAATTCATGGCGTTATCCTCAGATCGCAAGCGGCAAGGAAAAGCGTGATAATAAGATCGATTTCCGCCGCGTGCGTAATCTGCGCATATTCTTCGACGAGTATGCCGTAAAACTCACTCGAGATATCTATGAGATAGAGGAATGGCAGCCTGGAGATATAGTGATCTTCAACAATAACACCCATATCGGGATCGTTTCGGATATACGCAACGAAAGAGGCGTGCCGTATATAATACATAACGGCGGACAGGCGGATCGCGAGCAGGATTATCTGGAAGGCGACCATAAAGTCGCGGCGCATTACAGATTCGATGCTTCGCGTATCCCGGAAGAGATGCTTATTCCATGGGAAGGATAAGCCGGAAAAACAGGAGGTACGGTTATGAAATTAGGTGTGTGCTGCGCTGAAAACGGATTTCCCGCCGTAGGAAAGAGCGGCTTTTCTTACGCTGAGATTGCCACGGCGTTCGTAAGGGGGAAGGACAATGCTTCGATCCTCGAGCTCAAAAAGCGCGCCGAAGAAAACGGCCTTACGATCGACGGCTTCAACGGCTTTTTTACGGGCAATATTTCTCTCTACAATGATCCGATCGACAAGCTGCTTGATTTTTCAGAAGAGGCATTTAACGCAGCAGCCGTTCTGGGCGCTTCCTATTGCGTCGTCGGCAGCGGTGCCTACCGCGCCGTGCCTGAGGGAATGGACCGGGAAAAAGCGTACGACAGCTTTATGAATCTTATGGATCTTATGGGAAAACGCGCAGCCGGGTACGGCGTCGACGTCATCCTGGAACCGCTCAGAAAAGCTGAAACGAATCTGCTCAATACGTTCTCCGAAGGGCTCGAGTTCTGCCGCGCGATCGGTAATCCAAACGTGGGCTGCCTCGTAGATTTCTACCACTTTTTCATGAACGGGGAAGAACTCTCCGTATTTGACACTGTAAAACCAGGGGAGCTGCGCCACGTACACATCGCCAGACCTGATCCGGACAGGGGTCAGCCCAAAGCGGAAGATGCGGTTGTCCTTAAAGAATGGGCTGATGCCCTTAAGCGGGCCGGATACAGCGGGAGAGTCTCTGTCGAATGCGCGTGGAAAGGCGATTTCGAGCAGGGCACCAAAGAGGCGTATGCAAATCTTGAAGCTTTCAGATAATTGAAGGTGCAGTTTGTGCAGTTAATAACTAACGGTTAAGAGTTCAGAGTTAAGAGTTAAGAGTTAACGTTAATCAGTGAAATGATTGCAGGAGGCTAATATGAGAAGTATTTTTGATACGGTAAACGAAGATATGCTGAAGATCACAGAGTATAAGCTTCTGGGAAAACTTCCGGATCCGTTTTTGAAAGATAACGGGGAGCGGATCAGTTCACCGGAAGAATGGGAAGAAAGGCGCAAAGAAATATATAAGACTGCCGTCGAACTTCAGTACGGCACACAGCCTCCGGAGCCTGAATTTCTCGAAGTGGAACTGCTTTATTACGGCGTGAATATCCGCGGATATATCATACATACCGGAACGCGCGAAAAGCCGGTACATTTCAGGATGCAGGTGATCTATCCGAAAGACAAGCAGGAAAAATACCCGTTTATCGTTGACGGCGACCAGTGCTGGATGTATCACATGTCCGAAACGTATCTTAACGCCGCGCTCGAAAAAGGCGTAGGATGGGTGTTTTTTGACCGCACCGAACTTGCCCACGACATTAACAACGAAGGCAGGGGAAAAGGGCAGCTTTACGAGACTTATCCGGATAAGACGTTCGGAGCGCTGGGAGCGTGGGCCTGGGGGTACTCGAGGTGCGTTGACGCCCTTGAAAAGCTGACGAATCTTCCCGTAGACTACGACTGGATCGTTTTTTCGGGCCATTCGCGCGGGGGCAAGACATGTGCACTGGCCGGGGCTCTTGATACGAGGGCGAGGGTGGTCAATCCAAATGCGACTTGTGCAGGTGCGTGCGGCTGCTACAGGATACATATGAAAGGCGTTTATGAGGATGGTACGGAAGGGCGCAGCGAAACGCTCGACGACCTTCAGCGCGTGTTTTCGTTCTGGACCGGTCCGGAAATGGAAAAGTACAGGAACAGGGAAGAAGAACTGCCGTTCGACACTCATTTCCTGAAGGCAATGGTCGCGCCGCGCGCTTTGTTTATTTCTGAAGCGGCGGGGGACTTCTGGTCAAATCCCGTCGGCTCATGGCAGACGACGGTCGCGGCTAAAGAAGTGTTCGATTTCCTGGGCGCGGGGGACAATCTTTTCTGGTACTTCCGCCCGGGTGTACATTCTCATTCGGTCTCGGACGTGCAGATGCTCGTGAATATCGTAAAACACCTGAGAGACGGTGAAGAACTCAGCGACAGAATGTTCAAACTGCCGTTTAAAGCTCCCGAGCTTGCTTTTGATTGGCGCAGACCGCAATAAAAAGGATCCGGGCAGCATTATCAGCTTCAAAAAGTAATAGTTAACGGGGATCATCTTCAAATGTTGACGCTAAAAAATGCAAAGATCGGCGAGACCGTCAGGATCGTCGCGATAAACGGAGAGGGCGCGCTGAGACAGCATTTCCTCGATATGGGTCTCATACCCGGCACCGAGGTAAGTGTCGTAAAATACGCGCCGATGGGTGATCCGGTCGAGCTCGAGCTTCACGGTTATAAACTGACGCTCAGGCTTGCGGACGCGGATCAGATCCTGACGGAACCTGCCGAAGGCGGTACGGAGGCCGAAGAGAAGGGCAAAAAAAGCAGAGCGGCGGAGCACCCGGGACTTGGCGAAGGCGGAAAGTTCCATCCGAAAGGCAGCGGCGATCCGCTTCCTGACGATACGCAGCTTACTTTTGCGCTCGTCGGCAATCAAAACTGCGGAAAAACCACCCTCTTCAACCAGTTAACAGGCGCGAACCAGCACGTGGGCAATTTTCCCGGCGTTACTGTTGACCGTAAAGACGGAGTGATAAAAGGCTATCCGAACACGCTCGTGACCGACCTTCCCGGGATCTACTCCATGTCCCCGTACAGCAGCGAAGAAGTCGTTTCGCGAAATTTCGTACTCGATGAAAAACCGAAGGCGATCATCGATATCGTTGACGCCACCAATATCGAGCGCAACCTCTACCTGACGATGCAGCTTCTGGAAATGGGCACGCCGATGGTCGTCGCGCTGAATATGATGGACGAGGTAACGGCTAACGGCGGGTCCGTTGACGTAAACGAGCTCGAAGCCGAGCTCGGAGTTCCCGTTGTCCCGATCTCCGCCGCTAAAAACCAGGGCATACACGAACTTATAGAGCACGCGATACACGTCGCCCACTTCCGGGAAAAACCGATGCGCCAGGACTTCTGCGGCGAAGACGAGAACGGCGGCGCAGTTCACCGCTGCCTGCACAGCATCAGCCATCTGATCGAAGATCACGCGAAAGCTGCCGGACTGCCTGTGCGGTTTGCCGCGAGCAAGGTCGCGGAAGGCGACGAACTTATTAAAGAGCGCCTCGGGCTGGACCAGAACGAGGTCGAGATGATAGAACATATCGTGCTGCAGATGGAAAAAGAGCGCGGACTGGACCGCGGCGCCGCAATAGCAGATATGCGCTATTCTTTCATAATGCGCGTGTGCGAATACTGCGTGCACAAACCTAAAAGGAGCCGCGAGAGCACCAGAAGCGAAAAGATAGATAAGGTCCTTACGGGTAAATGGACCGCGATACCGCTGTTCATACTTATTATGGGCGCGGTGTTCTGGCTCACGTTCGACGTGATAGGGGGCAATCTCCAGAAGCTTCTCGAGACCGGGATCAACGTACTTACCGGCACGGTAGACCGGGCTCTTACGTCGGGCGGGGTCAATGAAGTGATCCACGGGCTTATTATCAACGGTATTTTTGCGGGCGTCGGTTCGGTGCTGAGCTTCCTGCCGATAATAGTGACGCTGTTCCTGTTTCTGTCGCTTCTCGAAGACAGCGGCTATATCGCGCGCGTCGCGTTTTTCATGGACAAACTGCTTCGGAAAATCGGTCTGTCCGGCCGCAGCATCGTGCCGCTGCTTATAGGCTTCGGCTGCACCGTCCCGGCCGTTATGTCAACGCGCACGCTCCCCAGTGAGCGCGACCGCCGCATGACGATACTGCTCACGCCTTTTATGAGCTGCACGGCTAAGCTGCCGATCTACGCCTTTTTCGTACACGCGTTCTTCCCGAAATACAAAGCGCTGATAATGATCGCGCTGTACTTCCTGGGGATCGTTACGGGAATACTGATGGCGTTGATATTCAAAAAAACACTGTTCAGAGGCGAAGCGGTGCCGTTCGTGATGGAACTGCCGAATTACCGCATGCCCGGCGTTAAAAACGTGGCGCAGCTTCTGTGGCAGAAAGCGAAGGACTTCCTTCAAAGAGCATTCACCGTGATATTGATCGCAACGATAGTGATATGGCTGCTGCAGAGCTTTGACCCGCGCTTCAGGCTGGTGGAAAATAAGCAGGACAGCATACTTGCGATAGTTGCCGGCTGGATCTCGCCGGTCATGAAACCTCTCGGGCTGGGCGACTGGCGCATCACGACCTCCCTCATCAGCGGGTTTATGGCAAAAGAAAGCGTAGTCTCGACGATGCAGATACTGTTTGGTGAAAACGTTGCCGGCATAATGCCTGCGGCCTCCGCAGTCTCGCTCCTGGTATTCTCGCTCCTGTACACGCCCTGCGTTGCCGCGATCGCGTCGATACGGCGCGAACTCGGCGTCAAGTGGTCGCTTGGGGTCGTAGTGTGGCAATGCGTTGTAGCGTGGGTGTTTGCTCTGATCGCGCACCTTATATTCGCCGCGGTCTTGTAAAAACGCGAATGGCAATACCTGCGGCGGGAAGACGTAAGAAAGGCTTATCTATGAACGTTTGGGATTATATATTGATAGCTGTCATTGTGCTCGCTGCGGCGGGTTCGGCAGCTTTCATACTTATAAGGAAAAAGCGCCGCGGCTCGTGCTGTACAGGCTGTTCTGAGTGTATGTATTCAGGCACGTGCAATGCTGCTTCGGATTTTAAAGGATCTCCGGGCTGCTCTTCGGGGAAGTCAGTAAAGAAACAGAGGGAATGATATGGTTAAAAATGCAATTACCAAAAGATATCCGCTTGCAAATGAAAAGCTGCTTCATATTTTTTCGGGCAGCGACGAAGGCTTTTTACCTTCGCAGGGCACCGCGCACGCCGAATACGTGACTGAATTTCCAAACACCCCTTTTAAAGGCTGCCGCGAGGGCTGCGGCTGCGTGCAGGGGACTTGCATGGAACTGCCCGCAGGCGAGCTGCGTTCTTTGAAAAAAACGTACGACACGCCTGTGGATATGTCCGGCTTCTCCTGCCTTAGCGTAGTATCAGACGTCACGCGTTTCGCACCGGGGGATCAATACTGGCTCGTGCTTCGTCTGCATTCTGACCGCGGTGATTTT
Source organism: Clostridia bacterium (assembly GCA_017508875.1). Lineage (GTDB taxonomy): Bacteria > Bacillota > Clostridia > UBA1212 > UBA1255 > UBA1255. The sequence continues at coordinate 24,958 of JAFWQX010000014.1, read as the reverse complement.
GAAGGGGAAGCGCCGATACTTGCGGAATGCTGGAACAATACGGCGTTCACTATAGGAGCTTTTGAAGGCGCCTCCTGTGTCCGTTCGATCGAGATAGGAGTTAAAAACGAAGGCGACGAGCCGTGGGCGGGGCTCTACCAGATAGGCAGCGTATCGCTCGGCGACGTGTGCGATTTCGCTTTTGAAGTTCCGGGCGCCTGGAGAGGTTTTAGCGCTGAGGGCGGAAACACTTCGTTCGAAGGCGGGCTGCGGTTCAATTTTGACGCGCGCCGAAGCGCCTCGGCCTGCATTACTTCTCCGTATTTTCCCGATGCTCATAATACAAAATACAATGCGCCTCTCGAACTCAGGAACACCCTGTTTTTCGTCCTTGAGAACAGAAGCGACTGCGATAAGGTACGCCTGTGGTTCCTGACTTCGGGCGATCGCGAATACAAGGCGGAAAGCTCAAAAATATTTGACGTCGAGCCTGACTGCGGTGCGAAAGCGTACTTCTTTAACCTCTCTGACGTGCCCGGTGCAAAAGGAAGGCTCGCGGGCTTCCGCCTGGAATTACTAAACGGAAGCGGATATGTTATTGTCCGCAGGGTCACGTGCGAAGAAGAGGAGCCTATAAAACGTTTTGCCGGAAAAGTCATCTCGTGTACGGCGGATGATGAGACCGTCACCGCGAAACTTCATACGGATATTCCGGGAACGCTCAGCGTTTACGAAACGTTTATGTATATCGTCGAAGACGTTACGGAAAAGCGCACGAATAAGCTTTCCGAAGTAAGGACGCAGGCAGGGGACGTTACCGTGAGCTTTCCTATGAAGAACGGAAAAGTTACGAGACTCACGTCGCAGTTCCTCGCTTTTGTAGAAACGGACGAAGGGGAGAGGATACAGCTCGCGCCGCGGTTCTATATTGAAAATTACGAAGATTTCGCATCGAATCCGTACGAATTCAAGCTTCCGGACAGGGAAGTATTGGTGCTCGATTTCGGAGCCGTTGCCGACGCGTTCACGGACGATACGGATGCGATACAGGCGGCGATCGACCGGGTGCATGAACTGGGCGGAGGCAGAGTTATTGTCCCTGCACATAACACCGGCCGTTACGTGATCACGAACCTGCTGCTCAGATCTAACGTTGACCTTCATCTGTGCGAAGGCACGGTGCTCTGGCAGTCCCAGACGGATTCTGACTATAAATACACGCCTTTTTACGGGCACGACGTTCCGATGCGGGATATAAACTGGACGCACGCGCTGCATATTGCCACCGACCCGCTCATCTTCGCGCGGCTTGAGAAAAACGTTAAACTGACCGGGCGCGGAAAGATCCGCAGTATGGATACGGGCAGCGAGGAAAAACGGATAGGTTGGTACCCGAACAATTGTCAGGACCGCATCCACTGCATCAGCGTGGCGTTCATTGGCGTCGAAAATTACGAAGTGCGCGATATCGAGATCGTGCGGGCAAACAATTACCACACTGACTTCAGTATGAGCAGGAACGGATATATCGCAAACGTAAAGCTTCACGAGGTCAAGTGCGTTTCGGGCGACGGCTTCAGTTTTTCGCGCGGCGCAAATCACGTAAAAGTCGAGCGCTGTTTCTTCGAGTCGAACGACGACGCCATCGTGCTCACCAGCTCGTACAACGATCCGAGGGGCATCAGATGGTGGTGGGCGACGCCCGGAATGTACAACGGCCCGCATCATATCGAGGTCGCGCACTGCTACCTGAATTCGGGCGGAGGTAAGGCGATCTGCTTCATCACGTGGGGCAGCGACGATCCTGATATTGAGCGCACCGAGATACACGATATAAACGTGTACGACTGCGTACTGGCCGGCGGGTATGCCGTGGGAACGTGGCCGGATAACCCTTATAACGGTAAGATGCCTTTCGATAACACCGAAACGGACGACTGGTCACCAGTTAAGAACGTTAAGATCTTCAATAACCGCTACCTTTCTCCTACGGATCTGCTGTGCATCAGGCCTGCGAACTTTCTGTCCGATACTCCGATCCGTTCCGCATCGTTTTTCCAGAACTCCGATTTTTCGATGGGCGGCGCTTTCTGGACTGAAGACGGGGACGTCTGGATCGATAAACAGGAAAGGTGTGCGAACGTCGGGGCAGGAAAGTTATATCAGGGACTGTACGTGGAAAAAGGAGAACACGAATTCACGGTGCTTGTCAGCGGGAGAGGAAGATTATTCGCGGAAGACGCGCTCACGTTTGATACGGTCGCGCAGACGTTCTTTGACACTAAAGAACCGGCGGAGTACACGCTGAAATTCACACTTGACGAAGACCGCACGCTTGCCCTCGGAATATACGAAGGAACGATCTTTAACGCACGCATAGACGGAGGGAACGGCAATGCTTAACATCGGCTGCCATTTATCAAATTCAAAAGGCTACATGAATATGTGTACCGTTTCGGCTTCCATCGGCGGCAACACGTTTCAGTTTTTTACGCGAAACCCCAGAGGCGGTGCGGCGAAAGATATTGACCCCGAAGATGCTTCGGCGGCAATGTCTTTTATGCGCGATCACGGTTTTGCCAAAATTCTTGCCCATGCCCCGTACACGCTTAACCCCTGCGCCGAACGGCCTGAGGTGAGAGAATTTACGCTAAATACGATGCGCGACGATCTTAAGCGTATGGAATTCACTCCCGGAAACATGTATAATTTCCATCCGGGCAGCCACGTCGGTCAGGGTATCGAGAAAGGCATCGGGCTTATTTCGGAAATGCTGAACGCGATCCTTGAGCCTTCACAGAGTACGGCTGTGCTGCTCGAGACGATGTCCGGAAAGGGCAGCGAAGTGGGAAGCAGGTTCGAAGAAATTCGCGAAATAATTGACCGCACGGAACTTAACGAAAAACTCGGCGTGTGCCTCGACACGTGCCACGTATATGACGGCGGATATGATATTGTCAACGACCTCGACGGAGTGCTTGAGGAATTTGACCGCGTCATCGGGATAGACCGCCTGAAGGCGATCCATATAAACGATACTAAAAACCCGTTTTCGAGCCATAAAGACCGCCACGAGAAGATCGGTCTCGGATATATCGGAACGGAAGCGTTCGGAAGGATCGTGAACCATCCTGCGCTTCGTGAACTTCCGTTCTATCTCGAAACACCGAACGAGGTGGAAGGTTACGGCGAAGAAATAGCGCTTCTGAGAAGCCTTGTGAACGAAAGCTGATTATTATGATCCGGTACTGTTTTTTCAACGACGAAAATGTGGTCGCCGGGTTCTCCGAAAGAAACGGGGGCGTTTCGCCTATGCCCGAAAATTCGCTGAACCTGAGTTTTTCGCGCGAACCTTTCGGAAACAGAGAAAACGTGCTGGAAAATTACCGCATCGCGTGCTCGCAGCTCGGGATCGGTACGGATTCCGTAACGCGCATGTCTCAGGTCCACGGCTCGGACATTCTGACAGTCCGAAGGGAGCACAGAGGCATGGGAGTTACGCTAAATATTGACGCCGCGCTCGCAGCTCACGGGTACGACGGGATGATCACCGACGTCCCGGGGGTAACGCTATCTACTACTCACGCGGATTGTACGCCGGTACTGCTGTTCGATCCCGTAAAACGTGCCGCGGGCGCAGTGCATTCGGGCTGGAAAGGGACGTGCCTTAAGATTTCCGCCAACGCCGTAAAGCGTATGACGGAAGAATTCGGAAGCGATCCGGGAGATATCAAAGCGATCGTAGGACCGTCTATCTGCATGGAGCATTTTGAAGTGCGTTCCGACGTTTACGGGCAGTTCTGCGAGGCGTTTAAAGACGTGGACGAATGTACGCTGAATTCGTTTATACGCGGCCCGAAGGCCGGGGAAACACACGGAAACGATCCGAAATGGCACGTCGATATGCGCGGATTCGTGAAATTAACACTTACGCTTAGCGGCGTTAAGGCGGACAATATTTTCGACGACAGTGCCTGCACGTTCTGCCTCGGAGACCGCTTTTTTTCGCACAGGCGCGACGGAAAGGCGTCGGGGGCAATGGCCGCTTTTATTTGTCTGAGGGAATGAGTGATGGGCGTGAAAACGGGTAAAACAATAATCGCTTTGATATTGACCGCAGCGCTGCTGGCCGCAGTCCCGGGCTGCCGGAACGAATATACGTATGAGCGGAATACTATTGTCCCGGAAATACCTGACGTGACCGCGGCTCCGACTCCCGAAGCAGTGCCATCCGGCGGAACTTTATCTGTTGCGCTCTCGGGCAGCGGCGATTCGATCAATCCGCTAAGCAGCTTCAGCGAGGACGTACTTAATATCAGGCAGTTTTTCTTTGAGCCGCTGGTGGCGCTGGGTGAATCGATGATGCCGGAGCCGGTGCTTGCTTCAGACTGGTCATCGCGCGACGCTGTTAACTGGACGTTGACGCTTCGCGACGGCGTGCAGTTTCATGACGGTACTCCGCTTACTCCGGGTGACGTGACGGCGACGATAGACGCGCTAAAGAAGACCGATGGCCCTTTCTCGGCGTGCGTTAAGAATATAAAAAGCGCGGAAGCGAAAGATAACGGCGTTGAGATAGTTCTTTCGAAAGCGGACGGGCTGCTTCCGTGGAAGCTGTTTTTCCCGATATTGAAAGCGGGCGAGACGGGCAGTGCGTATCCGTCCGGTACCGGGCCTTTCAGTGTGACCGGCGCTGACCGTTCAGGATCCGGTTCGGTCAGATTCGGGAGATTTGAGCAATACAGGGGCGGAAAAACGAATATTGACGCGCTGGAGCTGCGCTTCTTCCGGGACGCTTCGAAGAAGGCGGTCTCGGGATGCGACATAGTGCTGCTGGAAGGCGACGCGGCGATCAAGTACGGGTCGCAGCTCGGATACGGCGTGAGGCGGTTCGAGGACAATTCTCTCATCTGTATCGTTCCGTATATGTATACGGGCGAAAAGATCACGTACGAAATTGACGCAAAAAACAAGATCGAGCAGCTCCCGACGAAGCGTGCGGAAGCGCTCAGCATAAATATGAGAAAAGCATTGTCAGAGATCGTTGACCGCGACCGCGCGATCGAACGCACCGTCTCGGGCTGGGGAAAGCCGTACGACATGCCGGTGTTTGACAATTGTATTTTCCGCAAGAATCCGGAGTTTTCGACGCCGTCAATATCTGCAGTTGAGAAGCTTCTGGAAGCGGAAGGGTATAAGCACGAGGGCGGCAATACGAACTGGTTTAAAGCGGATGACGTCGAGAAGAAGAACCCGCTTAAGGTCAATTTTCTTGTGAGCAGTGACGACGTGGAGCTTATTCACGCGTGTGACAGCGCCGTCAGCAAGCTGAAATCGATCGGTATAAAGACGACTGTAAAGGTCGCTTCCGGAGGGGAGTACACCGCGCTGCTGCTTTCGGGCGAGTTTGATTATACTTTCCTGAGGCTGAATATGGGTTTTGCTCCGGATATGGACGGCGCGTTTGCAAAAGGAAGCATTTTCAATTATAATGGCTACGATTCCTCGTGGATCACGGAGAAACTTTCAAGAGCGGCGGGAAAATGGCCCGGCGGTGCTGATGCTGCGGAGGCGTGCGCGAATTTCGCCTCCGGGTACAGTGCGGAGCTTGACGAGGTATACGTGCGGCTTCAGAGAGAGATTCCGTTTATAGGGCTTTACGTGCGTACGAACTGCCTGCAGTTCTCCGAACGGCTTCACTGGGGCGATTCGGCGGGCGTGGAGAGCTGGAACCTGTTCCCGGATATAGGGAGCTGGTATCTGGTGTAAGAGGGAGTGTTATGAGTTAAGAGTTAAGAGTTCAGAGTTAAGAGTTCGGAGTTAAGAGTTCGGAGTTCAGAGTTAAGAGTTCGGAGTTAAGAGTTAAGTGGCAAGTGATAAGTGGCAAGTTGAAAGTGGCAAGTTGAAAGTGGCAAGTGGCAAGTTGCAAGTGGGCGAACCGAGTGATGACACGAATTTTGGGTCTCATGCGTTCCCTTCATTAATTCGCATTTCGGTCAAACAAAATTCTTAGCCATTCACTCGGCTTCGCATAAGTTCAAATGGAGTTTAGGGAGTTAAGAGTTAAGAGTTTAGAGTTCAGAGTTAAGAGTTAAGTTGCAAGTGGTAAGTATCGGGTGGAGTTTTTCTAATGGATGAGATTGATAAAAACGAACTGGACGTTTCCGGTGGCGCTGAGGCGGGAGCAGAACCTCAGACCGCGCAGGAGACTTGTATTGGCCCCAAGAAGGGCAAGACCATATTGAAGCTGTGTTTACTCAAGGCGCTCATGTTCATTGCCGTTTGCGGCGTTATTATTGCCGTAGATCAGATTACGAAGCAGCTCATATATAAAAACATTTTTTACGGTTCTTCGATCGTTCTCATACCCCGCTTTTTAGAGATCTCTCACGTCCATAATACCGGGGCGGCGTGGGGAATGTTCAACCAGCATACCGGGATCCTGTCGGCCGTGACGCTCGCTGCCTGCGCGGGACTGGCTTTTCTGTACTCACAGAGCAAAAAAAAGCTGTTCAGTGCGGCGCTTCTGATGGTGATAGGCGGAGCGCTCGGGAACCTTATTGACCGCATAAGCCGCGGGTTCGTGATCGATTTCATACGCGTATGGATCTTCAAATACGAATTTCCTAACTTCAACGTTGCCGATTCGTGCATAACGGTCGGATGCGTGCTTATGATAATTGCCGTGATGCTGTCCGGGAGGAAGAATGACGATTATCTGCTGCGCAAGGAGAGCATTCTGGGGCGGCTGTTTGAAAAAGAGCGCAAAAAGAAAGAGAAGCCGGGGGATAATCAATAATGACCGCGGCGGATGAGGAACGGACTTATATGTTGCCCGGCGATGATTTCGATCCGGAGCTCGAAGCCGGCTCTGACGAAGAAAGTATTGCCAGCGAAGCGATCGTGGACGCCGGAACTGCCGGTAAACGCTTTGACGCCGCACTCCCCGAACTTTTTCCGGAGCAGATACCGAGCCGCAGCAGAGCGCAGAAACTGATAGAAGACCGGCTCGCCATCGTAGACGGAAAATACGTTAAAGCAGGGACGGTTCTAAGAGAAGGAAGCGTAATATCCATCATTTTCCCGGAAACCGAGGAATGGGACGCCGCGCCTGAAGATATTCCGCTGAATATCGTGTACGAAGACGGCGATATTATTGTGATAAATAAGCCTCGCGGAATGGTCGTACATCCGGCCGCCGGAAATCAGTCCGGAACGCTCGTGAACGCGCTGCTTTATCATTGCCGCGACCTCTCCGGTATCGGAGGGGTAATACGTCCCGGGATCGTCCACCGGATCGATAAGGACACTACCGGCCTGCTCGTTGTCGCAAAAAACGATAAAGCGCATCTGGATCTGGCCGAACAGCTGAAAAAGCGCGAGATGCACCGGATATATATGGCGTTCGCTGAAGGGATCGTGACGCCCGAAGAGGGGACTGTGAATGCGCCGATCGGAAGGAGCCGCAGGGACCGCAAAAAGATGGACGTAGTGCCCGGCGGCAGGAGCGCCGTTACGAATTATAAAGTGCTTTGCACGAACGAACAGAGCCGCACTTCGCTGCTCGGGCTGAGCCTCGATACGGGCAGGACGCACCAGATAAGAGTGCACCTTAAATATATCGGGCATCCCGTGGCAGGCGACCACGTTTACGGGCTCAGGAAGACGCGGGGCATGGAAGGGCAGGCGCTGCACGCGGGAATACTGCTGCTGAGGCACCCGGTCTCGGGAGAAAGAATGAGATTCAGTTGTCCTCCGCCGGACGATATGGAGGAACTGATCGTTAAGACCGGGCTGAGACCCGGAGAGGAGTTGTTTGAACGATGCGACTGGTAAGTATAATTGTCCCATGCTATAACGAAGAGCAGGTGCTTCCGTTGTTCTATCCGGAGATATGCAAAGTTGCGGACGAATGCAGAGAAAAGGATTGCGAGTTTGAATTTATATTTGTAAACGACGGTTCCAGGGACAATACTCTTGCTGTCGTGAAAGAGTTCGCCGCGTCGGATCCGCGCGTTAAATACGTTTCGTTCTCAAGGAATTTCGGTAAGGAATCGGCAATGTTTGCGGGTCTCGAGGCTTCTTCCGGCTCGATGGTGGCAATAATGGACGCCGATCTTCAGGATCCCCCCTCGCTCATACCGGAAATGATAAGGATCCTCGACGAAGAGCCGTACGACTGCGTGGGTTCAAGGCGTGTGACGCGCAAAGGCGAGCCTCCGATAAGGTCGTTTTTCGCGCGCATGTTTTACAAAATAATGCGCAAAATGAGCAAGACGGAGATAGTTGACGGCGCGCGCGATTTCAGGATGATGAAGCGGCCGATGGTTAACGCTATCCTCGAGATGCGCGAGTACAACAGATTTTCAAAAGGTATATTCAGCTGGGTCGGATTCCGCACGAAGTGGCTCGAATACGAGAACGTCGAGCGCGCGGCGGGGGAGACCAAGTGGTCGTTCAGAAAGCTCCTGCTTTATTCGATCGACGGAATGGTCGCGTTTTCGACGACGCCTCTCGCGATTTCTTCGGTGCTCGGGCTGATTTTCTGCTTTGTATCGTTTATAGCGCTCATAATCGTATTTGTGCGGCAGCTCATATGGCATAATTCAGTTGGCGGCTGGGCGAGCGCGATGTGCATCGTGTTCTTCATCAGCGGCATACAGCTGTTCTGTATCGGGATACTTGGCCAGTATCTGGCTAAAACGTATATGGAAGTTAAGAAAAGACCGATCTACGTCGTAAGCGAATCGAATATATCCGAAGATTCCGCGGCTTCCTGAAGCGTTTCAGCCCAGGGGTATTCGGACAATATCTCGTCCGGCAGCGGACAATAAATTCTCATATGTTCCTGTGTCAGCGGTTCGGTGAATTCCGACCTGAACTGATGCAGGAGCTGATGTGTTTTTTCTGACTCGTAAAAAGCCTGATCGTACATAGAATCGCCCAGCAGCGGAAATCCTGCGTGGCTCATATGTACTCTTATCTGGTGCGTACGTCCGGTTACGAGGGAGAATGCCGCGAGGGCAGTGTGTTTTTCTTCATTTACAGATAGGATTTTAACTTTGGTAAGCGCGGGGTCACCGTCCGGATCGACTTTTCGCTTTATTATGCTCGTCCTGTCGCGCGCTATCGGTGCGTCGATATCGAACCGGTCTCCGGCGCGCAATACCCTTTCCGAACTTCGCGTATCCGCCACGCCTATATAGATCTTTGTGTATTCGCCGCGCTCCGCCTGCTTTCGCATACGTTCCTGAACGAGCCCGTACTTTGCAAGCAGCATAAGACCGGAAGTTCCGAGATCGAGGCGGTTAACGATATGGATACCTGCGCGTATGCCTTTTTGCTGATAATAATTGACTACGCCTGCGGCAATGGTGCCTTCGCGGTGAAAGACAGTGGGATGGACAACGCTCATAGCGGGTTTATTGACGCCCAGCAGCCCCTCACTTTCGAAAATGATGTCCGGGAGCCACGGCTCGGCGGGGATCTGCGAAGGGGTCTCCGCGCTCTCAAGGTCGAGCTCTACTACGTCCCCCACATGCACCGGGCGCCTTACGTGCACGGATTCTCCGTTCAGATATATTCCGCCTCCGGTTTTCAGTTTGCTTAGCGTAGACGAATAAATATCCAGCCTGCCTGTCAGCAGACTGGATAATAAAACGTTTTCATCTTCAATTCCGCAAACGTAACGGATCATACTCGTTCCGGAAAATGCTTATTTCTTCTTCTTTTTAAGAGAAACGATGATCACGGCGACGGCGCAGATCACGACGAGAGCGGCGGCAATGATTCCGATAATTGGCCAGACGTTGGCCTTCTTTTCATCCGGCTTCTCGTTTCCCTTATTATCATCCTGAGGCTTTGAAGTTTCAGACGTCTGCTCTCCACCGGATTTTTCGGTAGGAGCATCGGTCGCAGGTGCGGACGCAGGAGCTTCAGTGGGCTCTTTGGTAGGCGTCGCAGTGGCGGGAACTTTAGTAGGCTCGGGAGTGTAATCCGGGTCGGGATCGCACGTGATCAATGAAATGAACGGAGCGGGGCCGGTACTATCGTTAGTAGCTCCGCCCATAACGGTAACGGAATCTTCTTCAAGCTTTTCGTTAAACGCTGCGCAAGATCCAAGTACGAACCACGTTTCGTATTCCAGTTCGCTTACGTCTCCGCCGATGAACGAGAGAGTATATACGCCCGGTGCAAAGCGCTTCTCCATATCGACGGTATGTCCTTCGTTGTTGGAGCAGGTGGCTTCTCCGGACCAGACCTCATCCTCGTCTTCGTTCAAAAGGGCTATTCTCATAGGAACAGGATTCGGGCAGCAGTATGCAAAATAATTGAAACCGCTGAACCATTTATCTATCTCGAACGAAACATCTATCGTCGCTTCTTCGACTACGGGGTTCAGCCACCAGCCCGTGTTAACGGAAATGTCTTTGTCATAAAGATAGAATAGCTTATCGTCAGTATCATCAGGGATCTCTTCACCGTTATCCGACTGGATCTTGACCTTAAGGTTATGTGCACCTGCAGGATTTTTGAAGCTGTCCAGGTCGAGGATGCAGTAAGGCGTATCTTCCGCTCCGGTATATGCTTCGGCGTCCGCTTTGTTTTCAAAGAAGGCGATCCATGCGACGTCGATGTAGTCATTCTTCTGGACCTGACCGTTTAACTCGTCCTGTGACGTATCTTCGGAGTCGCGGTCCGGTTCAAGCGGGTCATAACGAATCTCGGCAGGACTCGTATATCCTGAACTGTTCCACTTCGAGTCAAGGTCTGTGCTTTCGTTCGTGGCGGTGCAGTCCACTATCGCCGTCTCCCAGTTTTTGGTGAAACTGTACGTTACAGGAACGCACGGCTCGGCAGCAGGGTTAACGTAGAACTGTGCCTTATATTCTACGCCGGTGCTGTCATACTGCGATTCCGTCCTGTAGCGGATCGCCGCCCAGACGACCGTATCGGGGTCAATAGTCTGGTTTTTCCCGCTTCCGCTGAACTTGAACGTAGCGTACGGATCATTTCCGAGTGCGATAAACCTTGCATACTTTTCATCAGCCGGTTTCTCTTCCTCTGCAAAAGCCTGTAAAGAGGCAAGCATAAACACGGCGCACATTACGATCGCTGTAAACAATGCGATTTTTCTTTTCATATTCAGTCCTCCTGTCGAACTAAAAAAATGAATTTTCAGTATGGCTATTTTATCATTTATCTTTATCGAGGGCAAGGATTAATTCGAGCACTCTGCGGGCACTTTGCTGAATTTCGCCCGGAGTGATCCCGCCGCTTTTCCCGACCGTCTTAAGGAGCGTTCCGTCCGAAACGAATCTGCGGCGCATGCGGCTCATATTGCCCGGCATGAGGACGTCAACGCCGGCGCGGACGCGGTAGGCGTTGTCCCTGAGCTTCGGGAATTCGGGAGACCTTGACTTCTTCATCCACCAGTCCGTTATTACAAGTCCGGAGAAGCCCCATTCTCCGCGCAATACCGTAGTCACAAGGTCGTAATTGTAGTGCGACCACACGCCGTTGACCTTATTGTAGCTCGTCATTATCGCGAGGGGAGAGGCTTCTTTTACTGTGATCTCAAAATTGCGCAGATATATTTCTCGAAGTGCGCGTTCGTATACTAATGAATCGTTTGTATTGCGCTTCGTTTCCTGGTTATTGCAGGCGAAATGTTTGGGGCAGCTCGATCTCCCTGCGGATTGTACTCCGCGCACGACTGCCGCGCCGGTCTTTCCGGACAGTACGGGGTCTTCTGAAAAATATTCAAAATTTCTGCCGCAAAGCGGGTTTCGGTGTATGTTCATGCCCGGCGAGAGCTGCATATCCACGCCGTATTCTTCCATTTCCTTGGCGATGAGTCTGTGAATTTCGCTGACAAGTTCTTCGTTCCATGAAGCTGCTAAAGCTGTGCCGCACGGCATCAGCGCGGCGTATTTTTTCAGTCTGAGACCGGCCGGGCCGTCTGCGCAGGTCACGGGTCTTATGCCTTTTTCGCGCAGTGAGGGGATTATTCCGCCGAAAACGCCTGCGTTTCCCGGAGTCCCGAGAGGGGAGTCCATCATTCCGTGGCCGCGCGTCAGCGCTTCGAGTTCTTCGAGGCTGAGCTGCGAGATAAAGCTGTCCGGTTTCTCGTGAGCTGCGCGGACGTCATCAAAAACGATACCATTGTCGCCTGCGTAATTTATACCTGCGGGAAGCTCATCAAGGATACGCTTTTTTAGCTCCGGGCCTGAGAAAAACAGTGTGCGGCAATGTTCGACGACGGTTTCTTCTTCACAGTCGTACGTTCCGATAGGTACGAAACCTGCGCCGGAGGGGGAGTCGGTCTGAAGCTCGAAAACGTATTGACCGCGCTCAATGACGAATGCGTGTATCGCTTCATCGAACGACGAAATATATTTGCGGTCAAAAGTGATATTGACCGTATCGCTTTCACCAGGGGCAATTATTTTCGTCTTGGCAAATCCGGCGAGCACCCTGTCGGGTTTGGAAAGTCTCCCGGGAGCCTGTCTGCAGTACAGACGGACAACTTCTTTCGCGGCTGCCTTGCCTGTGTTTTTTACTGTCACGCTTACCGAAAACCGCCCGTTTCCGGCATCGTATTCGGGACAATCCGTTTCCTGAACTTCAAATGCGGTATACGAAAGCCCGTATCCGAACCGCCACAGCACTTTTTCGGGATGCGCGTCGAAATAACGGTACCCTACGAAGATATCCTCTGAGTACCGGTTGTATTTCTTTCCTCCGAAAAACGGCGAAGAAGCATAGTCGGAATAGTTCTCTGCAATAGTATCCGGAAGTTTCCCGGAAGGAGATACTGCTCCGAACAGTACGTCGCATAAGGCGTTTCCGCTCTCCATCCCTCCGAGCCATGCAATCAGGATCGCCGAAATCCGGTCCCCGAACTGCCCGGTCCAGCTCATATCAATTATGTTTCCGACGTCGAGGATCACGACCGTCTTTTCAAAAGCGTCCGTCACAGTCTTCAGCATCGAAAGCTCTTCGTCTGTGAGGTAATAGCTGCCTTTTTTCAGCTTATTGTCGCGGTCTTCGCCCGCGGCTCTGCCTATCACGCATACTGCGGTGCTTGAAGTTTCCGCCGCTTTTTTTACGAGCGCCGGATCGAGCGGCATTTCCGGATGGGAGAACGGCCAATGCCCCCACCAGCCTTCGTCGGCAGCGTTTACGGGGACGGAGATCCAGCTGCGGTACGCGTCTGCGACGGCTTTGTTATATGATGCGCCTGCGTTTTCAAGGCCGTCAACGAGGTTTACCTTATACGGCGCATTTACGTTTCCGCCGGAGCCGTATCCAACGTAAAACCAGTCGAACTGTGTGCGGCCGAACACACTGATCTCTTTATCTTTATCAAGGGGAAGGGTCCCGTCGTTCTTCAGAAGTACGCAGCCTTCCGCTGCCGAGAGGCGGATGACCTCGCTCAGCCTGCCGTCGCATGCCGCTTCTCCTTCCGCCTTCATAAGTGCCTGGTCAAGGCCTGTGCCTGTGAAGCAGTCTACGATTTTTTTGATGAATTTTCCGGCGGTTCTCTTTAACCTGTTCATATTGACCCACGCATCCTTCCGGTCAGGCGCTTCCGGCAGCTGCGGCTCTCCGTACGCCGGCCGTTCTGATACGTATTTTAGCACATTTAGTGGCAGGATGTAAAAAACAACTTGAAATATCGGGGGCAACGCGGTAAAATATTGTCCGCGCGAAGGATATCTGTCGTTCCTGCGGCGTTATTTCCTGCTTTTGCGCATCAGCCCGTGCATCCGGTGCCGGGAGAATATTTTTGTCGGCGTGATGGAATTGGCAGACGTGATGGACTCAAAATCCATTCTCAGCGATGGGGTGCGGGTTCAAGTCCCGCCGCCGGCATTTGAATTAAGAGCACGCGGTAAGCGTGCTTTTTTCAATGAATACGTAACTTAATAATTGACACAGTCGTGAAGCAGGCTGATTGTTGTACAAAACATAGCGATATGGTATTATTAACACGTGCCGTTTATAGCGGCGATACTGCAAAACGAGAGGAAAGCATATGAGTATTGACCCCGTAACAATGGCGCGGATACAACGCTTTGCGGATAAAATAAAAGAGCATAACGAATTGACTTCCGGGAAGGAAGGGCAGCCGCTTACGGCTTTTGTAAAAACGTTCGGATGCCAGATGAACGAGCACGACTCGGAAAAACTGAAGGGCATGCTGGCGCGAATGGGATATAGCGTCGTCCCGGATTATCAGCTCAGCGATTCTGCGCTCATTCCGGACGTGGTGGTCTTTAATACGTGCTGCGTGCGTGAGAACGCGGAGGATAAGATATTCGGGCAGCTGGGCGCGATCAAAGGCGCAAAGAAGCATAAGCCTGATATGATCGTGATCGTTTGCGGCTGTATGACCGAACAGGAATGGGTCGTTGAACGGATCAAAAAATCGTACAGGCACGTGGATATCGTGCTCGGGACAGGTAATACATACCGCCTTCCTGAATATATGGCCCAAAGGATATTTGAGAACAGGCGCGTGATCGGCGCCGAGAGTGAGGACAGCGTTCCGGAAGGTGTGCCGATGCTGCGGGACGACAAGTTTAAGGCGTACGTTACGGTAATGTACGGCTGCGACAATTTCTGCTCCTACTGCATTGTCCCGTACGTGCGCGGTAGAGAACGCAGCAGAAAGGCTGACGACATAATCGACGAAGTGAAAGCGCTCGTACAGGGCGGCGCGAAAGAAGTAATGCTGCTCGGGCAGAACGTAAATTCATACGGGAAAGGCAATGACGGCGACGGAACGGATTTCGCGGCGCTTATAAGGCGCGTTGCCCGTGAGACAGGTATCGCGCGTGTAAGATTTATGACGTCGCATCCGAAAGACCTCTCGCCTGAACTTATCCGCGCCATAGCAGAAGAACCTGCGATCTGCTCTCAGCTGCATCTTCCGGTACAGTCCGGCAGCACGTCCGAGCTTAAAAGAATGAACAGAAAGTATACGCGGGAGAAGTATCTCGGCCTCGTTTCTGAAGTGCGGAAGCTGATCCCGGACGTCACGCTCTCGACCGACATTATGATAGGCTTCCCGGGCGAGACGGAAGAAGAATTTGCAGATACGCTGTCACTTCTTGAAGAGGTAAGGTTCGACGCGGCCTTCACGTTTATATATTCAAAGCGGCAGGGGACTCCGGCGGCAATGAGCCCTGACCAGATACCGGAAGACGTTGTCAACGAAAGGTTCAAACGCCTCGTGGATACGCAGAACAGGATCAGCCGCGAGAAGAACGAAGCGCTCGAAGGAAAGACGCTTTGCGTGCTCGTTGAGGGCCCGAGCAGGACCGATCCGTCAAGGCTTACAGGGAGGTCCGAGGGCAATAAAGTGGTTAATTTTGACGTTGACGCCGCCGCACTTAAAGAGCGCTGCCTGAATAAACCGGAAGCGGGAGATATTGTCCCCATAAAAATCACACGCGCAGAAACGTGGTCGCTGGAGGGTGTTTATTGTGGATAAAACGAAGAAGATCCGTGACAGATTTTTCATGCTGAAGCCGGGGAGCGTCAAACTTTCGGGCGACGATATTTTTGACAGAAAAATACGCAGCGTCGAGAACGGCCTGCTCAAAGTGCTCGATTACCGCGGCCTCGGAGATTATTACAGAGAAAAACGGAATCAGTTCGCGGCAGGTGAGTTCTGGGGTAAGATCATGCGTGCTTCCGCCGTGATTTACGGCTATACCGGAGACCGCTGGCTGCTGGATAAAATGAGGCTCGCGGTGGACGACATCCTTTCTGTCCAGGGCGCTGACGGCGAGATAAGCACTGCTCCTAAGGAACAACAGCCGAACGGTTCGGGCGGAGCGGATCTGTGGGAGCGCAAATACGTCATGCTCGGACTGCTGGAGTATTACAGAGTGATCGGTTACTGTGACGAAGAATGGTGTGCACCGGAGCTTTTGCGCGTAAAAAAGGCGCTTAGCGACCTCCTCGATTACACGATCTCGCAGGTGGGAAGCGAGCCCGGAAAGATGCCGATATTGTCGACGGGCTGGGCTTTTTGCGGGATCGAATCGTCGTCGATACTCGAACCTGTCGTAAAAGTATATAACATCACCGGAAAGCCGGAACACCTGGCGTTCGCGGAATATATTGTCCGCGAAGGAGGCTGCAGCAGAGAAAACATATTCGAAGCGATATTGTCCGGCCGCTCTCCGTACACTGTCGGGGGGAACGGTGATCCGAAGGAAAGCATCGCCAAAGCGTACGAGATGATGTCGTGCTTTGAAGGACTCGTCGAATTTTACCGCGTTACCGGAAGAGAGCAGGACAGGATGGCGGCGCTGAAGCTTCAGGCGAAACTTGCTAACGAAGAGATAACCGAGCTCGGCTCGGGCGGAGCGGATGCACCGTATAATCTTGGCCCCGGCACCGGCGAACAATGGAATCTGACTCGCTTCGAGCAGACGAACCCCGATATCGATCTTATGATGGAGACGTGCGTGACGGTAACGTGGATGAAACTGTGCCTGCAGCTGCTGAGGCTCGAAGGTGATTCGCGGTTTGCGGACAATATCGAGCGCAGCGCTTATAACGCGCTTATCGGTGCTCTTAAGCCCGACGGTCTGTTCTTCGAGTATTTTCCGCGCTTTAACGGCACGAGGAATTTCAAGGTCAACTTTTCCTACAAAGTCGGTGATTTCGACCTCAGCTGCTGTACCGCAAACGGGCCGATGGGCCTCGGGCTGGTGCCGTTTATTGCGTTCATGCAGTCGGACGTCGGTCCGGTGGTCAATTTCTTCTTAAGCGGCAGGGTCCGTTTCGGCAAGATGGTGCTCGATATCCGTTCGTGTTTCCCGCGCTCGGGCAGGGTGTCAATGACGATCGGCGGCGGCGGTTTTTTCGCCGGCAATATCCTTATCCGTATTCCTTGCTACAGCAAGAATTTCCGCGTCATGCTGAACGGGGAGGAGAAGCCTTTCCTCACGCTTCCCGGCTATTCAGGTTATGCGGCGGTCCCGGGACCGTTCTCTGAGGGTATGATGATCGACGTCGAATTTGATATAGAGGACGAAATGGTATTGTCTGACAGCTGCTCGAATGCTGCCGGAAACGGGATGACGCTCCTGCGCCACGGCCCGCTCGTTCTCGCACGTGACAGGCGCATTACGGATATTGACGGCCCCGTCCCGTTCGATCCTCATCCAGTGCTCTGTGAGACCGACCGGCGTGAGGCTTATCTTTATTCGTGTAAGTACGGCGGATACGAGTGGATCGATTATCAGTCCGCCGGCGGAACGTGGGATGAGAAATCGGAGTTCCGAAGCTGGACGAGTTAAGAGTTAAGAGTTCAGAGTTAAGAGGCGAACCGAGTGATGGCACGAATTTTGGGTCTCATGCGTTCCCTTCATTAATTCGCATTTCGGTCAAACAAAATTCTTAGCCATTCACTCGGCTTCGCAGAAGTTCAAATGGTGTTTAGGGAGTTAAGAGTTAAGAGTTCAGAGTTAAGAGTTCAGAGTTGCCACTTTCAACTTGCCACTTGCTATTTGTTGCTCGTTGCCCGTAAATCGTTAATTGTGGTTGACTTTAATTCCGTTAACCTTTATAATTACGCATACTCCTAAATTGCCCGGCGCAGGGAGTTCAGCAAGGCAGGTGGCGGAAAATCATGTTTACGGACAATTTCTGCAGATACGAATTTAAATTTCCGGTCTCGTATGACGTGATGAACGCCATGATAGATGATTTGTACCCATATGTCGAGAAGGACTCATATGCAAATCAGCACGGCTTTTACTGCCTTTCAAGCATTTATTTTGACAACGATACAGACCAGTGTTATCACGAGACGATGAACGGCCAGAAGTATCGCCAGAAAATAAGGCTCAGAGTTTACAGAAGCGCAGGCGACCTCAGCGCAGCTGCGGGAATCGACGCCGTAAAAGACGAGCAGATAGGCGGGGATGAGCCTTCGTATTTCGAGATAAAGGCAAAGATCAACGGCCTTGTTGTGAAGCGCCGCGTTAAAATGAAACTCAGGGATTCTATGGCGTTTACGGCGTTTACCCAGAAACAGATCGAGGAAGGAACAGACCCTCTTACCGCTCTGTCTTCTGAAAATCTGGAAACGCTGAAGCAGTTCAATTCTTCAAATCCTCAAATATTAAGAGAACTTCAGTATATTATTGTCAGCAAAAAATTAAAGCCGAGGAACGTTGTCAGCTACGAACGCCTTGCGCTTTTTTCCAAAGATGACCCGGAGCTCAGGATCACGTTCGATATCAATATCCGTACGCGCGGCGATGAGCTCGATCTCGCAAAAGGCACCGCCGGAAAGCTTTCCTGCCCTGAAAAAACGGCCGTGCTCGAGATAAAGACGGGGAAGGAAGTGCCGCTTTGGCTGGTTAAGCTTGTTTCAAAATACAATTACAGAAACAAGACTTTTTCAAAATACTGCTCATACTACGTAAATATGCTGCCGGCAGAAAGCCTGTACGCAGAATACGTTGATTCAGAACATACAAGACACGTGCTTTGAGCACAGAACAGAAACAGGGAGAAACAGGATCATGAACACATTCAAACAGTTCTTTGACGGCTTGCTGGAGATCAATTCAGGCGCGAACATCATCAATACCGTTGCCGCCGTAATCGTTGCAGGCATTTTAGGAGTTATCATTTACCTTACCTACAAACTTACGTGCAAGGCGTTCACGTTTGACGAAGAGATCGGACTTGTCGTCATCATCGTACCGGTAGTCGTAGCGCTGCTGCTCTCGGTTATCGGAACGAGCATCGCAAGAGCATTCAGCCTCGCCGGAGCGCTCGCCATCGTACGCTACAGAAGTGTGCTGATCGGGCCCAGAAGCCTCGTTTACATATTCTTCGGCATGGGCGCCGGATTCATCGCAGGCGTAGGCCTCTATCTGCCCGCTCTTATCTTCGTGCTGCTCACGTGCGCTTTCATGGTCGTTTACGGCATGATCAAAGCTAAGAGCAAGACCGTCACCGAGCGCAAGACTCTCGTAGTTGACGTTCCCGAAAGCATCAATTACGACGGACTTTTCGAAGAGACCCTCAAAAAATACACTGCCGGATACGTACTTGACTCTGTGGGCATCGTAAGCGGCGGAACCATAACCGAACTTGTTTACCACGTCCAGCTTAAAGATTCTTCTGACACGAAGGCAATGCTGGACGAACTGAGAGTTCTGAACGGTAATTTCAAGATCCTCCTTTCACAGTACCGTCCGGCTCTTCAGCGGTAATATTGTCAGTCTCTGACATAACTTAAACAGAATACGATCCGGTCAGAAGGCCTGTTTCAATCGGAGGATAACGATATGAAAGTGGAATCGGTGCTGACGAACAAAGACGTTCCTGCAGTGATACAGGAAGCTTTTAACGAATGCATTAGCCCTGACGAACAGTTGCTGTTTGTTGTTGTAGGAGATCTTTCCCTTAAAGCTAAATATGAGCAGACGGCTTTAGGTGTTACCGGGAAGGGATTTATGGTGTATGATCCCGAACGGGAGGAGCCGCTTAAAAAATACGCGCATTCTGACGTTGCCGACGCTAAAGTAAAGCGGATGTACGGCAACGCAAGATTGCGCGTTAATTTTAAGGACGGTACGCACGAAGACGTATTCAGGTTCACGTATTCCGTTGCCACCCTGGCAGATATGGCTGCGAACTTCATCGAGAACATTGCCGCGGGCAAATCCGTGGACGAGGAGTATGAAGTCGTATGCGCTACCTACGAGAAGCTGATGAACGTTTGCCCCAAATGCGGACGCACGCTGCTGCATCCGGGGGCTGAATGCATAAACTGCCAGTCCAAGGGAAAGATCGCAAAAAAACTTGTAAAATATATCAAGCCGGAAATGAAAACGCTGGTTCTGTGCCTGATTCTTTCGGCATTGACTACGGCGGTAGCTCTCGCGCCCCCTTATCTGACCGGAAGACTGGTCGATAATGTGCTCCCGGAAAAGAACCGGGAGGGTCTGGGCTGGATCGTGCTCGCACTGTTCGGCACGTATATTTTCCAGCACCTGATAGGGGCGCTTCGCGGGTATCTTTTAAGATGCAGCGGCGACCGTATAGTCCTTTCGCTCAGAAACGACGTTTATAAGAAAGCGCAGAGCCTTCCGCTCGGCTTCTACGATAAAACTTCCACCGGATCGGTAATAAACCGTATTTCCGGCGACACGAATACACTTCAGGCCTTTATGCTGAGGATATCGCAGGAAGTTGTCGTACAGTTCTTCCTGGGAGTAGGCATAATCATCATAATGCTCATACTGAACTGGAGACTGACGCTGCTCTCGCTGATACCGGTACCGCTCGTTGTCGTCGGGGCAAAGATATTCCGGCGCAAGATAATGCCTTTCTACAGAAGGATATGGCGGCGCTGGGCGGGCGTGGTCTCAGTGCTGGCCGATTCGATCCCGAATATACGCGTGACGAAATCATTCGCCGGAGAAGAGCGTACGGTCAATAAATTCAAAAGTTACAACCAGGAGTGGCTGAATACCGACGTATCCGCTGCAAAGATCGCGACTGTATTCCCGCATATCGTATCTTTCTGCGTAACGTGCGGCTCGCTGCTAATATGGAGCGTCGGAGGAAACTGGGTGATCAACGGCACAGGCGGCCTTACCACAGGTCTGCTCGTTTCGTTCCTCAGCTACGCGTCAATGTTCTACGGCCCTGTAAACTTTTTCGCCTACCTCAGCGACTCGTACCAGCAGGCGCTGTCCTCTGCCGAAAGAGTATTCGACATACTTGACGCTGAAGACGAGCCCGACGAGGCGAAAGGGAACTGCCCTCCGATCAAAGGCAGGATCGAATTCAAAAACGTTAACTTCTCGTTCGACCGCACGAAGAAAGTGCTGTCCGACGTCAATATTACGATCGAGCCGGGCGAGATCGTAGGTATCGTAGGAACAACCGGTTCGGGCAAATCCACGCTCGTAAATCTGCTGATGCGCTTCTACGATCAGTACGAGGGAGAGATACTCGTAGACGGGGTCAATACGAAGAAGATCGATCTGCAGTATTTCCGCTCTCAAATAGGTTATGTGCAGCAGGATCCTATGATGTTCAGCGATACGGTGTATAATAATATTGCCTACGGTAAGCCTGACGCGCACGTAGAAGAGGTGATACACGCGGCTGAAGTCGCGAACGCACATGAATTTATTGCCCGCCAGCCTGACGGATACGACACTATGCTCGGCGAGCGCGGCGTCGGACTTTCGGGAGGAGAAAGACAGAGAGTATCTATTGCCCGCGCCGTACTGAAAAACCCCGCGCTTCTGATATTTGACGAAGCCACCGCTGCCGTTGACTCCGAGACCGAGCATCTCATACAGGAGGCGATCGAACGGCTGATAAGCGGCAGGACCACCTTAATGATCGCGCACAGGCTGTCAACGCTCAGGAAAGCGAACCGCATAATCGTCGTGGACCAGGGCAGGATAATCGAAAACGATACGCCTGAAGCGCTCATGGCGCTGAAGGGCAAGTACTACAAGCTCGTGCAGATACAGACGATGGCGGACCAGCTCGCTAAAAGCAAGCAGGAAGAAAATTTTGAGTAAGGGGGCGGTCTGATGGCAAGATTTTACGTGGATGGAAACAGCGCCAGATTTACCCGGAAAGATATCTGCCTTGTGGATATGGAACTTTTCGGCGGAGAGATCGTGGAAGATCTTGAGCCCCGACGGCTTTTTCCGGTGAGCGGCAGAATGAAATATATAACTCTGCTTGACTCAGAGGGTAAGGAACATGCTATAATACGCGATGTAGAGACTCTCTCCCCGGAGTCCAAAGAGGTAATCCTCGAATGTTTAAGAGAGTATTATCTGATACCTAAAATTACAGGGCTGCTGGAACGGACCGAAAAGTTCGGTGTCCTCAAATGGACTGTGCAGACAGACAGGGGCGTGCAGCAGCTCCGCATACGGAACAGGAACTCCGACATCAAACAGCTTTATGACGGACGTATTCTGGTACGCGATTCCAACGATAACCGGTACGAGATCATCGATTACAGAAAGCTGGATAAGAACAGCTTGAAACTGCTTTCGGCGGACATCTGATCCTCCGCGGCGCAGAAATGACGCTGAGCTCTATTTCTGAGTGACCCTGGGTTCACGGCTTAAATTGATCGTTATTATGAAAGGACTGTTATAATGAAACTGGTACTTGCGATAGTAAACAACGACGACAGCGCGATCGTCTCTTCCGCTCTCACGAAGGAAGGCTTTTTTGTCACCAAGCTTTCGACTACGGGCGGTTTCCTTATGGTAGGGAACACTACGCTGCTCATAGGTACGGAAGACGAGAGAGTCGGAAAGCTCAAAGCAATACTCGGAGAGTACTGCTCTACGCGTACAAAATCGATGCCTTCCACCGATGCGTTCGGACGAATCAACGGACCTCAGAACACGCCTAAAAACGTTGTTGTCGGAGGGGCAACGTATTTTGTCCTCGACGTTGCTGAGTACGGAAAACTCTGATCCTGCTTCACGCTTTTGAGCGTTCGACCACAGGCTGCAGCGAAAGCTAATAATTTTTTTACCGGAAAGGAATATAATGGAAAGTAATCTGATCAAAGCAAACGATGTGTTAATTCCTGAAGACGTTGTTAACGGATTTGAAATCGACGGAACTTTAACTGAAATCAAAAGGCTCGGCAACGGCCATATAAACAGAACGTATTTTGTGTCATTCGACGAAAACGGCGTTATAAGCGATTACGTTTTCCAGCGCATCAACACAAAAGTGTTTAAGATGCCGGTGGAACTTATGAACAACGTCGTGCTCGTCACGGAACATATCCGCAGGAAGACAAAAGAAGCGGGAGAGGATCCTGAGAGAGCCACGATCCATTTTGTGAGATCGAAAGACGGCACGTATCTTTATAAAGATAACAACGGCGAGTACTGGAGAGCGTACAGGTTTCTGGATAACTGCATCGTGTACGAGCAGGTAGAGCGGTACGAGGATTTCGAGAAGGCAGGAGTGGCGCTGGGACGCTTTCAGAAGATGCTTTCGGACTTTCCCGCGGACAGGCTTTGCGAGACTATACCGAACTTCCACAATACTGTTTCGAGAGTAAAAGATTTCGAAAAAATCATTGCCGCCGATCCCGCCGGAAGACGCGCCGGATGCGAGGCGGAAGTTCAGTTTGTGCTCGAACGAAGAGCATACGCCAGCCGCGTACTTGACGCCATTGCCGCCGGAGAAGTTCCTGTGCGCGTAACACACAATGATACAAAGCTGAACAACGTGCTTATGGACAAGTATACGAACGAAGTGCTATGCCTTATTGACCTTGACACGGTCATGCCCGGCTCCGCGCTTTACGATTTCGGCGACAGTATAAGATTCGGAGCAAGCTCCGCCGCCGAGGACGAGCAGGATCTTAGCAAGGTCAATTTCGTTCCCGCGCTTTATGACGCTTATAAAAAGGGATACCTGAGCGAAGCGGGCGACGTGCTTACCGGGAAGGAGCTGGAGCTGCTGCCGTTCTCCGCGATACTTATGACTTACGAGTGCGGAATGAGATTTTTAGGAGACCATATAGACGGCGATAATTATTTTTCTATCTCGAGGCCGGGGCATAATCTCGACCGCGCCAGGACGCAGTTCAAACTCGTCAGCGATATGGAGAAGTATTTCGGCATAAAAGCGTAATGCCTCCCGCCGTAGCCGGATGTAACGCGAACTTTCAGATATAACGCGGCATTTATTGAATATGACCGGAAACAAAAAGATTATTTCAACAAATAAAAAAGGGTACCATGATTATTTCGTCGAAGAGACGGTCGAGTGCGGCATAGTTCTGGTAGGGACAGAGGTCAAATCGCTCCGACAGGGCGGTGTGAACCTTAAAGATTCCTACGCTCAGATCAGGAACGGGGAAATGTTTATATGCGGCATGCACATCTCTCCGTACGAACACGGCAATATTTTTAACCGCGACCCGGTGCGCGACCGCAAGCTCCTGCTTCACAAGAAAGAAATAAGCAGATTGCTGGGGTACGTTAAGCAGAAGGGCCTTACGCTCATCCCGCTGGAGGTCTATCTTTCCGGGAGCAGGGTGAAAGTGCTTCTGGGCGTCGCGCGGGGCAAAAAGAATTACGACAAGCGTGCGGATATGGCCGAAAAAGAAACGGCAAGAGAAATCGACCGCCGCCTGAAAGGAGCGTTTGCGGAATGACCGTAATGTGGGCAATAAGCGGTTTCAAATGGGGATTTATTATTTTCGGCATTCTTGCCGCCCTTTTTGTATTATTTGTGATCGTTAATATAGCCAAAGCGATACGCAACTGGCGTACTAAAATAACCGACGACCTGCTCGGCGGTATCAGGCTCAGCGACCTGAAAAATGCGATGCAGGAAGGTTCGCGAGAAGCCGATAATCCTACGCCGCGCACTCTGTTCGGCGCCACGTCGATATACCTGCCGCGCATTCTTAAGGATTTTCCGGACTTTCATATGCCTGAAGCGAAGAACGCTGTCGGACTGCTGCTTACGGAATATTTGAAAATACGCTACGGCGAACTTGAAGATTTCAAGGACAGCAACGTGGAGAGAGATCTT
The DNA here is from genome assembly GCA_017508875.1 of Clostridia bacterium. Classification (GTDB taxonomy): domain Bacteria; phylum Bacillota; class Clostridia; order UBA1212; family UBA1255; genus UBA1255. Next base: position 379 of record JAFWQX010000014.1, on the reverse strand, counting down.
ATCAGCATGGTTCCCAAAGCAGAGACCGCCGGAGCCGTTACGGACGTGAACTTCCACGACTGCGCCGTCAGGAATTACCTGAAAACTCAGGAGTACGCGACGATCACGTACATTGCCACGATCGGATATACGGCGCTGGGCAGGAGATTTGAGGAAAGATATCAGGTGGATTCGACGCTAAAACTTTCCGAGGAAGGGATACCGAAGAAGCTGCTGATCTGCTCCCAGTGCGGCGGGGCAATAGATACGACGGCTCACAAGTTCTGTCCTTATTGCGGAAGCGGAATAGTGTGGGACACGAAGCTTTCGTGGAGATTCACGGCGGTGAAGGAAAGTTAGGAGCGTGAACCGAGTGATGGCACCACTTGCCACTTGCCAC
>JAFWQX010000109.1 GCA_017508875.1 Clostridia bacterium | reverse complement strand
CGACCGGACAGGCTACGATCGAAAACGGCGATATTTCCGCCTGGTCAAGCGTCGGACTCGAGTTCCGCGATACGATAGGCGACGTGGAATTCAGAAATACGTACTCCTACGACCGCGCATTCAAGTATATAAACGGCACCGGGCGCAACGACTTTGACGAAGCGAAAGTGTCTCAGGACGCGAATTACGTGTATTTCATGGTAAAAACCGTGAACGATATTGTCCGCGGCGACGACAGCACGTGGATGAACCTGCTCATCGATAAAGATATGGACCATTCCACCGGCTGGGAAGGCTACGACCTGATCATTAACCGCGGAAGAACGGCGGACAAGCTCAGCGTCGAACAGTTTGACGGCAATTCCTGGACTTCTTCGAAGCTCGGCGAGGCGGAGTATACCGTGAGCGGTCAATACCTGACTCTTAAGCTCGATAAAGCTCTTCTCGGTCTCGAGTCCGAAGAAGCGGCTAATTTCGATTTCAAGTGGACGGACAATTCCACCGAGACCGGCAATATCCTCGAGTTTATGGATCTGGGCGATACCGCGCCTAACGACCGCTTCAATTTCAGGTACGTTTCAGACGTTTCGAAGTACAATAAAGTGATCGGGGAGCAGGGAGGAAAGCCGATCGGCGATAGCGGCAGCTCCTTCAACCCGGTGCCGGTAGTGATCGCGGGGACGACGCTCCTGGTGGTTGCCGCCGCAGTCGTGGTGGTTCTCAGGAACAGGAAAGGAAAGAACGCCTGACTTCCGGCCTGCGCGCCGCAGAGACGGAAACGGGCAGAAACGGAAACGCGCAGTAAAAACAGCTTGACCGGAGGGCAATAATTGTGTAAAATACCCTCCGTTGTCCCAGTACCTCAGGGGATAGAGGGTCCGCCTCCTAAGCGGAACGCCGTAGGTTCGATTCCTATCTGGGACGGTCTTTTAAGGGCTTAAAGATGCCTTAAAGAAGAGCCGGTGAACAATCGCGAAAAAGCGAAAGTCACCGGCTTTTCCATGCTGTTGACATAAAGATCACATTCACGTACAATATTAACACTGTAGCATATTTTCGGGGAGGTTTCCGTCATGAAACGCGTAATTCTTTTAATATTATGTTTTTGTCTTGCGGCGTCATTGCTGTTTTCAGGCTGTGCACTAAAAAACGATACCGCGAAGCCTGCATCCAAACCGGGCAGTATATTAGATCAGCACGATCCTGACGGCACAACGGAGACCGATTCCAGCGAATTTGACGCCGGCATGATGAAGTATATAGAAAAGAGCGAGAAAGGAAATTACGTAATATCGCCCGTTTCACTGAAACTTGTCCTCGGCATGCTCGAAGCCGGAGCGAACGGGGAGACCCGTGAGCAGATGCTAAAAGCCCTCGGAACAGACGCCCAGACATTCGATAAAAACCTTAAAAACTTCACAAGATTCGTAGAAGGATTCAACGCCTTTTGCAGTCAGGATAAAAACAGCGGCTCAAGACTGGAGTCTGCAAATTCCGTATGGAAATATAAAGGGACAAAAGATTTTACGACCGATTACAGGATGCACCTCGAGGCATTTGAAGCCGAAGTAAAAGATTTTGAACCTGCAACTGTTGTAAAAAACGTCAACGACTGGTGCGACGGTAAAACTTACGGGCTGATAAAAAACGTACTCTCCGAAGATTTCGACGCTTCGGATCTTATGATCTTGCTGATCAACGCGCTTTATTATAAAAACACGTGGCTTCACGATTTCGTGATAATAGAAGAAAAGCAGGATTTTACGACGCTCGACGGGCGCACGGTAAAGAAACAATATTTTACGGAAACAGAAGACTTTCTTTATTATTCAGACGACGAAACTACGATCGTTGCCGTGCCGATGAAGGGCAATGTCAATATGGTGCTCGTAAAAGGTCCCACGGACGGTCTGCAGGAGAAGCTTCAGAAAGCGGAAAAACGCAAAGTGCAGCTTCGCGTGCCTTCTTTCCACGTCGAAACTGCGCTCAACAAAAATGAACTTGTGGACTTCCTTAAGGGCAGGGGAATGACGGACGCCTTCGGAGGAATCGCCGATTTTTCCCGTATGATCGACGAAAACATATTTGTAAGAGACATCATTCAGAAAGCCGTTATCGACGTCACAAATACAGGTGTTGAAGCTGCCGCCGTTACCGTCATAGCGGTTCCGGGATCTGCTTACGATCCTGAAGAACCGGTCCGTGTATTTTTCGACAGCGCGTTCCATTTCTTCCTGATGACAGAAAATTCCGAATGGTCTGAAGATAACTTCATTCTCTTCGAGGGAAGAGTCGCAGAGTGAAGGCATAAGTTCCCGGGGCTCATGCGTGAACCCCGGGTTTTGTACGTCATATTATGCGGCGTAAATCTCGATTTCTGCGACCTGGCAGAGATATCCGTCGGCGGGCGAGGGATCGCAGAGCTCTGTGGCAAGGAACTTCACGAAGCGGCAGGTTACAGCCTCGAATTCTAACTCGAACGGAGTATCGTCCTTGTCCTCGAAGCGCGAATTGTCCTTGACTTCCGCTACAGTCGTGTAATTTTTGCCGTCGAGCGAGACCTGGAGCTTGAACGCGACGGGGAAGCGGCCGCCGTTGACGACGGGGTACACGATAATCTTATTGATCGAGGTTATCTGCGCGAGTTTTAACTCGGCCCATTCCTCCTGCTCCGGATCTTCGTAGTTTTCTCCTACGTTAGTGGTCCAGCCGACGCTCGGAACGTTCGGGTCGTAGTAATAACCGTCGTTGATGGCTTCGGGCATGAAACCGATCGATACGTGCGACTCGCCGGTGGTCGTGGAGACGTCAACTTCCGCACCGATAGCAACGTTCGTCCCGCTCTCGACAGGTGCGGCGGTCGGCTCTTCGGTGGGCGCGGGCACTTCCGTCGGTGCTTCGGTCGCGGGCACTTCCGTCGGTGCTTCGGTCGCGGGCACGTCGGTGATAACGGGTTCCTGTGTGGCGGGCAATTCGGTTGGAGCGGGTCGCTCAGTAGCCGCGTCGGTGGCTGCCGGGACCGCCGTTGCGCCTTCGGGCTTGTTTTCGTCTTGTTCAACATTCGCCGTACATGCGCTGAGGGCAATCATTAATACGGCGGCCAATATCAGAATGCGGGCAATGTTTTTAATTTTCATTTTCATTCCTCCTGTATTTCGCAGACGCGCAATTACCTGATTTTTGACCGATTTTACTCTGCAGGGCCGCAAAAGTCAATGATCAGCCTATTCTGGCTCTTTCCCTGTTTCTGTGAAAAATGTGTTTTGACTGCGTCCTGTTCCGGAATGTCCCGGGTAGATCACACCCTTACGCCGCCAGTTCCTTTTATTGCTCATTTTTCTTCGGAGGTTTGTGAGGAGTGGCACACGATTTCGAATTTGGGCAATTTGTGTGCCAAAAATTTTTCATTTTCCTTCGGAGGTTTGAGGAGGAGTGGCACACGATTTCCGATTT
>JAFWQX010000108.1 GCA_017508875.1 Clostridia bacterium | reverse complement strand
GCAGGTTTTCAAACTGACCGGGGTACGCGTCAAGGACCGCGCGGATAACGTCGCCGTCGTGTCTTAACCGCTCCGACGCAAAACCGATAGAATCTCCGCATCTCTTTACCGCGGCAAGGACCGTCTCCTTGTCGTCCTTCAATTTTTCGGACGCGAACTGAAGCGCGTAGCCGTCGTGTCCGACGGCGGCAAGGACCACGTCGCGGTCGCCGCGCAATTCTTCGGCGGCGTATCCGAGCGCGTTCCAAGCCGAGCCGACGGCAGCCGTCACGACTTCTTTGTCTGTGCGGAGGCGTTCCGAAAAATCTTCAAGCAATCCTCCTCCTATGGGCAGTATTTTTATCGCGAACGCCCTGTTGTCCCGGATTATTTCCGGTGCGTTTTTCAGTTTGTACAATTTCCCGCCGAGCCACACTTCCGCCACGTCGGCGTCGCTCTGTAGCTCCTCCGGAAGGAAGGAAAAAACTTCCCGGTCAACTCTGACGGCGAGGCGGGCGATCGCTTTGTCGTTTCTGAACCTTTCGATTAAGTATTTTATCACACAGGGGTTCAGGTTCACTGCCTGCTTGATGAACTTGCGGTCGTTCTGCAGCTCCTCCGACGCATAAACGATGGCGGAGGGGCAGTTCTTTACGATCTTCAGGACCGTGCTTTGGTCGGATCGCAGCGTATCCGGTGCGAACTTAAGACATTCCCCGCGGCGCAGGACGAGTTTTTTCATGAAGGCCACGTCCGCTCTGTCCTCGTCGGATGCCTGCGCGAGCCAGTCGCACCAGAGGTCCTCAGGGACTTTGCGGATCACGTCCTCTTTTTTGCAGTCTTTATTCTTTTCTAGCGTTTCCATAAAAACACCGGTCTCCGCATTATTCACAGGTTATACTTTTTTCTTTCTTCCCGCGCTTTTTCCTCAGCCATCTGCGTGAAACGGTCAACGTTGTCGTAAACGTATTCGGCAACGCGGCAGAACTCCGCCGTCTGATCGGGGAAGAAGTACGCGGAGCACCGCTCGCAGTCGCCGTTCGCCTGACACTCAAGCAGCTCGTCGTCCGTTTTTTCTGCGACGTATCCCATCCAGTCCCCGTCGTCGTCGTCCCAAAAACCGTTAACGCGTACCCCGACGGTAGAGAACGCATGGTGTCCCCTCAGAAGATCGAAAGACAGGATATCGTTTATCTTCACGTGGACGTATTCGGAAAAAATATATTCCTCGAGCCCGTGACTGACCTCAAAATGCTCCGCAAGCTCATGCTTTATCGTCTCGTAGATCGGGACCATATCTATATAATAAGGGTCCTTCGTCCACTCTCCCACGGGCTTTATAAGCTCAAACAAAAGCTCTTTCATGAACTCCTTCAAGGCGAATCTCACGTAAGGCCCGCCCGGCTGAAGGAACGCTGCCGCGTCATCGGCGCAATTGTCCTCCAGACACAGCGGAACGTAAAGGTCGAGCTTTTCCGTGGCCCTGTCGAAAATAGTTTGTTCTTCGTCTCTATTCATTCGCGGCACCTCGCTAAACAGAATATGTCAGTCTAATGTTATTTCTATCGCATGTTTATAGTTAGAATCAATCAGCAGAACCTGTTCACCGGCACGTTCAAATCCATCAACAATGCGCTTGTTGTCTGCTTTCAGAACATCTTTTGTGCAATCAGTATCGGCGGATCTTGATTCTATTTCCGATTCATGTTCAACAATCTCATCAAAATGGTTCTCGATGTATCTTTCGCTCATAGCGAGGCAAATGAAGCGGATCGACGGTAAATAACGCTCATCAAAATCTTGCCTCCAGCAAAATGGAATATAGCAACCTTCAACTATGAGGTTTTGCCTGTTCTCGATCGCAGTCTTCACGATCTCACGGACAATGGGCCAAAGATAGTCCGTCAGAGCATCGTCGTCCTCAGGTGTAAGTGTTGTATTTCCACTACGGATCAAACCCATTTTCAAATGATCAATACAGAAATATGGATATTGATACTTTTCAAGCATCCGTTGTGCCAGAAGTGTTTTTCCTGTATGAGACGCGCCCGTAATTAACACTATCATATTTTCGTCCTCAGTTCCTGTTCATCCTTCTCAAATCACTACTTGTAAGTATCGGGATCAAGTGATTGATTCTTTCAATGGTTTTGTCAATATGATTCTATCACACCGGAAAAAGATTTTCTACTCTTCTCCTCAGGTTTGTATTTGAATTTCTCATTTGGCATTTACGGGTTTCTTTTCCGGAAGTTATGAATACCTCCTTCATTTCCGGATCTGTCTTGACGATCTTTGCTTCGACAAACTGGAATTTATGCCTTAAGTTCGTACATGCGATATATCTTTCGGTACAGCTTGCCTGTAAATAATAGCTTGAAAATCATTCTTTCGACTGGCGTAAGCTCTTTAACCAGTGCGGCAGGAGTAAAGCTGTGCTCTTTTACAAATCTGATCCGAAGTCCATCGATGATGCTCCCTATAGCATCTATCCCATACAGCTTAGTAACACCGACCTCATTGACAGGGTTTTTATATTTCGACGCTTTGACACCAAATTCGGTATAAACATCCATCAGAATATGAATTTCCCGATACTTTTTATCAAGCGCTTGCAATAACCCCCGTACCTGGCTGTTGGTCAGATACATGCTCAGTCCCTCAAGGACAACGATGGCCGTATTACAATCTGGGAGCGTTCCAATCTGTTCAGGTCTGGACGCATCCAAAGCCGTCATATGGTACGTTTCATTTTCCCGAAAATACTTCTTGCGAATCTCTATGACATCCGGAAGATCGCAGTCCACCCATTCAGAACAGGGAGTTTTTACCCTCATATGCCTACTGTCAAGTCCGCACCCAATATGAAGTACCAACGCATCGCGGCACCGTTGCAGCATACTGTCTGTCCAGTCATCGAACACACGGGCTCTCATAGCCATATTGTAAGCAAGCCATTTTGATCTGGACTTGCCTCGAATTGGAAAGGCTTCTTCTTTCCATATTTTCTCAGCCGATGGATCGTTCAGGATAATCCCCTGTTGGCTCACCTTTGATTTACCATACAGCGGAATATACAGTGTCTTATTCACTTCATTCATGCGAACTATCTCCTCTGCAAATCCCGATTTGTCGGGATCGGTTTTTACTTCCCCAAACCGGAATTTGTTAATTTACCCGTTTCTTTATTCCTTCCCTGACTTTATCCAATTCGCTGCAGGTCAGAAGTGGGATCAATTCGTTTATCTCGTCTGTACTCTTATCCCACCATTTGAAACGAAGCAGAAGCTCAATCATTTCATCATCAAATCGTTTTCGAAGAATCTTTGCAGGATTTC
>JAFWQX010000107.1 GCA_017508875.1 Clostridia bacterium | reverse complement strand
TTGTGGGCGTGGCCGTGGGCGCCTTCGTGGGCGTCGCCGTGGGGGCCTTTGTGGGCGTGGCCGTGGGCGCCTTCGTGGGCGTGGCCGTGGGCGCCTTCGTGGGCGTGGCCGTGGGCGTAGCCGTGGGCGCCTTCGTGGGCGTGGCCGTGGGCGCATCCGTAGCCGTTGCCATGGGCGCGTCAGTAGCCGTTGCCGTCGGGGCATCCGTAACCGTTGCCGTCGGCGCGTCAGTAGCCGTTGCCGTCGGCGCGTCAGTAGCCGTTGCCGTCGCGGTCTGTTCATCGGTCGACGTAGGTACCGGCGTTTCAGTCGAACCTGCAGTCGCTGCTTCAGTAGACGCTGCCTCCGTCTCCACAGGAACAGCAGTCGCCGTAGCTGCCGTTTCCACCGCCGGCCCGTCTGAAGGCAGATCCGTCGGGACAACAGTTACGGTAGCGATTGCCTCCGGAGTAGGCGTACCGGGAGCAGCGCCGGTCGCGTCAATGCCGGTCACAACATTGTCCGCGGTCGTATTTATAACTGTCAAATCATTGCCGCCAGGCGTTTTGACACAGCCTGAAAACGAAACGGCCAGAAGTGCGGCCAACGTCAGTGCGAGCAGCCTGTTTTTCTTTATATTCATAATACCACGTCCTGTTTATGCGTAAAAGCCCGTCATTCATTCATAATCTTGCATTAAAGCCGAACGGGCCCGGATCCCGGTGCGGGAACCGCATAAAATTATAACATAATAAGGCAGATTCCATCAAGAATTAACGGAATTAATGGAATCGCGGCACATTTCCGGATTTACGTCCAAGATTCGATCAATATTGCCCTGCAGGGCGAACCGTCTGCTCCGGCCAGATCCAGCGGCGCGGCATTCAGGAGATAAACTCCCTCCGGAACTTTTGACAGCCTGATACCTTCGAGCAGAATAACGTCTGCGCCCAAAAGCGCAAGATGCACCGCCATAGGCGCGTTTTCCGGCCCGACAGTCTGAGATTCGTTGCCCAAAAGCAAGATATCCGAGTCCGCAAAAACTTTTGCCGCATCCAGAGAAACTTCCGCGTCCCCTTTTATCAGGATCCTCCTGGCCGCTTCCGGATCCGCTTTTTGCCCTTTTTCCATTATTCCCGCGGCGTCTGTCCCGGATATTGTCCCGCGATGCTCCGCGACGAACGCCTTGCCGACGAATGCATCCAGACGTACGGCGTCAACGGTTTTTCCGCCTTTTATAAAGTGATACGGTGCGTCAATATGCGTTCCATTGTGAGCGCACATACTGAATGCAGTCAGATTGCACACGTCGCCGTCCGCTATCGAACTGAGCGTCATTTTTTTCGGCGCAGGATCGCCCGGAAATACGCAACACCCGAAAACTTCCTGTGAAATATCAAATATCTTCATTTGAGACCTCTCTTTATCATAATATCGCGATCATACTGAAGGAAGTACGGCTCCAGCAGAGGATAAAACTCCTGCAATTTTTCGCGGGTCGAAAACACTATATCACAGCCCCGGTCATCGTAGACCGAAAGAATACATTCGTTTTTAAACGACACGAGACTGACTTCTGAATTGTTCTCATCTGCTATCTGTTTTTCGATCAGATCCAGATCGTCAAAACCGGTATCATCAGCGTAGCACACGATCCGGTTGCGGCGAACGTCAGGATCGTCAGGCTCATACGTTTTCAGTCCTTTTACGCTTACGTGCCTGTATTTCATCATATTTTCAAGCAAAAATCGCAGAGCACGCATTTCGCTGCCGATATATCTGTCAATGATCTCTTTCGTATCACCGGCGTATTCAAGGCTCCCAGCGTCAGCGCTGTCGGACCAGTCGTAGATCCATTGATTAAAGATAATTGCATCCGCCTTGTCCGGGAAAAGGATATTATATATCCTGATCGCTCTCTCCCGCGCCTGCGCCATGTACTCCTCATGCGTTTTTCCGATACCAAGCTCGCATCTCAGCGCGTTAGGATTGTTGTAGAAGTATGGCTGAAGGTAATCAAACGACTTATCTGTTATTAATCTTTCAACTTTGCTCTGCATATTCATCCCTGATATCCCTGATATTTATCCCTAAGATATAGTGTTTAAAACTGCCAGGTCCGCCGTGATCAACCCAGATATCTGTAGCTCAATCTCCCGACCGGGAACGCTTTTCCTGTCACGTAATAGTCCATAATATCCGACGGATCTTCGACACCGTCCGCAATTTTAAAGTAAAAGTAATTAACTCCCGAATCGAGAGACAGTGCAGCTCTCGGCACCCTTATCTCCATCACTTTTTCATTGACCGAGAACTCCGCCTCTCCTGTTATAGTGCCCGAAAAATCAGCAGAGAGCATTTCTACACAGAGTTTTCCGTTCTCTTCGGAACGCCCCACAACGAAATCATAGCCTTCCCAGCCTTCCGCTTTCGCAGGTCCTGTTCCAATAAAAAGATTCATCCATGAAGAGTCACCTGCTTCGCGCATTTTTATTGCTTGTTCAGTCTCGATTCTGAAGAAGAATGCTTCCGTATCTTGCGCGATCCTGACTTCTTTTATAAAGTTTCTCGCAGCAGCCTGATCGTAACGCACGGTCGGTGCGGCGCCTTTGCTTTTTCGCTCCTGATTCTCAAGGATCGGTGCCATAAATACGGCTTCAGCCGCATCCCAATTCCGATCATTCGTGCCAATTACGATCTCGACAGGTTCAGACCGTAACTGTGCTCCGGCGGGCAATTCCGCATTCTTATATTTTCTGATATTCATGGCAAGCTGGATATAGAACGCGTCATTGTAGCCGCCCTTCATAGGCTCGGCATCACGCGAGAATTCCGTGTTGGCCAGGTCAACAAATGCATATTCTCCATCATAATCGAACTTGGCGGCGACCCACTCGTTCCAGCCGGTCACGAATACGATCCCCGGATCTTCTTTAAGGGCAACATCCCACGTCGCCTGGAAATATTGTCCCGTTGCGGCATTCTCGCTTTCGTTTGTTTTGGTATTGACGTTCCATCCGCGTCCCCAGTTTTTTGCACCCCTTGTCAACGAAAACGACATTGGAAGTTCAGGATGCGCCGCTACCGCGACATTGATCACGCCATTGTGCACCGGTGCGGGATAAGTCCACTCGATCCACGGAAAGCCGTTTTCGCGATATGGTGCGTTCGGCCACTGTGATTCTCTGAAATAGAATAGTTCCTGGATCTTCTTTGAAAAAGGCTGCGATACGTAATTATTATCGCCTCTCCCGCGCGCCTCAGCTTCGTCATCCTCATTTGTAATATTGCCTATGATAAGCGGCTTTCCGTCGATTCTGTACCATGCGTTGTCATACTTCCCCGACCTGTAATACATCTGATAAAGGTTTTGGATCACATTGTGCGAGTACGCGTTAGTATAGAAAACGAGCTGCGGGGCGTCCCATCCTTCATCGCGAAGCGCGCAAACCTGATTGACTATTTTTTTAGCCACAGCATCATACGTGACCGCGTTAGTCACGTCGAAGACAAGGAAATCAACTCCTGCCTCCGTAAGTAGCTCGAGGTGCCTTCTGATTACCCACTGATCGGCAGAATTGTAATAACCGTAAAGCGGTTCGCCCCAAAAGTGAGGCTCGTCTACAGGGGATTTTTTGCTCGTAGAATGGAACAGAATATCCTTACCGCCTTCGGTTTCGAGCAGTTTCGATACGTCATAAATATCTCTGCCGTTGTGCTGGCCTAAAGTCAAAAAATAAAACACTCCAACGTCGCGGCTTTTATCAGTTTTCTCGCCCGAAACTGCTTCAAACGTGCGCCCGAACTCATCTATTCCCGTAACGTAGTTCGACGTCTTCCCGCCTTTGTAGTAATCTGCAGCGCTCAAGCCGTCAATTATCACGGGCTCAGCGGGACTTGTTTCAGTCGCTTGAGGATCTTCATTGTCAATCGTCTCTGCCGGTTCCCCGGCGCAGGCGCTTACAAGTAAGCATATTAAAAGAGCAAATATTACCGGAACTGTTTTTTTCATATATGTCCTCCGCAGAAGTAATGTGTTCTTATTTTACAATATAAGAGGCAGGTTTTCAAGCGAACAGAAGCATCTGGATAGAGTCCGGCGAACGCGCAGTCTTTCACTGCAATTGGGCAAATCGTACTATATGGTCGACGGAAAGCCGCTGCTGGTCGTTTACGGCGACGGGGGCCCCGGACCTCTACTGGAACATGAATAAGCAGTATATAAAACTGTTCCGCGAAGGCGGCTGGTTCGATCCGGACAATAATCTGCCGGAATCTTAATAAGGCGAAGCGTCCAAGTCCCTCGTGCGAGGGCAATGATTATCGAATAAATGTGTTGGGATCACCATGAGAATCATCCGCCGTTTTTCTACACGAGACCCCGATGATCATGGCTGAGACGGACAACGCAAGCACCGCAAGCATGATCGCAGCGCTCGTGACCGCCGTCAATTTCAGCATTTCCGAACCATCGCCTTTCGTATTGACCATGATAAGCGTATTCTGCAGCGTGAGAACAGACACAAGCGCCTCGATGAAACTTATCGTACGCAACAGCCGTACAAGGTTGTCCGCCGATCTTTTTCTCTTTTTAAGATTGACCGACGCCATCACGACCTTATACGTCGTATAAGCAGCCATCGCAATCGCCGGTATCAACGACATATTTACGGGCTTTTGCCGGACCACCATAAGAGATACGGGCACGACTAGGCAGAAATTCAGGAACAGAAGCAGTGCAGCCGACGTTATATAGACCCGTTTTCTTAGCCGCTCCGGGGTGCCGCTCCGTTCGATCCTGCTTCTCGATGATATGATCATCCCCCGAAGGATAACGAGAACAAGGTAATAAACGCAGATCGACCCGTGCCACAGAGAAGCGTGATAAATGCCGAGAAAACCGTTATAGAGAGCGAATAGCGCCGTTACGAAAAGTGAACCGAGCGCTGCTGTGACGGTCTTGAAATCATAATCGTTCTTCCAACGGTCAAAAAACTGCTTTACACGGCTCATTGTTCATCCCGCCCGTATGCCAGAGTGTGCCGCATGATTAGATCAATGATCATATCTACATCGTCCCGGCAGTTGTCTTCAAGCCATTTTCCGATGATTGCCACCGTACCCTGCGTATAGAAAGCGAACACGTATTTCTTTTCGCTCTCTTTCACGCCGAAATTAGTAAGTGCCGGGGAAAAAATCGACTGATAAAAGCTTTCAAATGTCTTTTGCGAATTGAACAGATGATCTTTTAGGTGAATCACCTTGTACGCACGCTTGTTTTCTTTTATGAAATTAAGATACGGCCGCAGGTATTTTTCGCTTGTCAACACCACTTTACTCGGATCGTCGGTCGGGACTGAGGCGAGCGACGCTTTGAAGCGGTCGTTTATCATGCCGACTGTTTCCTCGAGCAGATCATTCATCGACTCATAATGGAGATAAAACGTCGACCTGTTGACGCCCGCCTTCTGACATATCTCCTTTACCGTGATTGCATCATAATCCTTTTGTTCCAGCAAAAGCAGGAGAGCCTCGTCCATAAGCGAGGCCGTGTATTGATATTTGCTTTCCTGCCTGTTCATAAGCGCTCCTTTACTCCGCCGCTATCTCATTCGCAAGGGCAATGATATCAGCAGAATACTTTTTCTTCGATCGTTCAAGTATCTTTTTGTAGATCGCGTAGTTAACCGAAACGCCCGCGATCCCGGTCAAGCCGGCAATAACGCCCAGCGCCGTGAAAAGCGCGCTTCCGTCGCCGATTACCTTCATTGAGAGGCACATCCCGACGCCGAGCAAAAGCGCCGTAATGACTCCGAACGTGTAGGCGAAGGTATTCGCCGGAAGTTTTGCATGGTTGTCGAGCTTTCTCAGGGCGACAACTTTTCTCGTCTCTTTGGGAGCGTATTCGCTCGCGATCTTTTCAGCATAAGCTTTGTCAGTGTTCATTTTGAAAACCTCCTTTGTTTTGTGACACCATTGTATCACGTAGAAAGTTTGTAATGAACGACACGAAAAGGCGAAAGTGTTGATTTGAAAGAGATCCGAAAAACCCGCTCCTCCGTGGCCATTTTTTACTCCGGCAGATCCCGATTTGTTGGAATCATTGTTTACTCAACAAACAAGAATTTGATGATAAGACGTAACTCTTTTAATCGATATCGTTCTCAGGTACATCAAAATCATAACAGTCCACGCCTTCCATTTCCAGTAGCGCTTTTTTCTTTTCAATACCGCCTGCATACCCGGTAAGACTACCGTTTTTCCCAACGACACGGTGGCACGGGATAATGAGAGAGATGGAATTATGCCCGACTGCTCCTCCGACAGACTGTGCGGAAATTCGCCCCTTACCTAGATCATTGGCGAGCTTTTCAGCGATTTCGCCGTAAGTCATCGTTTTCCCGTAGGGAATCGTGAGCATGATTTCCCAGACTGACTTTCGAAACGCAGAAGTTTTTATACCGAGAGGCGGTGTAAAACCGGGATCCTTACCGCTGAAATAAATATCAAGCCACTTGTCCGTCTGCTTGAATACGGGCAGTTCTTTTTCTTCATGATCGGAGCCCAAAGTGTCGGCGAAATACTTCTGACCGTCAAACCAAAGCCCTATAAGATTGTCGCCGTCAGAAGCTTCCGTTATTCCTCCGAGAGGCGAATTATAATGATGAATATATTGCATAATCAGTCTTTCTCCTACTTCCAAATCCCGATTTGCCGGTACGTTGTTTACTTTGACAAACATGAATTTGCCGAATTGCTTCAGAGCTTTAATACGGCAACGATCTCATCGCCGTCCATCTCGCCCGTCTCCTCAAAACCGAATGAGGCGTACAACTTTCTTGCTATCTCGTTCTCGGGTTCGTAGGAGATCCAGCAGAACTCCGCCTTGCCGCAGGGCCATGTCCTGATGAAATCGAGTGCAAGCTTCAGCGCTTCTCTGCCGTAACCACGGCCTTGATAACGCTTATCGATCATAAAACGCCAGATCTCGTAATTGTCCTTTTCGATGCTCACTCCGTCCTGATCCGCATTCTCACCGTAGCCTATCTGGATGAAGCCAATGATCTTGTTATCATTGTAGATCGCGAAGGGAAAAACTTGCCCGCCGTTAACCATTGTCACGTACGCTTCGGCAACACTGTAACAATTGCCTGCCACAAACGGGTATTGAGCCTTTTTTACCTTGAGTTCAAAGACGTCGTCAAAGTTCTCATATGTAAGCTTTTCAAGATGTATCATAATACAAATCTCCGTCAATTAAGATTTTCCACTTTTTTGTCAATTATTTAAGTAAAATCAAACGTGCTCCGTCGTGGGGGCAATTAAATTAGTCCTGCCAGTTTTAAAAATTTAGTATCGTTCATTTGTTCATTGGTAAGATATTCTCCGTTGTAAAACAGTGCATAAGTTGTGACCGGTGTAGGCGCATTCTGCGCAGCTTCTTTGTCCTCTATATGGATCGCTTTGAAATCAATATTATGTTCTCTTGCAGTCTGCTCTACAATAGGCACATACTTTGCATTGAACGGACACTGACTGGTATAGTAAAGAACGTATCCGGCTTCATCAATGTGAGGATGCCTGGCGCATTCTTTGAATTTCGGCCTTTCCGCATCGGATAAGAACGGCAAATACCAGAGCTGAATTCCGTTATCAGCCTCGTCGCACACCGCAAAGCCCTTATGCGCCAGGAACTTCGGATCGGCAAGAAACGGTTTCTTCTTTGCGGAGCTCAGGATACAAAGCCCTTTTCTACCCTGTCCTTTGCTGTCATTGACACAGACGTTCAAAAGATCGTTTGAATATCCGTGTCCTTTGAATGAGCCTGACACCCACAGACAGTCGATATACATATACCCGTCTGCTATGATCGGATTCCACGCGTTTTCCGCCGGGATATACTCAATAAAGCATTTTCCGCGTTCCGTGCTTTTCAAGAATACAAGTCCCTCTCTAAAACGATCTGTGAGCCATGCTTTTTTGGAAGAAACCTGTATATCTTTGTTATTGGAAATGGCACAGCAGATATGCTCTTTCTCCAGATTCTCACTATTAATTCTAATATATTCCATTTGATCTACCTCTGCAAATCCAGATTAGATGTGCTCAAGGACAATATGTGTGAGTCCTCTGCGCTATGTTACTACCGGGGAGCGAAAATAGCAAGATATCAATTTATTAATGATATTTACATTTTCATCGTCTCAACGAATTTTAGCACACGGCAGCAGCTCTGTCTTTTTCTGTTTGCGGCCGTATCGATGAACAATTCACGAGGCCATTTTTCTTCTTTTTATCGTAGGCGAAGCCGAATGAATTAAAGTTAATCAATCACCTTGTCAGAATAAGGAATCAACAGTTTTCTGATCTCGACCAGATTGACCTGTTGATATTTGTCCGCCCACTTCAATAACTGAGATAAAGACTTCAACGTCTCCTTTTTACCTTGCTCCAAACCGAGTTTTCGGCGGACAAACCTACGAATTATCCGGTACCTGTATTTATATCTTGGAACACTCAAAACATAGATCTTGTCTGCATCAGAAAAACATTGCTGACACCATGCGTAATAAACGCCCTCAATGATCCAGTCACTCTTATTAAGCACGTCAGCAAGAAGCCTGTCCCGTTCATCGGGCTCTCTTTTAGTCCCATAAGAATCAGAGCTATTGTCCCATTGCAATTCGTCTAAATCATAATGCCGGATGCCAAGTTCTTTGGATAGCTTTTCTGCGAGATAAGTTTTCCCGCTCCCCGGGCCTCCAATAATATGGATCTTCATTGTTTCCCTCACAAATACCGATCTGTAAGAATGTTGTTTATTTAGGCAAATTAGATTTGTCCCTCTGTTTTTTTGTGAGAATATAATGCCATATTTGAAAGCGGAATTCAACAGATGCAAGCTCATTTATGAAGCACTCTATTTCAGATGATTGCGGATGTATATACTCGTCGCTATTAAACATTATCAAATCATATTTTTGTCGAAATCAAGAAAACGGGGGCTACTTAAGACGGCGCTCTATCAGATTATCTAACGCCGCGCAGTGCATTTCCGGATGTTGTTTATAATCATCGCACAGCACGCGCCACGTGTTTTCGTCCCATTTGGCGCAGTGTTCATTTTCCCGTTTCAGCAGCACGTCCCACGGCGTCAATTTAGTTTCTCCGAGACCGCTCCAGCCGCAACCGGCGGCAACCTCGTGAAAAACGCACGAGTACAGTTGCTGTTTCGAAGACAGATATGAAAACCTTATCCCGTTGCTTTCGTATGGATCGCCGGAATTATCCCATTCCCACGTACAAAGCGGCATCAGCTCAGGAAACATATCGGGATGCGATATTTCATATTCCATTATAATTTGAAACAATTCGTTGAACGTATACGTTTTACCGCCGAGATACCTGCTGTAATTATCGACATAATTATGCAAGTCAGAAGAAGTTATGCACCCGTTATTCAACGCGTATTCTATAAGATCGATCACCGGTTCTTTAAAGCGACGTGCGCAGGCAGCGCAGTAATACTTTTCCCCTATTCTTTCGGTTTTTTCCCCGTTTTCCGCCCGAAGAACTGCGCCGCATCCTGTGCATTCAAGTCTTTCTGGCTCTTTTTGATTTGACGGGCGTGGTGTTTTATCCATAAACGTTTTTCATCCTTTTTCATCAGAATAGATTATTGACGTGTTGGTCGAGGTGACGGGAATACGGCGAATCAATACGCAAGCTGCACATCTGTTCGTCTTGGGTTTTATATTAGCCTTCACGGTGTGTATTGTCAAGTAAAATCACGTGATTTTTAAGAAAAGCGTGATTGCAATCACGGAATTCGTTATTTTTACGTGAGACGACCTCCCCAGATGACTATGTCTGTACGAATGCGATCGGACAATTATACACCCCGGATTATGTCACAAACCACTTCGGCGTGCTTCTTAACCAAAACGGTCTCAGGCACATACGCTTCCACGAGCTCCGGCATTCCTGCGCGTCGCTTCTCCTGGCCAAAAAGGTGCCGATGAAGATGATCCAGGACTGGCTGGGTCACTCGGATATTCAGACGACGAGCAATATTTACTCGCACTTGGATGCCCAGAGCAAACTGGAATCGGCGGATGTTATTGCGGCCGCGCTGGATAACTGAAGAGTTATCTTTTCCAATCTCAAACTTAGAAACACCCCTACCCTGCGTTTTACAAGATGGGGGTGTCAATTTATTGCCGGCTGTGCGGCGCGTAAAGGCCCCTGTGACGCGTTTGAACGTCAACAGGGCATGTTTACCGGTCGCTGTATAAACCGCCGAGGATGGGCAAAAAAGGCCGTGAGCTGGTCTCCGCTCTTATGTGAGCATGAGTCGATTTGGATGCGTCTTTATCTCGACAAACCGGAATTTGTCAATTGCTCATTTTTTGAAAAACTGTTTAATGCGTTCAAAAAAAGTTGGTTTTTTAAAGCTATTCCAAATCTTTTTTTCATCGCAAGGTATGCCAAAATCAATGTAATCAAAAAATACTGAGTCAAACTTTTCCCAAGAAATGATACCTTCTTTTGCCATAGAATAATACTCATCAAAGCAGAACATGTCTCCCCAGACCTTTGTATCGAAATCTCCGGAGCCGCCAATATGTGACGCGACCGCATACATTGCAGTTGCAACCTGTTCCTTATTTAACTGTTTTGTATGATAGGCGTTTTTCAAAAACAACCGTATTCTATTACAGACATTCTCTTCATCGACAGATTCTTCCATACGATATTTTCTGAGAATAGAAATGGCTTTCTCTTTATCAGCTCCGCACCATGCCAAATCCAGCACAATATCACTCAATGGATCTTCCGTTTTCAAATAAGTATTAAGCCATTCATCATATTCGGATGAATAGCCAAGAGTCAACAGTATTTCATAATAGAAAGCTTCTTCGCGATTCAATAGTTTCCTCCGCAAATCTCAGTTTGTAGGGATCGTTGTTATTTCAACAAACCGGAATTTGCCGTTCAAATAGAATTGCATTTTTGAGTTGAAAATGGCAAAAAGCAAAAGCTGCGCGGAACGTATAGTTGGTGTAACTTTTCGTGTTGATTGGGTTGATTTTAATAGAAATAGTAATTATTCATAAGCAAGCTATATCTGCTCCCTTCGTTCTGTTTATTGTCATAATTCTGTATTAATCTTCCAATATCCTTTTCTGTCTGAACCGATTCGTTCAATGATGCCTTTTTCTTTCAGAGACTTTATAATAAGTGCAAGTGTTTTTCTTGAAACAGCTAATTTATCTACTAATTGAGCGGATGTATAGCCCGGATCTTCATCCAATAAACGCAATAAAGCTCGTTCTTTTTCTGTCACCTTATCTGTCACCTTATCTGTCACCCTATCAGTCACCCTGATGATCCGGTCTTCCGGACCGGTGAACTTGATCATAATATCTCCAGGATTAACAGTGTATTCCGGCATCGGGAGATTGTCCGCTTTGAGAGCGCTGCATATTTTTTCAATTCCACGCCCCCAGCTCTCAATGAATCCCGCATAGTAGAGCACAGACGCTATATTGGGATTAAAAGGCTTTGACGCATGCTTCTGCATCAGTTTTTCGTACGTCCAGTCCTCCGGCAGGCTGCCGATATTGGCAACATACAGACGGTCTTCGTAAACGCTGACCTGCACCGGGATACCGGACTGGTACTGCTTGTGGCAGACGGCGTTAAGCAATGCTTCTCTGAGTGCCTCCTCCGGTACAAAATATCTCTCAATACGCCGGATGCCTTCGTAACGGATTTTCGCCCGCATGTATTTGAGATAAATGACCTCAATTGCTTTGTCTACCTGTTCGAGCAGCGATCCGTGTATTTCGTCCTGGTAGAGCAGGTCTGCGTCGTTCTCAAAGTAACCGATCTTTATAAATGCGCCAAGTTGATAACGCTCCGGATCCTTGCTGAACAGAAGCATCGCGGCGTTTGTAAGATAGCCGTCTCTTACAAGATGAAGCTTATCAAGAAGTACCTCTTTTGGTTCGTTCAGCAAAGTCGGATCGATTCTGCCTTTTCCGGATGCAAGAATTCTGAATATGTTAACGGCATTGTCGTCAACGTCGCTCATTTTAAATACGGGCAAAGGCATATTGTCCCACGTTGCACCGTGCTTTCGCATCAGGAATGCTTCGAGCGCCGGACCATTCAATATCTGCTTCGTGCTTCCGCTTCTGTAATGATAAACCCCTTTATATGATATGCCGACCGGATACGCGGGGACAACGATCTCGATATACTGCAGGCCGTCTTTTTCAAGCAGGTTGACGTCGGCGACAATACCCATTGCCGACTGTATCTTGTTCGGAATGTCTTCCATGAGCGTTTTTGCGTTTTTAACGCCGACAACTATTCCGCTGTCGTTGACGCCAATATAAATCTTTCCACCCTGGGCGTTGGCAAAGCCGCATATCCATTTTAGATATTCGTCCCGCCAGGATTCTTTATATTCTATGTTTTGGTTTTCGGACATATGCCAGATCCTCTTTTTCCGTAAATTCAAACAGTGCTGTAGATTTTAACGAACGCTTCGTCGATAGTCTTCCCGGATTTTTTCTATGCTTATATTACCTAACTGTTTCATGCGATTTCACTCCGCGAATCCCAGCCTGTCGATATGATTATACCACACCGAACAAAGCTTTTAAACTGAAAACAGGGCCTGGAGATGGTCCCCGGCCCTTCCGTGAGCGTGAGTCAATTTGGATGCGTCTTTATCTCGACAAACCGGAATTTGCCGACTTAAATAAAGATAATAACTCGGCGCCAGATTCTGGCATATCGCGTTTTATCCATTCGATCATCCATCCGTAAATCCCATATGCCCAAAAAGACTTCAAATACGCCTCCAAATTTGCCATTTCATTTGTGATTTGTATCGTATCCAAAATCGTTTCAAGCATGACAGAGGCCATCCCGGCTTGATAAAGAATGGTATAAAATTCTTTATGCTCTCTGTAGAAATCAAAGAGAGAGGGAAAGAGCGTTTCCGGGGAGGATTCAGGATTCGTTTCATAACGGTGTCCCCACTCTTTAATCAAACGGTCAGACTCCTCTCTAAGGATATCTTCCTTTGTCTGGTAGTTTCGGTAAAATGACGCTCTGCCGATCTGCGCTCTCTGCGTCAATTCGCTGATGGAGATGTCGGTGATGGATTTCTCCTTTAACAGGTCTGACAATGCAGCTGTGATCTGCTTTTTCACATAGGAGTTTTTCTGCTCGTTGTTCATATTCATCCGTTGAAACAAACCTCCGTCCAATGTATCATTTTTGCTGAAACACTTGACTCGTCAATAATTCTATGATACACTTGTTTCATCAACTTGTCAAGGAGCTTTTTATGAAAAAAGTGATAAAAATCGTATTGATCCTGTTAGCGGTACTTCTCGCACTGGGTGTCGCCGCATTCCTTTACATCAAGTCCATGCTGCCCAGCGGTGACGGCAACAACGACATCGTAGAGGGCTATTACAAAAACTTCAAATCGGATGCTCCGCTGGAGATGAAGTATTCTCAGCCGGGCTCTTATGAGACAACCTACACAGAATTTGCTTCTGATCATGAGTCCATCGGCAAAATCCGGGTTTGGTACCCTAAGGACCTGGAAGCCCAGGACAAGGTTTGGCCGATGATCACGGTGGTCAACGCCAGCGGCACACCCGCCGCCTCATTCGAACCGTTTTTCCCGCGCTTAGCCTCCTGGGGCTTTATCGTAGTCGGCAATGAGGACCCG
>JAFWQX010000106.1 GCA_017508875.1 Clostridia bacterium | reverse complement strand
ATCCTCCATTTCTAATTTTACTCTCTGCACCGGTTCGGCGCAAGTCCATTGTTGTTAACTTCTTGCAACCAGCAGTGACGATTCTGACATAGCTGTTGACTTTGGCTGTTGACCTAATTATAATTGAGGCGAAAACAGACTTCTACTGCATAATTTGGCAAATGTGTCGCGAAAATACAAAAAATACATTTTTTTAGGAGGCTTTATATGTCACGCTCACAGAAACAGGACCCTCGATCTGCAGCAACGAAAGAAAAAATCATAAAGGCATATCTCCAAATTCTTTCTGAAAAATGCTCTGGATGTATCTCAGTTTCGGAGATATGTGAAATCGCCGATATTCATAGAAGCACATTTTACAGACATTTTGAAAAAGCCCATGATATTGAGATAGATATTGAAAAGACGGTTTTAAAAACATTTTCAGATATTTTGGACAACACGCCCCTTGACGATTTTATTAACGGACGCAAGACATTTCTCAGAACAGTCAGTGAAACGATCAAAAATGATTTGTCGTTCTACTCAAAAGTATTGATGATAAATCGAAGGGTTGATTTTATTGAAAAGATAGACGCGACTATACGTAATAAGCTGAAAGAAACGCTTAGTGAAAAAACCGAGTTGTCCGAAGACGAGATCGATTATGTTTTTACGTTCGCCGTTGCCGGAAGAGTTGCGGTCTACAGAAAGTGGATCCTGAGCGGGTTCAAACAATCTGAAGATACTATTTCGTCAATTCTGGAGAAGGTATCCTCAAACGGATTTGACAGCTTTCTTCATCAATAACTCAATTGTTGCATTATTTCAAAAGAGTTGAGTCAAAAGAGACTAAAGTGAATGTGTAGAGAGCGAGCAACGCCTTTGGCTTGCCGCTCACGCGCCAAACTTTCGGCAAACGATGCAGGCGGAAGCCCGGACCCACTAAAAAACAGCCCCGGGAAGTTAATCTCGGGGCTTGGTCGGATTGGCAAAAACACGGTCAATAAGATTGCCCCAGGCGTCATAAGTATACATGTAGTAAAATGATGTACGACTCAGGCCTCAGAGGAATGATGCCGGACGATATGCTCCGCCTGGTGAAATTTGCCGCCGAAGCCGGGCATTAAGCGTGATCATTTACCCCCGGAAAAAAAGCCGCGAAAAAACCTATTGACAACATTCAAAACTGTGCTACAATACGCACTGAAGTTTAGAAATTCTAAACTTTAAGTTTACCGTATCGGCGGAAGGTGGGATAGATATGAATGCTCTTGCTTTAGGAAAAAGACTCAGGGATCTTCGCATCACCAACGGACTTACACAGGAAGAACTTGCGAACCGCTGCGAACTTTCCAAAGGCTTTATCTCACAGGTCGAAGGAGACCAGACCTCCCCTTCTATTGCCACTCTTATGGATATCCTCGAATGTCTCGGAACCGATATCCAGACTTTTTTCAGCGAAAAGCCTGCCGAAAAAACCGTTTTTACCCCGGACGACTATTTTGAGAGCGAGGACGAAGAACTCGGTCATAAAATTACGTGGATCGTCCCGAACTCCCAGAAAAACGATATGGAGCC
This sequence comes from Clostridia bacterium, assembly GCA_017508875.1. Taxonomy (GTDB): domain Bacteria; phylum Bacillota; class Clostridia; order UBA1212; family UBA1255; genus UBA1255. The sequence continues at coordinate 52,884 of JAFWQX010000106.1, read as the reverse complement.
CATAATCATCGAGCTCGCGCCCGGAGGAACTTCCTCCATAGAAGAGCCTCACAGCGGAGAGGAATTCGGGTACGTACTTTCAGGAACGGTCACCGTCCATATAGGCGACGAGCGTTTTAAGGTAAAAAAAGGCGAATGCTTCTACTACTATCCCGATAAGGAACATTACATAGAAAACAGATCGAGTCAGAAATCAAAAGTGCTCTGGGTATCTACCCCGCCGAGCTTCTGAAGAAACGCACAGGAGGAAATTAAATGTCTCAGCACATCATTGACCTTTTCAACATCACCAAAAGCTACGGTGATACGGAAGTAATTAAAGACCTGTCTCTTTATATAAGGCAGAACGAATTCCTTACCTTATTAGGGCCCTCCGGGTGCGGGAAAACCACGACGCTTCGAATAATAAGCGGTTTCGAAAAGCCGGACTCGGGAAGAGTTTTCTTCAACGGCGAAGACATTACCGACCTGCCTCCGCATAAGAGGAAAGTCAATACCGTCTTCCAGAAGTATTCCCTTTTCCCGCATATGAATATATACGAGAATATCGCGTTCGGACTGAAAATAAAAAAGCTGCCCGAAGCCGAGATAAAGAAAAAAGTGAAGGCCGCGCTTGAGCTGGTCGAACTCTCCGGTTTCGAGCGCCGCAAGCCGGACTCGCTCTCAGGCGGCCAGCAGCAGAGGATCGCCATCGCACGCGCGATAGTAAACGAACCCGAAGTGCTGCTCCTCGACGAACCTCTGGGCGCCCTCGACCTCAAGCTCAGAAAAGAGATGCAGGTAGAACTCAAAGCGCTTCAGAAAAAGACCGGTATCACGTTCGTATACGTTACGCACGACCAGGAAGAAGCGCTTACGATGTCTGACACGATCGTAGTAATGAACCAGGGCGTCATACAGCAGATAGGCGTACCTACAGACATATACAACGAGCCCGTAAACGCATTCGTAGCACGCTTCATCGGCGACAGCAATATATTGTCCGGCGTGATGCTTAAAGACTACCTGTGCGAATTCGCGGGCCGGAAATTCGAGTGCGCGGATAAGGGCTTCGAGAAAGACGAAGACGTTGACGTCGTCATAAGACCCGAGGACATCAACATTGTCCGTCCCGAAGACGGAATGCTGCGCGGCACCGTCATTTCTACCCTGTTTAAAGGCGTGCATTACGAGATGATCGTCGAGGCCGCGGACGGGTTTAAGTGGAAAATCCACAGCACGCAGATGACCGAGCCGGGCACGGAAATAGGCATGAACGTAAAACCGTTCGACATTCAGATAATGAAGATACCGTACAATATCCTGACGGGCTGGGTGCTCGAGGACAATATGGTAGACATCGGGCCGGTAAACGTTAAGTACAGGCCGGAAAACGCGAACTCCGACAGCTTTGAATACGAAGAGACGGTCAACGTCTACATCCTTCCCCAGGACATCGACATTCTGAAGGACAAACCGGAGGAAGAGCCCGACGACGGCGACAATATAATTTCCGGCGAAGTGGAAACGTTCAGATATAAAGGCGACGATTACGAGATCACCGTAAAATGCAAAGATCTGTCGCTGCTCGTACACACTTACGATAAAGTCAAGATCGGCCAGACCGTATACCTTCACATTCCTGAAGAATCGATCCGGATCCGCAAACGTGAGGAGGTCGTGGAAATAGATGACCAGGGTAACTAATATCCTCAAACGCATACCGCTGTACATCTGGATCCTGATGTTCACGATCATCCCGCTCCTGATGATACTCGTATATGCCGTGTTCGAATTCAGGCCTGACGGAGTGCATTTCACGCTCGTACACCTGAAAAACGCCGTAACCGAGCCGCTCTATATACAGTCGCTGCTAAGATCGCTTAAATACGCGCTGATATCCACTCTCGTATGTCTGGCGCTCGGCTATCCTTTAGCATACATTCTTTCACGCATGAACGATAAAATGCGCAGCTTTCTGTCAATGCTGCTGCTCCTTCCGATGTGGATGAACTTCATTATCCGCACGTACGCGATGCTCTCGCTCATAGACGAAGAAGGTATCATAACCAAGTTATTAGGCGGCTTCATGCTAAAAGGAACAGACTCCGCGATAATCATCGGAATGGTGTATAACTTCCTCCCCTTCCTCGTGCTGCCGATATACACGTCGATGATGAAGATCGATAAAAATCTCATCGAAGCCGCACAGGACCTCGGGGGCAATTCTCTGCACGTATTCACTGGCGTTGTCCTGCCGCTTACGGTACCGGGGATCGTGTCCGGGATCACGATGGTTTTCGTGCCATGCGTAACGACGTTCGTTATCCCGCAGCTCATGAACAACAACGTCTGGACGATCGGCAAACTGATCGAGTACAAATTCATTTCCAACGCATCCGCAGACGGCGTTGACCCTGACGGCGGCGCGCTTTCGTTCATACTTATGATACTCGTGTTTATAAGCATGTCGATATTCAATCTCATCGATAAAGATGACGAATCCGCGGGAGGTTACACATTATGAAAGACAGATCTCTCGTTTTCAAGATCATTTACGTAGCGTTGATAATGATATTCCTGTACGCGCCTATCGTCGTGCTCATCCTGTTCTCGTTCAACTCCGGAAACACACGCGCGGTCTTCTCGGGTTTCTCGCTGGTGCATTATAAAGAACTCGGAGATCAGGCGGACCTGCTGAGCGCCTTAAGGAACACACTTATCGTCGCCCTCATAGCGTCAGTCATATCGACGCTCATCGGAACGTACGCCGCGTTCGTCATATCGAAATTGTCACCGTTCAAAAAGAGCGCAGTGCTGAAAACGCTCAATATACCGATGCTGAACGCGGACATTGTCACCGGTATCTCTCTCCTGCTGTTCTTCGTATTCATTTCGATACCGCTCGGATTCGTAACGCTGCTCATCGCGCACGTGATGTTCAACGTACCGTACGTAACGATGTCGGTGCTGCCGAAAATACGCCAGCTGAACAAGAGCACTTACGAAGCCGCGCTCGATCTGGGCGCCTCGCCTGCTCTGGCATTCAGGAAAGTCATATTCCCCGAGATCCTTCCGGGCGTCATCTCCGGTGCGCTCCTCGCGTTCACGCTGTCGCTGGACGATTTCATTATCAGCTACTTCACGTCAGGTTCCGACTTTATGACGCTTTCCGTATGCATCAACTCGATGACTAAGAAAACCATCCCGCTGGCCGTTAACGCCCTCTCAACTCTCCTGTTTATCGGCGTATTCGTAATTCTCCTTATCGTGAATTTCAGGCCTGCGGCAAAGAAGAAGAAGGTCGCTTAAGCGAACGATCAAATAAAACAAATCAAATTGCAAAGTATATATGAGGAGGTCAATCAAAATGAGCTTTTTCACAAATTCGGCAAAACGCGCAGGGCGCGGCGTAAATCTTTCGAGGATCCTGAGCCTCGTACTGGCGCTCGTACTTACGGCAGGACTCGCCGCAGGACTCACGGGCTGCAGTTCAAAAGAGAAGATCTACGTATTCAACTGGGGAGACTACATTGACCCCGGCACGATCAAAGCGTTCGAAAAAGAGTATCCGCAGTACAAAGTAGTTTACGATACGTTTGACACCAACGAAACGATGTATCAGAAACTCGTCAGCACGAACACGCCCTACGACGTACTGATCCCGTCAGACTATATGATCTCAAAACTGATCAGCGAGAACAGGCTCAACGAGATCGACTACAGCAAGATCACGAATTACGGTAAAATAAGAGATAATCTTAAAGTCACCACGTTCGATCCCGAAGCTAAATACACCGTGCCATATATGTGGGGAACTCTCGGCATCATCTACAATAAAGAAAAGACCGGCGACGACGTTATCGACAGCTGGGACGACCTCTGGGATGAAAAGTACAAAGGCTCCATCATCATGCTCGACTCCATCCGCGATACGATGGCCATCGCCCTTATCAAAGAATACGGACTTGACGCCATAAACTGCACCGAAGCCGAAAAGATCGAAAAGGCCGGAAAACTGCTTGAAGAGCAGAAAAAACTTGTCGCCCTTTACGGTATGGACGATATCAAAGACCCGATGATCCGCGGCAATTACGCCCTCTGCGTTCACTATTCCGGCGACGCGTACGCTATAATGGACGAGAGCGAGCACGACCTCGGGTACGTTATCCCAAAAGAGGGGTCAAACAGATGGATCGACAGCATGGTCATCCCCACCTCTTCCAAGAACGTTGAAGGCGCTCACCTGTTCATCGATTTTATGTGCAGAACAGACATCGCCGTAAAGAACGCTGAGTATATCGGCTACTCGACGCCTCAGACTGAAGCGATGTCCGAACTGGGCGAAGGATATATCGACGACGAAGTTTACAACCCGACAGACGAACAGCTCGCCAACACCAAAGAATTCATCGCTCTCGATTCGTCAGTCATGGAGACTTATAACAGAGTCTGGGAGACGTTCCGCCTTACAGACGATGACGAGAAAAACTCCGTTAACCTCACCTGGCTCTACGTACTTATCGCATTAGCGGCAGTCGGAGTTATCGTATTCTTCGTGATCCGCAAGAAAAAACGCGATAAACTCAGGTACGATGACTGAGAGGTCATAAACTGACTGATTTTTAAAAATGCCTTTTAGATCTTTCGGAACACCTGAAAATATTAACAGCGAAAGCACCGGTCTTAGCGGCGAAAGCGGCAGAGGCGGTGCCTTTCGCGGTTTTGCGAAAATCGAGATAGACCGGGTGCTCGGAAGGCTCGACAGGCTGCTGGCGGCAAAGGATTATTCCGCCGCCGAGGCGCATTTGAAATACTGGCTGGGCGAGGCTGGCGCCGCCGGGGACAGGGCCGCCCGGCTTTCGTTGCTGAATGAGCTTATGGGGTTTTACAGGCGGGGCGGCGACGGGACGGCGGCGCGGCAATTTGCCGAGGCGGCGCTCGAAGAATACGGTTCGGACAATGAGTTTTGCGGTACCGTGTTCTTCGGTACCACATGCCTGAACGCCGCTACGGTTTTTAAGGCGTTCGGCGCGCCGGAGCGGGCGATCGGTCTGTATGAGCGCTGCAGGGAGATATATTGCGCGCATCTCGAGCCGGACGACGTGAGGTTCGGCGGCCTGTATAATAACATGGGGCTGGCGCTTCACGAGCTCGGGAGGTTTTCCGAGGCGAGGGAGGCGTTTGAGGCCGCGATCCGTGTGCAGGAGGACGGCGGGGCCGCGACGGCGCTCGACCGGGCAATAACTTACCTGAATCTTTGCGACCTTGCCGTGAGCGTTGACGCTGCCGGCGGAGAAGGTCGCGATTCCTTCGATGTTTCCGGCACCGATCCGGGCTACCCGGTGAGCGAAAGCACTGCGGAGGAAATTGACAGCCTGATCGAAAAGGCTTACGGGCTTATTATTGACCCGGAGGTACCGCGGAATCCGTATTACGCGTTTGTTTGTGAAAAATGTGCCCCTGTGTTCGGGTTTTACGGTTATTTTCTTTATAAGAACGAGCTTGCCGAGGCGGCGAAGGCGCTCAATGCGCAGTTCGGCGCGGAGTAGAGGCGCGGAGTAGCGGCGTTGAGTGCCGGAGGATCGGTTTAACAGTATGAACGGATCGGAACTGTCTTTTAAATATTATGAATCGTTCGGTCTTCCGGAGTTTTCTTCGAAATTTCCGGAGCTGTTTCCCCTGCTCTGCTTCGGGCTTGCAGGGGCCGGTTCGGAGTGCTACGGCTTTGATGACGAGCTGTCGCAGGATCACGATTTCGAGCCGGGTTTTTGTGTTTTTTATCCGGAAGATAAGCTCGATTCGAGGCAGGTTTTTGCGCTTGAGCGCGCGTACGCTAAACTGCCTAAGGATTTTATGGGTTTTTCGAGGTCAATGATCGCTCCTTACGGCGGCGAGAGGCGCCGCGGTGTTATCGGTGTCAATGAATTTTTTTCGCGTTACGTTCCGGGCGGGACCGTTCCTTCCGATCCGGCGGGCTGGGCTGCGCTCCGCGACGAGCTTTTATGCGAGGCGCTTAACGGCGTCGTTTTTTCGGATAATTACGGCCTGTTTTCGGAGATCCGCAGCGGTTTGCGGAACGTGCCGGATGATATTCGGAAAAAGCGCATTTCCGGCCTGTTTTTCAGCCTTTCGCAGAGCGGGTGGTATAACGTCCCCAGAATGCTTAAAAGGGGCGATTTCGGGGCGGTGAGGCTGTTTTTAACGGATTTCGTTATTGACGCCGCAAAATGCCTGTACGTTCTGAACGATCAGTTCTGCCCGTATAAAAAATGGCTGCTGCGCGGGCTTAAGTCATTGCCCGTGTGCGGGATAAGCGATGAGCTCGAAGAGCTTCTGAACGTTGACGTTTATCGTCATGGCAGAGCGATGAGCGAGCTTATTTGTTCCGTTACGGAAAGGCTCCTGGAGATGTGCTCGATCAGGTACGGTACCGTAAATACGGACGGATTTTCGGGGGCTGAGCGATCTGAGCCGGATGGTCTTCGTGCGCTTCAGGGCGCTGCGTTTTCGCTAAACGGTATGATCTCGGACAATAACCTTCGGAATTCTGATATTATGCTGCTGGTTTGATTTTTTTTGACGGGAGGAGAAAAGTATGTCTGCGGTCAATGACAATTATTGGGATGTTTCGATCGCTTTTTGCGGGCTTAATTGCAGGAAATGTGATGCTTACGTTGCGACTGTGAATAACGACCGGGCGCTTCGGGAAAAGACTGCGAGGCTCTGGAGCGAGCTGAATCACGTGCTTATTACCCCCGGGCAGATAAACTGTGAGGGCTGCCGTGCTGACGGGGCAAAGACTGTTTTCTGCTCCGAGCTTTGCGGGATACGTAAATGTGCTATTGAGAAAGGTGTTGAGACCTGCGGTGCCTGTGCGTCAATGGATTCATGTTCCCTGCTCGGGGCGATCATAGCGAATAATGAGGAAGCGCGGGGCAATCTTACCCGGAACGGCCGGGATTAATAGATTAGTTTATAATTGTTAATAAGATTTTATAAATAAATTATGATTTAAAGGTGGTTTTATGAAAACATTAAAAACTATTCAGGTACTTGCGAAGATCGGAAAGATCATTAGCAAAATTGTATTTATCTGTTCTATCGTCGGATTCTGTCTGTGTGTCCTGGGTATCGTGAGCCTCGCGGCCGGCGGGACTCTGATTAAGATCGGCGGAGTTACTGTACGCGGTCTGATAGAGAACAATGCAGGAATTCCTCTTCCTGAATTGTACGCTTCGATGACCGTCGGAGTATTTATTTGCGCCGCTGAGGCAGTTCTCTCTAAATTTGCCGGTATCTATTTTAAAAACGAACTCGAAGCCGGTACTCCTTTTACGCTTGAAGGAGCAAAAGAATTAATGCGGCTTGGAATATTGGCCGTCGCGATCCCTCTGGGCACCGCAATCGTGTGCTCGATCATTATCGCCGTTATGAACGTATTCTTCCCGGGCGTGGATAAAATATCCGTAAACGGCTTTTCGTCAGTCGGTATTGGAATTATGATGATCGTGATGTCGCTCGTTTGCCGCCACGGAACTGAATTGAACAGTTCAGGCGCACAGGGCGGGAATGCAGAGTCCTGAAACAGCTTTACGCGTTCATTCGGCTACAAAAATGTATGAATAAACGTCCTGACCTCCGGATGTCATAAAGACTTCCGTGTCAGGATATTTTTTTTGTATCGCTTTTTCGAGCATCTCGTTTTCGTAATCTGCCGTATCTTTTCCGGCAAAGCACGTTATGACGCTCCGGTTTTCGGACGATCCGAGCAGATGATCTGCCAGAAGCATCGCGGCGCTTACGACTTCGCGCTCCGAAGAAATGATCTTTTTTCCGACAAATCCGATGAAATCTCCTTCGTTCACGTGGATGCCGTCAAAATTTCCGCTCTTCACTGCGGTAGAAACGGCGCCGGAGCATGAGGAAGCGACAGCTTCGTTGACTGCTGCAATAATGCCGTCAATATCGTTGTCATCGGGATATATTGCCGATAATCCCACGTACCCCTGCCCGAGATTTGAAGTTTCGATCACGTGAACCTTCGCATTGCTGTAAAGTTCAGCGGCTTGACGGGCCGAAAGAACGATGTTTTTATTGTTCGGGAAAACGATTATATGCTCTGCATTGACCTTTTCAAACGCGTTCAGGAAATCCTGAGCCGAAGGATTCAGCGACTGGCCGCCGGCAACGAGTTCGTCGCACCCCATCGCCCTGAATATTTTTGAAAACCCTTCCCCTGCGCATACTGCAACGGAACCGAAGAATTTCTTATCGGCAATGCCCTTTTCAAACTCGGGTGACAGGACCGGATTATCCGAGGCAAGCTCAATAAGACCGGCGGGAGAATCGTTGTCCGTATGTTCCAGCGTCATATTTTCTATTTTGACCTTCAGAAATTCGCCGAAATTATGCACATGATCCATCACGCGCTCAGGATGAAGCGTATGTACGTGAAGTTTAAGCAGCGAATCGCTCCTGAAATATACGACTGAATCTCCGGCTTCCGCCAGAAACTTTCTCATGGCATCGTCATCGAACGAAGCTATATCGGTTTTCGTATTCTGAAGTCTTACGAGCAGTTCGGTGCAGTAGCCGTAGCTCATAACGTCGTCAGCTGTAAAGAGGTCAACATTTACGTTGTCCGCGTGCGTCCTGTATTCGGGTTCGCTGTCAATCATATTCGCCTGAATTCCGTAATGGACCTTTGTCTTCTCTACGTCCTCGTTGAGCGCTCTCGAAAAACCCGCGGCAATGTAATAGAGCCCCGCTCCTCCGCTGTCAATAACTCCCGCCTGCTTCAGCACGGGCAGTAATTCCGGCGTATGCATCAGTGAATTGCGCATACCGATCATAAGCTGACTGAACAGTTCGGATAAAGGAGCATCGTCAGAAACGTTTTCTTCTGCGTAATCGGCGGATTCGCGCGCGACGGTCAATATAGTTCCCTCAGTGGGATTAAGCACGGCCGCGTAGGAGTGCTTCACTCCGCTTTTTAGGGCAACGATCAGTTTCTTCGCATCGGCAGAGTCGCTTCCGGACAATACGTCCGTGATACCTTTGAAAAATTGTGAAAGGATCACGCCAGAATTGCCCCTCGCCTCTAAAAGCATTCCTTTGCTCGAAGTGATCACCGCGTCAGGGAGGCCTTCGGTCTTGCACGCACCTAAAGCCTTAACGCCGCCATTGATCGTGCGCCACATATTGTCCCCCGTATCGCCGTCAGGCACAGGAAAAACGTTAAGATCGTTTACGTCTTTAATGTGGATCTTAAGCTCGCATGCCGCGCACTTGAGCATCCAGCCGTACATCTCGCCGTTCAGTAGTTTTTCGCTCTTGTAATTCATTAAACTTAACCTCCAAAACGGATGTCAGCGCTGCGTGCCCAGGAAGAACAGCGCGAGCGTACCGGGCCCGGAATGTGCCCCGATGACCGAACCCACGTAAGTGATAAGCTGTACTTTTACGCCATATCGCTCGGCAAGTATTCCGGCAAGCATCTGCGCGTCTTCAATGCAGTCTCCGTGTGAGATGAATACCGTTCCTCCTGCGGGATCGATGCTGAGTTCACCGTATTTATCCGCCATTTTAAGTATAGAATTCTTTCGCCCTTTTACTTTCATCATAGGGATCAGATGGCCGGGATCATCCATGTGAAGTACAGGTTTTATACCGAGCACGCCTCCGAAGAAAGCAGCAGCAGCGCTTACTCTGCCTCCGCGCTTAAGGTAAACGAGATCGCTCACGGTAAACCAGTGGCAAAGGTGGAATTTCTGCTCTTCGGCATACGCAAAAGCTTCTTCCATAGTGGCGCCTTCGCGTTTCTTCATTGCCGTAAGGTATACCAGCAGGCCCATTCCGGCCGAGGCGGAACGCGTATCTGAGATCAGGATCTTCCTGTCCGGGTATAGCGGAGCCAGCTGTCCGGCGGCAACGACCGAATTATTGTACGTGCTGCTGAGTCCGGAAGAGAACGCAAGATAGAGTATATCTTTTCCCGTATCAAGTATTTTTCTGAACTCCTCCACAAAAGTCCCTATATCTATAGCAGAAGTCTTGGACACTCTGCCGTTTCGCATTTCGTCATAGAATTGTTTTACCGGGTAAGTCAAATTTGTATATTCTTTTTCAGGTTCATCGGTGAAGTAGTGCTTAAGGGAGCAGAATTCCACGTCCCATTCTTTTAAAAGTTCCGGCTCAATATCACAAGAAAGATCTGTAAACAAAACATATGAACTCATAACAACCTCCGTAAGACCGTACGTCAGTCTTTTACGGGTTTTAGTATAGTTAATATATATAAATAATTCAATAAACTGTTTGAAACGGCTTTTCTACCGTAAAATCCGGCGGTAGAGAACTGTTCTACCGCATGTAAACCGGCAGTAGAGTTGGAAAAAATTGTCGGAAAAGTACCAGAAAGCGCTTGATTTGAGGCCATTTTAATGCTATACTAACTATACGGTTCGTTGAACCGCCCCGGAGCATCTGATCATTATCATTTGGAGCCGTTTGATAAATATGGAAGAATATAAGCAAATTATCTCAAACAATATATCGCATCTGCGCCGCTCCAAAGGAATGACGCAGGCGGAGCTTGCCGAAAAACTTAACTATACCGATAAGGCTGTTTCTAAATGGGAACGCGGCGAATCCATCCCCGACGCTATAGTTTTAAAGCAGATCGCTGATATGTTCGGCGTTTCCGTGGATTATCTTTTTACAAAGGAACACCGCAGTTTCTTTTCAAAAACAGACGGCGGGTTCAGCCGTTTGAGGCGGCGTATATCGAACCGCAAATTTATTCTGGCGATCTTAGTAGTGCTTATCTGGCTCATCGCCGCGACCGTCTTTGTTATACTGCATGCATCTGCTCCTTCGTTAAAGAATCTGCTTTGTTTTGTTGCCGCACTTCCTGCTACGTTCATTTTGTGGCTCGTATTAAATTCAATATGGTTCAAGCGCAGAAAGAATTTCCTGATAATTTCCCTGCTGATGTGGTCGGTGCTGCTGGCGATCTGCATCATATTTCAGATGTTTAACATTTCAGTATGGTACATACTCATTCTCGGGATTCCCGGTCAGACGATAATCTATTTCTGGTCAAGGATCCATATTTTCGGGCGCCGTAAAAAGAAAAAAGATCCTTTGGCTGAAGAAAACGGCGAAGAACCTGCGCCGCGATCAGAATCAGAGGATGATTGATTTTTGCTGATTTTTATCGTTTTTTATCGATTCTCATTGATTTTTCGCTTTTAATTCTTCTCAGACCGTTTTATTTTAAGCAAACGGTGATATTTTCGTTTGCTCTGCGGGAGAGCTCGTAATACAGCTCTTCCCGATCCCGTATTGCTGCCACGTCAGCGCCGCTTACTCTGAAGGAGTAACCGAATCCGCAATGTTCGAGGCGGAAAAGTCCAGCTTCCTTATCAAATTCAATTTTCTGCCCCGCTTCCGGTTTTCCCGGCATGTATTTGATCCGGTCAATGCAAATGACTTCTATTCCATCAGGTCTGAAAATAAGAGAACAGGGCTCATCGGCCTTTGCCGCAGACTGCCCGGCGGCAAAGCGAACGCAAAGAGTATCGTCGCCGCTCTCGGAAACCGTAAAGCTATCTGCATTGACAGCATTCGAAATAACCATAGCGGATTCCACTCCCCCGCCGGACCAGAGCCTGTTGTCAACGACGGGCAGATCGTCATATCTCGCGTCCCACGTAAGGCAAGGTTCTTCGAGATAGCGTTCCTTATATTCGTCATTATACATATTAAGATCCCTAAGATACAGCCCGCCGCCCGGTTCAAGCACGAGCCCCGCTCTGTAATTCGGAGAATCATACCAAACCGCCTTAATGCCGTTGTCCGTGCGATCCGAAAGCGCGGTCAATGCATTGCACGGAGTACTGCTGTACGCCGCTTTGAACTGTCTGCCTGTCTCCCCGAGCGTTTCGCACGAAACTTTTCCTTCCGCGGCCAATTTCGCGATCAATTCCGCCTGAAGTTCATAACCTTTACATATAGCAGGCCAGCCGAAGCTGTTCTCCTGCCCGGTAGTCGCATATGCGTACGAAAGACAGGGCGAATTAAAATAAACGTCCATATACCATTCCATTATCCGCCTGTCGGAACCAGAAGTCCATACCGGCTCCATCGTATTGCAGCCCCAGACTCCCGTCGGATACTTGGCCTCGTCGTAACCGTATATCGGATCGAGCCCGAGCATTCTGAACACAGGCGTGTCAATCTGATTTGCTTTACTCGATGCCGGGCATAAAGCGTTATTTCTTGACGGATAATATCCGCCGGTATAATAGCCTCCCCAGAGCGTATACGCATCGACCGCAAACTGTTCTCTGCATATGCACATAGCGTCAATGCCGTATTTCCCGCTCATATACTCCATCGAGTACGCATCCAGCAGCCACGAACCGGCAGTTTTGGGCAATGATCCGAATATCTCTTTGAATTTGTAAAACGCCTCGTCGATCAGCCGCTTTCGCTGCGCTTGAGTATAAGCAGGTAAAAACCCGGGATTCACGTACCAGTCCCAGTCGTAGCCCGGCCTGCCGCGCCACTCTATCCCGACCGCCTCGGTAAGAGGCCTGTTCATCTCAAACCACAGGCCCAACTCCACGTCCGGCGCACCGTCACTGAAAACGGACACTATATCATCTCTCAAAAGCGCATCATACTGAAGAAGGACGGTACTTTTCAGACCGTATCTCCTGTTCACTTTCAGTTCTTCGATCACGGGCAGAAGAAGATCCTTCTCCGGTTCACGCGGCTCAACGCCCCTCACGAAATTAACGATATTGATCACTTTTTTCTTCATAATTGACCTCCGGCTCAAAAAATGCAGCGCTGATATTGTCCGCTCTGAAACAGCGCAGCGATTTTAACATACATTGCTGTCGTTAGTAAATAATAAAGTGACAAAACGTCCTTAATATGTTAAAATTACAATACAGGAACGGATCCGGGCAGACCTGCGTTGACCGCACTCAGATCCGCATATAAAAATCTTTCAGGAGTTAATGACGATGGACAACGAAATTCTCGAACTTTTGGATAAAGACAGCGAACTCAGCGCAAAAGACATTGCCGTCATGCTCGGCATAACGGAAGAGGAAGTCAGTCAGAAGATCGAACGCTTCAAAGCAGAAGGCATAATTGTCGGAAAAAAAGTAATGATAAACTGGCGCAAGACGTCCAAAGAACTTGTCACCGCACTCATAGAACTGAAAGTCACACCGCAGTTCGGGCGCGGATTCGACCAGATCGCCGAACGCTTCTACCAATACGACCAGGTAAAAAGCGTATATCTGATGTCCGGAACGTACGACCTTGCCCTCCAGATCGAAGGCAAAAACCTGAACGAAGTCGCACTGTTCGTGGCAGAAAAACTTGCCCCGATGGAAGCTGTCGTAAGCACAGCCACACACTTCGTGCTCAAAAAATATAAAGAAGACGGTATAATGTTTGAAAACAAACAGACCGATGACAGACAGGTGATGCTGTTTTGACAGAATTCAGACCGGAAACACAATTAAACGACGTGCTCACCTCCCTGCCTCCTTCAGGCATACGGAGGCTTTTCGACATCGCATCAACGATGGAAGGCGTCATCTCTCTCGGGATCGGCGAGCCTGACTTTATTACGCCCTGGCACATCAGAAATGCCGGAATACGTTCGCTCGAAAAAGGCCGCACCCAGTATACGGCGAACTCAGGGCTTAAGGAGCTGCGCCGCGAGGCAGCCTTATATATGAAACGGCGCTTCGGACTCGATTATACTGAAAAAAACGTACTTATCACCGTCGGAGGCTCGGAAGCGATCGACCTGTCGATGCGAGCATTCATAAAGCCGGGAGACGAGGTAATTGTCCCCCAGCCCAGCTTCGTATGCTACGGACCGTTAGCCCGTCTGTGCGGCGCCACGCCCGTATACATTGACCTGAAAGAAGAAGACGGATTTAAATTAACTGCTAAAGCCCTGAAGGCCGCGATCACCGGAAAAACCAAGCTGCTCGTGCTGCCATTCCCGAATAACCCGACCGGATCCGTTCTTTCGCGCAAAGAACTCGAAGAGATCGCCGCCGTACTTAACGGCACCGACATCGTCGTTATTTCGGACGAAATATACGCAGAACTGACGTACACAGAAGAAAGGCACACGTCCATCGCGTCGATCCCGGGCATGAAAGAACGCACGGTGATCGTCAGCGGATTTTCAAAAGCTTACGCCATGACCGGCTGGCGCCTCGGATACGCCATGGCTCCGGAGCCCGTATGCGCCGCTCTGACGAAGCTTCACCAGTATGCAATAATGTGCGCCCCGACCGCGAGCCAGTACGCCGCGATCGAAGCGCTATCGCAGGGAGACGGCGACATAGAGGAAATGCGCCGCGAATACAATTACAGGCGCAGGCTCATAGTAAAAGGCTTCAACGACCTCGGTCTCAGATGCACCGAACCCGAAGGCGCTTTTTACTGTTTCCCGAACATCTCTTCGACCGGCCTGTCGTCGGACGAATTCTGCGAAAAGCTGCTCTCGGCGGAGAAGATCGCGCTCGTTCCGGGCAATGCTTTCGGCGCATCCGGAGAGGGTTTCGTGCGCGCTTCTTACGCGTATTCAGCAGATCACATAAAAAAGGCGCTCGAGGGCGTCAAACGCTTCTTAGAACGTCTGTAAACAAAAAAATATCAGGAGTGAGCGTTTATGAAATGGATTTGGCTCGTAAACAGCGACGAAAACACGCCCAACACGTACGGAGATTTCACCGACAGCTTCACCGTAAGATTTGAATGCGCATCCCCCGGGACCGCCCGTGTTGACGCACGCCGGAACGCGGGGGCAAAGACCGGAAGCGAGACGGACAATGACGTTTCCGCCTTCTTCCCGGGCGACCGGATGATGATACGCATCAGCGCAGATTCTCAGTACGCGCTCTGGGTCAACAGCGTTTTCGTTTCCACCGGCCAGTTTGCCGACTTCCCCGACGCGAAAGTCTACGACGAGATAAACATCTCCGACTACCTTCGCGAAGGCGAAAACACGCTCAGATTTCTCATATACTACCAGGGCACTTCCTCGTCAACGTACCTCCACGGCGAGCCCGGCTTCTGCTACGTCGTCTATAACGGCGAGAAGGTCCTCGCGGAAAGCTCCGCAGCCACCCTCGGCAGACTTAACCCCGCGTACCGCTCCGGAAATATGGAAATGATCACCGGGCAGCTCGGCTACTCGTTCGAATACAACGCGCAGGCCCTCCAGGTGCTCCGCCCGTACTTCCCCGCCGCCGAATCCAGAATGGCCCTGTATTTCGCAGAATACCCCCTAAAACCGCGCGAACGCACGAGGGTGCCTCTCTATCCGCGCCCGATACAAAAATTGATCGTAGGGCCTCCTGCGCGTGCTAAAATCGTTACTCAGGGGCTGTTCCGTATAATGAGCGACGAAAACGACGCTCTCACCGCGCAGAAACTCCAGCACGCCTCTCTCAGCCAGAGGTATACTCACGAAATAACCGACAGCGGATATACGGCCGATCTGTCGTTCGGAGGCGTTCCGTCAGATGCTGAAACGCAGCCGTTCCATTTCAGATACCCCGCCGCCAAACCTTACCACGGGATCTACGCACTCGTTGACCTCGGCCGCGAAAGCGCGGGTTATTTCCACATCGACATTGACGCCCCGGCCGGCACTAAAGTCTACATAGGTTACGGAGAACATCTGATCGACCTGCGCGTAAGATCATTCGTTGGCGGCAGATGCTTCTCGGGCGTTTACACGTGCTGCGGCGGAAGGCAGCAGTTTACGCATTATTCGAAGCGGATGGGGCTTCGGTACGTGCAGATTTTCGTCACTTCTTTCGATTTCAAACTCTACTATGCCGGAATACTCAATACCGACTACCCGCTTACCGACGTCTGCGGCTTCAGTTCGTCAGACTCGCTGCATAATAAGATATATCAGGTAAGCCTCGATACGCTCAGGCTATGCATGCACGAACATTACGAAGATTGTCCGTGGCGCGAGCAGGCGCTCTATTCGATGGATTCGAGGAACCAGATGCTCGCCGGCTACTATTCTTTCGGCGAATACGATTTTCCGAAGGCGAGTCTCAGACTGCTTTCACATTCTCTCAGGTCCGACGGGCAGCTTGAGCTTTGCGCTCCAGCAAAAGTTTCCGTCTGGATCCCGTGCTTCTCGCTTATGTGGATCGTCGAACTGTGCGAATACGTGCTGTATTCAGGCGATTACCTGTTCGCCGCAGAAGTGTTCCCGACGGTCGAGAAGATCATCCACACGTTCTGGCTGCATTCGCGCGGCACAGACAGGCTCGGGCCGTTTACCACTCCCGGAGCGTGGAATTTCTACGAATGGTCCGATCTGATGGACAATTCCGCAATGCCCGGCATCAGAAAGGCTGGCGAGGACAATGCCGACGCTCCCCTCACCCTGTTCTACGCTCTGGCGCTCGATGCGGCGTCAAAACTTTCGGCGTGGCTCATCAGGCATCACGAGCAGGATGACGAGCACGATTACAGGCGTCAATTCTCCTGGTACGAGATGCTCCACAAGTCTGTTGTCTCATCGTTCCACGATACCTTCTGGAACAGCGAGCGCGACGCTTACGCCACGTATATCGTCAACGGCAGCAAAGTGCATTACAGCGAGCTTACGCACGCCCTCGCCCTCTACGCCGGAGCCGTACCCGCTGCAAAAATTGACCGCGTCGCCGAAATATTGACCGGTAAACGCGGCCCGATCCTTTTAGATTACGAAAAAGAGGCGGATTCGATCGTCCCTGGCAGCCCGAAGAGGTTCGTACCCGTCACGCTCAGCCATTCAATCTTCAAATATGAGGCGCTTTTAGGTCTCGGAAGCAAATACGCAGCTTACGTTTTCGATGAGATCGCCGAAAAATGGGGCTATATGCTGTATAACGGGGCAACGTCTTTCTGGGAGCATATCGACGGTGCCTGGGCTTTCGGCGACGCGGGCAGCCTGTGCCACGGCTGGTCTGCGATCCCCGTCATTCTTTACGGCAAATACGTGCTCGGCATTACGCCCGTGCGGCCCGGTTTCGCAGATTTCGATTTCAAGCCGCTTGAAACGCCGCTGATAAGGGCAAAAGGTCAAATGCCGCTGCCCGGCGGCGAGGCTGTCTCGGTCAATATCGGTCCCGGTTCAAACAGCAAATCGACGGTGCATAAAAGAAGAACGAACAAATAGGAACGTGCAACTATCTCCGATGTGTTCAGAGTTCAGAGTTCAGAGTTCAGAGTTTAGAGTTCAGAGTTCAGAGTTTAGAGTTTAGAGTTGTTGCTCGTTGTTCAAGCCCGAATTTTCCTGACCTCTTCCCACTTCAGGCCGCAGTTTTCCTTGCCGAAGTGGCCGTAGTTTGACGTCAGTGCGTAAATAGGCTTGCGAAGATCGAGATAATCTATGATCGCGCCGGGACGCAGATCGAAAGTGTCGAGTATCGCGCGCTCGATCGAATCCACACTTACCTTTTCAGTGCCGAACGTATCGAGCCTGACAGAAACGGGATGCGCGACGCCGATCGCGTACGCTATCTGCACTTCCACCCTGTCCGCAAGGCCGCTGCCCACGACGCTCTTGGCGATATGTCTCGCCATATAAGAGGCCGAACGGTCAACTTTAGTAGGATCCTTGCCGGAAAAACTTCCGCCGCCGTGCCTGCCCATGCCGCCGTAAGTGTCGACAATAAGTTTACGGCCTGTGAGCCCGGAATCGCCGCACGGACCGCCGATAACGAAGCGCCCGGTAGGATTAATAAAGAACTTTGTATTGTCATCGATCAATTCAGCAGGGATCGCGTCGCGGATCACGAACTTCTCAATATCGGAACGCAATTGACCGACGTCAACGTCAGGGCTGTGCTGGCTCGAAACGACCACCGCATCGATGCGGCGCGGCTTGTTTGCCCCGTCGTACTCGACTGAAACCTGCGCCTTCCCGTCCGGTCTCAGATACGGAAGTATCCCCTGCTTGCGTACTTCGGTGAGCCTGCGCGTAAGCTTATGCGCAAGGCTGATCGGCAGCGGCATCAGCTCAGGAGTTTCGTTGCACGCATAGCCGAACATCATACCCTGATCGCCTGCGCCGAGCTGAAGGCTCGCTTCGGTATGGTCGCGGGTCTCAAGGGCAACGTCGACGCCCATCGCTATGTCGGGAGACTGCCTGTTGAGGCAGTTGATCACGGCGCACGTATCGGCGTCGAAGCCCATTTCGGAGCTTGTATATCCTATGTCGCGCACGGTGTCGCGGACAATTTTAGTATAATCTACCACCGCTTTGGTAGTTATCTCGCCGAAGATCATTATCTGGCCGGTCGCTGCGGTAACTTCGCACGCCACGCGGGACCCGGGATCCTGCCCGATCAGCGCGTCAAGTATCCTGTCGGCTATCGCGTCGCATATTTTATCCGGATGCCCCTCTGTCACAGATTCAGACGTAAAAATATTTCTTTTCATGATCCAAATTATTCCTTTTTTTAATTTTTCTGCCCGGCGTCCCCGCCCGCAGAACGTGTATAATAGAACGCGCTCACGAAAGAACTTCGCACCGCGCCGTTTTCCGATCTTATATTCTGCCACAAATCTTATGAATTGGCAAGCTTTGTGACGATCTCTCTGACCTGTGCCGCATCGATGCCGCCGCTCAGGTATTCTGAATAATGCATTCTGAGCAATATCTCGTCTTCTTCCGACAGCTTATTGACAGTTGAATAGCCCTGATAGAATATACTGGTTTCGTATCTGTACGAGTCGTTCATAAGGCCCGCTGCCTGCGCAGTTTCTTCGACCAGCGTATGTTTAACGTCAGCTTCGGACGAATCCTCCTCACGCACGATATAGATATTGCCCTTAAAGATCTCTCCGCTGCTGTTATACCAAGAGATGCGCGCAAAGCCGTACGCCTGATCCTTCCCGGCCCCGATCTCATTTTGCAGTTCTTCCGCGCTGACAAATTCGAGTGTAAGCGAGGCGTTTTCAGGATCATCCGTAAACTCGATCCCGGGAAATCCTTCGATCGCGTTCATCCGGTCAATAAATCGTGTGTAAAAATCTTTATATTTTTCGTATTCCGGCGAGGCGTGAACGTAAAGTTTAACCGTTTCCTTCCACTTATGCACTTTTCCGTCGGCATCGCCGTATTCGGAGCCGAGGGCAACGTCTTCGTAGTAATCCAGCAGTTTTTCCGCCTGCTTCCAGAACTGTTTTTCCGCTTCAGTCAGCTCCGGTAACGGACTCGGCGAAGCTGCTCCGTAAGGCGTTTCGGGATCGCCGTCAGTCGTGCCGCCTGCATTCTCTGCCGTAGCTGCCGGGAGCAAAATGTCCTCAATAATGCCGCACCCGCACGCCGGGATAAGCACCAAAACGGACATAAAAACGGCGCAAAGCCGCATAACAATGCATTTTCGCGCCGCTTTACAATTATTCATCCTTTAAAATCCTCGACCGTAAACTTTACGATGGCATTGACAAGTTTATCCTGATATTCAGGAGTACTTAGATTCACGTCCTCCTCAGGGTTGCTCATAAAGCCGCATTCGATGATGAACGTGGTATGGTCGCGCCAGTTTATACCTGTATACGAATCGCTCTTATTTACGCTGCGCTTTTTCGCACCCGTACCGGCAGCCAGTTTGTCGAGCAGCTTCTGACCCAGTGCAGCTTCATTTTTCGAACGCTCGGCGTACTCGGAAGTATTGTCGCCGGCGCCCCTCACGTAAAGCTCGATCCCGGAAACGGATTGATTGTCCGAACCGTTGCAGTGGATATTGAACGTAAGCACGCAGTTCCTTTCGTTCGCCATCAGCGCACGGTCCATGTTCGAAAGCCTGGTGGAATTGTCCGTGCGGCTCATGACGACTGTCGCGCCTTTTGCCTCCAGTGCGTCGCGAAGTTTCAATGCGATCTCCAGATTCACCTGGTATTCGGTCTTTTTCGTGCTTACGCCCGAAGTACCGGAAGTAGCCTTCGCTTTCATAACGGTATTGTTGACCTTGGAATTAGCGTCAGGTCCCCACGGAGCACACGGTTCTTTTTCACTGATTCCGGTGTCCTGGTGGCCTGCGTCAACGCATATTACGAGTCCGGCGAGCGGCTGCGTGGGATCGACAACAGGTGTCGGACCCGCGTGACCGTCGGTTTGCGTATCCCCGCCCGGACCGGGTGTATTCGAAGGTCCGTCTGTGCGGTCAACGGCCGGATCGTCGCTTCCTTTTATATCCACGGATATAGGCGTGATGATAACGTCTTCCGAGCCGGGCTTCACGGTCAGCGAGGGCGCGGCGGGGCCTCCGCCGCATCCGCTCATTACCGCGGCGCTCAATCCAAGTAATATCAGCAATACTAACCCGCGCCTGATCTTCATTAAAACTACCTCACTGCTTTATCTCATGACCTCAAACGTGTATTTTCCGCACGCAAGATCGATCTTCAGTTTGGACCCTTCCCGCTCGAAATCCGAAACGGGGCTCACTGTACCGTTGCACGTGATCGTACCTGCATTTTCGTCAAACACAGGCAGATAGAGCGTCGCATACGCGCCCTGCGGGATAGAAACGTTGTACACGAAAGAATCACTTTCCATTGACCACGAAGCTGCGATCTCGCCGGCGACGGAATTGTAATGTCCCTTGACCCACGTGATGTGCTCCTGGCCTTCAGGCATTTCGTCAGCAGTTCTGGTATCCGGAGTCGGTCTTAAAATGATGTGGCGGAAGCCGGGATCTTCCTCGTCGTTATCGATGCCGAGCATGTATTTATACATCCACTCCTGAACGGAACCGTATGCGTAGTGGTTGAAAGAGTTCATTCCCACGTCGCCGAAGCCTTTGTCAAGCGTGTACGAATTCCAGCGCTCCCATATCGTCGTCGCACCCTGATAGACGCTGTAGAGCCAGGAAGGATTGCCCTTCTGAAGCAGCAGCGAGTACGCGAGATTGTCCATGCCGAACTCGCTCAGTGAAACGTTCAAAATACCCGTACCGACGAAGCCGGTGCTGAGTTTATATCCGTTGTCAACGATCTTTTTCGCCAGGATCCGTTTTGCCTCTTCGACGTACGAATCCGGAACGAGCCCGTACCTGAGCCCGAGCAGATAAGCTGTCTGCGAAGTCTCGGTAAGCTTTCCGCGCTTGAAGTACAATTTCTTGAAATAGCGCCTGATCCGCTCGTAAAGCTTGCGGTACGAAGCGGCTTTGCGTGTCTTTCCGAGCAGCGCGGAAAGTTTTTCCATAATAAGCGCGTCGTACGCATAGTAGCAGATGCAGATATAACGCTTATCGGTCGGTTCGTACGCCAGCCAGTCGCCGTAGCCGGGATTCGGGCCGTTCAGGCCGAAATTCGAAAGATAATTCATATATTTTACGAGCGAAGGGTAAGTATCTTTTACGATCTTAACGTCGCCGTACATCCGGTACATCGTATAGGCGGCAATGACCGGCGCGTCTCCCCACGCGGCGTTGCCCTCGCCAACGACGCGCACTCTCGGCACTACGTCGGAGAATGCCCCGGCTTCGCTCTGGCTGTCCGCGGCGTCAACGAGCCATTTGCGGAAGAAGTCGAGCACGTTTGCGTTGTAGGCTGCGGTGCCGCAGAATATCTGCGTGTCGCCGGTCCAGCCGAGTCTTTCGTCTCTCTGCGGGCAGTCGGTCGGTACCGTCAGGTAATTTCCTCTCTGGCCCCAGAGAATGTTGGAAATGAGTTTGTTTACGTCTTTCGAAGAGGTCTCGATCGAGCCTGTCTCTACGTTATCCGAACCTACGACGTCCGCTTTTAGCGCCTTTATCTCGACGTCTGCGTCTGCGGTGACTTCGATATATCTGAAGCCGTAGAACGTGAACATCGGATGGTACGATTCGTCTCCCGCGCCGCTTAAAATATACGTTCCGCGCGCTTTTGCACTGCGGTAGTTTGCGGTGTAAACGGAGCCTTCGGGACCGTCGTTGCCCCTGCTCTTAAGTCCGGAGTCGTTGAGCATTTCGGCGTACCTTGTGGTAATGCGGGTGCCTTTCTTTCCGGAAACTGTGAAATTGACCCAGCCGACCATATTCTGACCCATGTCGTATATGAATTTTTCGCCTTTTTTAAGGGTCACGGCGCCGGGCTTTTTAACTGTCGCGCTTACGATTATTCTTCCGAAATCTGTTCCGTCCGAAGTATCGACGTCGGTATAGCGCGTGAGTTTTACAGGTTTCATCGTTATGCGTCTGATCCTTACGGGCGGCGCGACGTTCTTAGTAACGATGCCGTTAAATTCCTCATATTTCTGGACTTTTTCCCAGCCCTGAGTCCTCTTTCCGGGGAGGGACAATTCTTCGAATGACGTTCTTTCGGCGTCGTACACTTCGCCGTCCCAGATGTCTGCGGCAATCACCGGTCCGGTGATCTTCGCTTCCCAGTCGGTGTCGGTAGTGATCGTCTGTTTCGTGCCGTCTTCGTATTCGACCTCGAGCACCGCGTTGAATGCGACCTTATGTGTTCCGTACGTGTTGAACGAGATCCTGCCCTGGTACCAGCCGTTCGAGACCGGAGCGATCAGGCAGTTTACGCCGTCTTCGGAAAGGAACGGCGTAAGGTTGTATGTATAGAAAAGTGTGCGTTTGTTGAAATCAGTCCAGCCGGGCTTGAGCTCGTCGTATTTGTAGCCGTTTCCGCTCTTTTTACCCACGCGCTTTCCGTTCATGAATAGTTCGAAGCAGCCGAGCGCAGTTGCGTATACGGTGCATTTTACGGGCTTTTTAGCGGCGGTACCGAATTTTTTGCGGAATACCGGAAGTCCGTTCCCAACGTCGATATCGCTGTATCTGTCCCAGGGCTTTTCGCCGGACCACGCGTTAGCGATCTCTGTCTTCTCTTTCTCGCACTGACCGTCGTTCAGCGCGATCCAGGTGCTGTTTAAAAATCTTCTGTCAGACTTCTGAATCAAAACAAATCACTCCTATCTGTTTTTATATGGTTAAGTATATCCAAAGCGCTCTTTGAAATCAATTCTTTTTTGCGCTTTTTATCACGTATTTTGAAGGAGCCTTCCGGAAGAACAGGTGTCATAATGCCGAAATTCGCACCCATAGGCTGAAAATCAGCACCTCCGTAGCCTGCAGCGTACGCACTCAGGGCGCCTACCTGTGTTCCTGCGCCCGGGATGAAAGGTCTGAGCCCCTTCAGGGTGCAATATGCGTTGATGCCGGCAATAAGTCCGGAAGAAGCTGATTCGATGTATCCTTCGACGCCCGTGATCTGCCCCGCGAAAAATACAGGCACGGAGGCTTCCTCTCCCTCGTGGCTTTTCTTTAGCATATACGTCTCGTCGAGCAGTCCCGGAGATTTTATATACGTATTTTTATGCATTACGCCGTACCTGGCGTATTCGGCATTCTCCAGCCCCGGGATCATTCCGAAGACGCGCTTCTGCTCCCCGAATTTTAGTCTCGTCTGAAACCCTACTATATTGTAGAGCGTATCCGCGCTGTCGTCGCGCCTTAACTGTACCACGGCATAATAGCGTTCATTAGTGCCGGGTCTGGTGATTCCTACCGGCTTCATCGGGCCGTATCTCAATGTATCGAAACCGCGCCTGGCCATAACTTCTACGGGCATACAGCCTTCGTAAACGCAGTCATTGTCGAAATCCTTGACCTCCGCGCACTGTGCGTTTATGAGTTCGTTATAAAAAGCGGCGTATTCGCTTTCGTTCATCGGGCAGTTAATATAATCCGAATCGCCCTTGCCGTACCTTGACGCGTAAAACGCCTTGTCGAAATCGATGCTTTCTTTATAAACCACCGGCGCTGCGGCATCAAAAAAGCTGAGAGAATCCTCTCCCAGCCTGTTTTTAATATCATTTGAAAGCGCCTCGTCTGTAAGAGGCCCGGTGGCGATGATCACCGCCTGCGCGTCCGGCAGCGAGGTGAGTTCGTCAATGCTTTCCACCGTTTTGCTTATGATCTCCACGCACGGTTCATCCTGAAGTCTTCGCGTCACGAGTCCGGCGAATATTTCGCGGTCAACGGCGAGCGCTCCTCCCGCCGGGACCGTGCTTTCATCTGCGCAGCTCAGCACGAGTGAATTCAGGACGCGCATCTCTTCCTTAAGGAGGCCCGAAGCCGTGTTAACGTCCGACGATTTAAATGAATTACTGCATACGAGCTCGCACAGCTTTTCGCTCACGTGAGCCGGTGAATATTTAACCGGTTTCATATCGATCAGCTTAACGCGCACGTTCCTCGCAGCGAGCTGATACGCCGCTTCACAACCTGCAAATCCGCCGCCGACTATATAAACAGCCATTACGTCTCATCCTTCTTTTTCTTGCCGTAAGACTTATAATCGCATTCTTTGTTGCTGCACGTTACGAACCGCCTGCCCGTCTTGCTGAATGCGTACTCAAGATGTTTTCCGCACTTCGGGCACTTTTCACCGGTCGGTACGTTCCAGGATATAAACTTGCATTCCGGATATCCGCTGCAGCCTATGTATTTTTTTCCTGCCTTGCTCTTATGATAAACGAGCGGTCTGCCGCAGTCCGGGCAGTTCACGCCCACGTTCTCGGTGATGTTCTTAGTGTTTTTGCATTCCGGATAGCCGGGGCACGCCAGGAACCTGCCGAATTTTCCCTGCTTATACACCATCAGTCTGCCGCACTTTTCGCATTTGACGTCGCTGACTTCGTCAGGTACTTTCATCCGGTCCGTCTCCTCGATCGCGCTCTTGAGTTCTTTTGAAAAGCCTTCGTAGAAGTCGCTTATAACGCCTGTCCACTGCTTCTCTCCCTGCGCTATCTTATCGAGTTCCTCCTCGATACCGGCCGTAAACGAAACGTCGACAATATTCGGAAACGCGCCGTTAAGGTATTTGTTCACCGTCTTTCCGAGTTCGGTCGGGACAAGCAGTTTTTTCTCTCTCACAACGTAATCGCGCGTGAATACTACCGAAATGATCTGCGCATACGTACTTGGCCTTCCTACGCCGTATTCGGTAAGCGTTTTAATAAGCGACGCTTCCGTATATCTGCTCGGAGGCTGAGTAAACTTCTGCTCAGGCGTCACGCGCTCGAGGTCAAGTTTTTCGCCTTCCGAAAGTGGCGGCAGTTTAACGTTTTCTTCGCTCTCACTGTCCTGGCGTTCTTCGTAGAGTTTCGTAAATCCGGGGAAAACGGGCACCGAACCGCTCGCTTTGAACAGGCTGTTTCCGGCGGTGATATCTACGTTGCACACTTCAAATACTGCGTCCGCCATCTGGCTCGCAATGAAGCGGTCATAAATAAGCTTGTAAAGCCTGTACTGATCGTTTGTCAGCTTCGACTTGATCTTTTCGGGCGTGAAATCGATATGCGTCGGGCGGATCGCTTCATGCGCGTCCTGCGCCGCGTTCTTATTTTTGTACACACGCTTGAACCCCGGCACGTATTTGTCGCCGTACACTTCTTTAATATGTGCGACAGCGGCGGCCTGCGCTTCGTCCGAAATACGCGTAGAGTCTGTTCTTATATACGTTACAAGACCTGTACCGCCCGAAGCATCGACCGAAACGCCTTCGTACAGCGACTGAACTACGGACATAGTCTTAGCCGACGGGAAATTCAGGCGCCTTGACGCTTCCTGCTGAAGCGTACTGGTAATAAACGGCGGCGCGGGAGACTTCTTCTTTTTAGTTGTCTTTACCGACCTGACTTCAAAAACAGCGTTCCTGACGTCTTCGAGGACTTTATCCGCCGCTTCTTTATTTGCTATATTCTTTTTCTTTCCGTCGAGCCCGCCGTAATATCTCGCCTTGAATCTGTCCGAATCCTTTTTAGGCTCCGTCTGCTTTGAAAGCTCAGCCTCGATGCTCCAGTACTCTTTCGGAACGAACGCCTCGATCTCGGCTTCCCTGTCGCAAATCAGCCTGAGCACCACCGACTGCACGCGGCCTGCGCTCAAACCTTTCTTAACCTTGCGCCACAGCACCGGGCTAATCTGATATCCGACCAGGCGGTCAAGCACTCTTCTCGCCTGATACGCGTCCACTAAGTTCAGGTCAACTGCCCTGGGTTCTTTTACGGATTCCTGCACGACGTTCTTCGTGATCTCGTGGAAAGTAACGCGGCACACGGATGCGTTGTCAATCCCGAGCAGGTATTCAAGGTGCCATGCTATCGCTTCTCCCTCGCGGTCAGGGTCCGTCGCGATCAGCACTTTCTTCGCCGCCGCAGCGTCTTCTTTAAGCATCTTGATTATATCCGCCTTGCCGCGGATGTTAACGTACTGCGGCACGAATCCGCCGTCAATATCTATAGCAAGCTTCGTCGCCGGCAGATCGCGCAGATGTCCCACGCACGCGTCAACTTTATATTTGCTTCCCAGAAAGCGTCCTATGTTCTTCGCTTTGGAAGGAGATTCTACAATTACAAGATAATCAGCCATCAATCACAACTCCAATATTAATTTGACTTTTTTATAATACACTTTCAATCGCAACGTGTAAAGAAGATTTTAAGCGGGATTTTAAACGCCAGCCGCCTGGCCTTAACTCTTAACTCACCTGTCGCCCAAACTCTCCCTGACCATTCCCGTACCGGTGCTCTTTATAAGGCCTCTCACTTCAAGAAGCGTAAGCGCGCTCCCGATATCATTGATTTCAAGCTGCGTGACAGCTGCGATCTCATCTGCATTGACCGCACCGTGAATTATGGCGTTATAGACGGCATTCTGCGGGTAAGGGAGCCCGGCCGCAGAGCCGTTACCGGGCTTTCTCTTGACCGCCTTCTCATCCGCGATCCCGAGCTCCTCGAGGACGATCCCGACGTCGAGCGCACAGACCGCGCCCTGGCGTATAAGTTCGTTGGCGCCGTACGCCATGGGATTTCTCACGTCGCCGGGAAGCGCGAAAACGAGCCTGTCCGCCTCGAGCGCTCTGTCAGCGGTTATCAGTGCGCCGCTCTTTTTAGCCGCTTCGACCACTATCACAGCATCGCTGAGGCCGGCAATAATTCTGTTGCGCGCCGGAAACAGCTGCTTGCACGGAACGGTCCCGGGAGGAGATTCGGACATGACACAGCCGCCGGAGCGTATGATCCGGTTATACATATTTCTGTGTTCAGGCGGATAGATAACGTCGGCGCCGGAAGCGAGGACCGCAGTTGTCCTGCCGCCGGCTTTAAGGGCGCCGGTATGGGCGGCACCGTCGCAGCCGCGGGCAAGGCCGGAAACGATATTGACGCCTCTTTTCGAAAGTTCGTACGAGAATGATTCAGCGTTTGCCTCACCGGAAACCGAACAATGCCTTGACCCGACGACCGCTACGGAAACGCCGCCTTCGCTGAAATCCTCTTCGTTTATCTCTCCGTAATAATAAAGGACCAGCGGACAGGCGGAAGGCAGATTCCGGAGCTTATACGGGTAATTCCAGTCGTTCAGAGTAACGATCTTCATCCCGCGCGCTTCCGCCTTATTACAGATTTCCGCCGCCTGCGCGGCAAGGCCCGGATCGGCGAACGCTGTCAATACCTTTTCGTAAGCCCGCAGCGATTCCGGTTTCCTCCCGGCAAGAAAAGCGTTGTAAATCCCCTCAGCAGAGCCGAATTCCTTCAAAAGCAGGCTGTATATCAGATAATTCGGTCTCCCGAGCAGGCTGAGCCAGACCATTACCGAAGTGCCGTTGATCTCACGCAGCATTTTCAGCAGCACCTCCTTCGCCGAACAGGCGCCGGTCGATCATCCTGTATTGCACCGCTTCGGCCATATCGCTCTCCGTCACCTTTAAGTGCCCGTTCAGGTCAGATATCGTACCCGCGAGCGCCTTAAGTTTATTATAAGCTCTGATACTTAGCGAAAGATATTCCGCCGAGCGCATGAGCAGCCTCTCCGAGCCGCTTTCCAATTCCAGAACACTATTAAGTTCGTCACTTCCGAGCCGCGAATAAGTATGCGCTTTAAACCCTTTAAAAGCAATCTTTTCCCGCTGAAGCGCACGCACAGCGCACACCCTGTTTCTAATTACATCCGCAGGTTCGGGATCGTCGGACTTTATTTCAGCATAACCCGGCGTTTTAACCGGAATATGGATATCGATCCTGTCCAGTACCGGTCTGGATATCTTTTCGAGAGTATGATTTATCATTTTAGGCGTACAGGTACATTTCTCGGGCCCTTCAAGCAGATTCCCGCATCTGCACGGGTTCATGGCGCATACGAGCAAAAAATCCGCAGGAAGCTTCTCGATATGCCCCACTCTTGAAACCGTAACCTCTCCGAGATCCATGGGCTGCCTTAGCGAATCGATCACGGCGCGGTCAATTTCAGTTGCTTCGTCGAGAAACAGCACGCCTCTGTGAGACAGCGATATTTCGCCGGGGACAACAGGTCTCCCTCCCCCTATCAGAGCCGTTTTAGTAACCCCTGTATGAACTTCGCGGAAAGGAGGTTCGCGAATAACCGGGTGCTCTTCGTTAAGTAGTCCGCAGAGGCTGTAGACAGAAGTGACGTCATACACGTCCTGTTTTTCAAGAGGAGGCATGATCGAACGTATGCTGTGGGCCAGCATCGTCTTCCCGCTGCCTACGGCGCCGAGCATAAGCAGATTGTGTTTTCCGGCAGCGGCAATTTCAACGGCCCTTTTAGCCGTTTTATGGCCTTTTATCTCCGAGACGGAAAGAAACCCGTCCTGAGCGCAAAAATCGCTCAGCGAGCCGTTTAACGGCGTTTTTTCGCGTTTTGAGATGGCCGCCAAATCATCCAGGCGCGAAAGCGGCCAGATCCGCAGCCCGTCGAGGCATAAAACTTCATTAACGTTGCCTTCCGGGATAACAACGTCGTTGATCCCGTTCTTCTGTGCAAACACACACATCGAGAACACGCCCGCGACGTTTTTTACCATTCCGTCTAAAGACAGCTCGCCGATCAGCGCAAAATTACCGAGCGCCTCCGCGTCGATAATACCCGAAGCCGACATAAGCCCCGCTGCTATAGCAACGTCGAATCCGGTACCTTCTTTTCTGAAATCTGAAGGAGCCAGATTTACCGTTATCCTCCCTTTCGGGAGTTCGAAGCCGCTGTTTTTTATAGCGGCACATACCCTGTTCTTAGATTCTTTAACCGATGCTCCCGCGAGTCCGATAATACTGAACTCCCTGATACCGGGTGTGATAAATGTTTCTACAGAAGTCAGCATCCCCGTGACTCCGCTCAAACAAACCGAATTAAAACGAGTGATCATTGTCCGAACCTCCGGCCATTAGTCAGCCATATGCCGGCTGCAGGGACGAAGATACCACTCCGGTGCCGCAGAAAGCAAATATTTCCGGAGTATTTTTCCGGAAATATCTGGTAATAGTTTTCGCGCTTTTTTTCGTGTGTTTCCGGATCATTTCCGGAGTTTTCCGGGGATTTCCGGATATTTACGGACTTTTCCGGGCTTTTCCGGATATTTCCGGATATTTCCGGGCTTTTCAGGCCTTCAGCGGCCTTTTCCCTCGATCATGTTTTTAAGTTCATCCATAAAAGAATCGACGTCTTTAAACTGTTTATATACTGACGCAAAACGGACGTACGCCACTTCATCGAGCACCTTAAGTCTGGTCATAATAAGTTCGCCTATCTCATGCGAACTAACCTCGCGTTTCATCGAATTGAGAAGCTGCTGCTCCACCTCAACGGAGATCTTTTCTGCCTGTTCGAGGGATACGGGCCGTTTAGCGCATGCCTTCATAATGCACATGGTGATCTTATCGCGGTCAAACAGCTGGCGGCTGCCGTCTTTCTTTACGACCATCAGCTGCATATCTTCGATCTTTTCATAAGTCGTGAATCTTGACCCGCATTTAAGACATTCGCGGCGTCTTCTGACCGCAGAAAAATCTTCTGCAGGCCGTGAATCTATAACTTTATCTTCAGTGTGTGAGCAGTAAGGGCATCTCATTTCGATCTCTCCGTAACGCAGGCGCAAAATAGGCCGGAATTATACAATTTCCAGTAAAATTGCATAGCCATCTGCCTGCTTTAGTATATTATATCTAAAATCGCCCGCAAAATCAAGCGAGGTTTTGATCCGGTTTACGTTTGCGTTCAGTTCGAGCCGGTCAAGAATGAATTCCGGGCCTCTCCCGAAGCGGTCAACGGCGCACAAAAAGCATTTCCCGTTATTTCCCGCGCGGGAAAACGCGAAAATATTGTCGCCGGCGTCAATAAACGATATTGACCCGCCTGTCAGCGCTTCTTCGGAGCGCCTTAATTCCGCAAGCCCGGAAAACCATGCGCACATATCGCCGCCCGCCCTGCTCCAGTCGAAAAACCTTCTGTTGTCCGGGTCGGTGCCGCCTTCCATACAGATCTCGTCGCCGTAATAGATCAGTGGTACTCCCGGGAAACAGAACTGTACGAGCGAGTATGCTTTAAGCAGCCCGGCGGCAAGGCGTCCGTCTCCGCGCGTTATCCGCTTCAAATATGTAAAAAGCCGCTCAACGTCGTGGCTGCCTGTCATATTGACGAGCGAATAATACACTTCCGGAGGATAATGTATCGAATCTTCCAGAAAAAGTCCGGAGATCTGTCCGGCGCTCATGCTGCCCTCAAGAAATTTGAGCAGTCTTTCGCGAAACGGGTAGTTCGTCTGAGAGTGCAGTTCGTGTTTGGTAAAATATGAACGGTGTATGCCGTAGCTCACCTTATCCGTACCGTCTTCCCAGACTTCTCCGAAAACGGCGGCGTCAGGCTTTTCGTCCGCAGCGGCAGTCATAAGGGCTTCCAGAAATTCATCCGGAAGCTCGTCCGCCACGTCCAGCCTCCAGCCCGATGCCCCGGCCCTTAGCCACCTGCGCACGATGCTGTCCCGGCCTGTTACGATATATTCAAGATATGAAGGCTCAAGTTCTTTAACACACGGCAGATCTGCGACGTCCCACCAGCACACGTATGTTCCGTCGCTCCTGAAATTATACCAGTCCGCATACGGCGCCTCGCCCCTCTTCGCGGCTTCAAAATACCTGCTCCTGCGTCCCGTGTGGCTGAATACGCCGTCAAGAATAAGGCGCATATTTCGCAAATCCATTTTCTGCACGAGTTCCGAAAAGGCCGCGTCGCCGCCGAGAAGGCCGTCAATATGTTCGTAATCGCCCGTGTCATATCTGTGATTTGACGCCGCTTCAAATACGGGATTCAGGTAAACCGTATCGGCGCCGAGGCTTTCGACGTAAGAAAGATTGTCCTCGATACCCTTAAGGTTCCCCCCGTAGAAATCCCAGCGCACGACTTCGCCGTCAGCGTCCTTAATATATTCAGGTCTGTCGTTTACCGACTCGTACGTAAATGCGTTTTCCTTAGGCACTGCACGCGGATCTTCGGAAATAGCGAAACGGTCGGGAAAGATCTGGTAGATCACGGCATTCTTGAACCATTCGGGCGCTTTGAGGCCGGGCTCGTACACAGTGATACGGTCAATATTTCCGGTCATTTCATCTCCGCACCTGAGCCCGTAAAAATATACTCCCGGCGCGGACAATACGTCTTCACCTATCCTGAACCCGTACAGCTCGCCGCACACGGCCGCGCTTTCAACGGATACCTCCGACACTTCTTCCCTGAACCTACGCGTTAATGTCAATGAAAGCCGCGCCGGATCCGCGCAGTCTTCAATTCGGAACCGCAGAAAAACCGCACTTCCGGTCGCGACCGCCCCGCGCGGACATCTGTATTCATCAGAAGCAGGATCGTGAAAAAATCTCATCTGTGAACCACGTTCCAGATATCGTCGGCGTACGCGGCGATAGTATT
Source organism: Clostridia bacterium (assembly GCA_017508875.1). Lineage (GTDB taxonomy): Bacteria > Bacillota > Clostridia > UBA1212 > UBA1255 > UBA1255. The sequence goes on along the minus strand of JAFWQX010000106.1, from coordinate 21,118 downwards.
ATCGCTCGAAAATCTTCCCGATTTCGCAATATTCACAGCACACATACGGTCAAATCTGGCCTTGTCCCTGAATATAGCGTCGATCTTATCGCGCGCACTCACGTACGAAGCAAAATCCTTAAGCACAAAATACGGATCATTGTCCCTGATAAGGTGGTCGAGCACCGGCGCGAACTCGTTCTTTCCCGCAAATCCGAAGTAACCGTCGCTTACCTGGTCAATGATCTTCGCGAGCCTGGGATCGCTTCTGATCTGAGCCGAAGAATCGTATCCGCCGTGCTGCTCTATGTCTATAACTTCATCAGAATTCATTCCAAAAAGAATGATATTATCGTCGCCTACCGCCTCGCGTATCTCCACGTTCGCTCCGTCCAGCGTCGCGAGCGTAACAGCGCCGTTCATCATGAATTTCATATTTCCGGTCCCCGACGCTTCCTTGGACGCGGTCGATATCTGCTCGGAAATATCTCCCGCCGGGATCAGTTTTTCCGCAAGGCTAACGTCATAGTTCGGAAGGAAAACGACCTTCAGTATTCCTCCGATGGAAGTATCCGAATTGATCCTGTCCGCGACGGTGCATATAAGTTTAATCGTGTTTTTCGCAAGGCCGTACCCCGGAAACGCTTTTGCCGAGAATATGACAGTGCGCGGGCACATATCCCCCGCTTCACCTTCCTTTATCCGGCGGTACATGTCCATCACGCCGAAAATGTTAAGCAGCTGGCGCTTATACATGTGAAGCCTTTTTACCTGCACGTCGAATATCGATTCGGGGTCAACGGCGATCTCGGTCGTCTTCTTTATATACTCCGCCATGCGGACTTTGTTCGCGCGCTTTATCACAGCGGCGTCTTTTGCGAATCCGAGGTCAATATATTTTTCGAGTTCCGCAAGTCTGTTCGGTTCCGTACGCCACTCGGGGCCAATTACCGAATCGATCAGCACGGCGAGCTCCGGATTTGCCCCGATGAGCCAGCGCCTGTGCGTTATACCGTTCGTCTTATTATTGAATTTTCCCGGATAAAATTCGCTGAAATCTTTCAGTTCCTTGTTCTTAAGAATATCCGAGTGCAGGCGGGCAACGCCGTTCACGCTGTGGCTTCCGACGATCGCCAGGTGCGCCATCTTTACCGTCCCGTCGGCAATTATTGACATTTTTGAGATGCGGTCGAAGCCGTACCCTTTAGTCTGTGAAAGCGCGGCAACGAAACGTCTGTTTATTTCCTCCGTGATCATATATATCCTCGGAAGCAGCTTCTTGAACATATCGAGGTTCCACTTCTCGAGCGCCTCCGCCAGTATCGTATGATTCGTATATCCGAACGTAGCGGTAGTTATTGTCCACGCCTCGTCCCACGAAAGCCCGTGCTCATCCATTAACAGACGCATAAGCTCAGGTATTGCCAGCGCCGGATGCGTATCGTTGATCTGAACGGCATTATAGCGGTGAAACTCTCTGATATCCCCGCCGCCTTTCAAATATCTTCCAAGTATGTCCTGAAGTCCTGCGCTCGTGAAGAAATACTCCTGCTTGAGTCTCAGAAGCTTTCCTCGCGGAGTCGAATCGTCCGGATACAGAACGTTGGAAATGGAATGTGCCGTGATGATATTCTCCACTGCCTTGTCGTAGTCGCCTTTACTGAATTCGCGGAAGTCAAATCCGGAGTTCTCGGTTTCGGCGCTCCAGAGGCGAAGCGTATTTACGCGGTTCGAACTGTATCCGGGCACGGGAATATCGTACGGAACGGCCAGCACAGGCTCGTAATCTGTAAGCTCTACGTAAAGTCTGCCGTCGAGGCCCCAGTTCATATTAACGTTTCCGCCGAATTTTACGATTCGCGCGTCTTCCGCTTTACGGATCTCCCAGACGTTCGGTATCTTAAGCCAGTTATCCGGCGTCTCGACCTGGTAGCCGTTCTCTATAAGCTGGCGGAAAAGGCCGTACCTGTAGCGGATGCCGATACCGGTGCCCGCGATATCAAGCGAAGCCATCGAGTCGATGAAGCAGGCGGCAAGTCTTCCGAGTCCTCCGTTCCCGAGTCCGGCGTCCGGCTCCTCTTCTTCGAGGACGGGCAATTCCAGTCCGAGTTCTTCGAGTCCTTCGCGCACCAGGTCCCTTATCCCCAGGTTGATCAGGGCGGAGTCGAGCAGGCGGCCGATAAGGAATTCCATCGAAAAGTAATAGATATGCTTCTTTTTCTCTTCGCTGTCCTTCATTTCGGTATAAAGCCAGTCCGGAGCCATGTAATCCCTTATAAGCGAGCCAAGTGCCAGATATTTTTCTTCAAGAGAAGCTTCCTCGAAGCGTTCTCTGAACATAGTTACGATCTTATTTTTATAATCACGGATAAAAGTATCCTTGTTAAGCAGCATAGTGCCTCCAAATTGTTGCAGAAATAGCTGAATTCAGGCTGAGCGCCATATCAGATGCCGGAGTATTGTATACGAACGCGTGTTTTAAATACGTGTGTCAGATAGCCAGTTCGTTATATACGGCAATATATTTATCGGACTGCGTCTTCCAGTCTATACGCGTATTCATCGCCTTTATGACCAGATTATCCCAGATCTCCTTGTTTTCATAACATTTGAGCGCGGTTTTTAAAGTGTATAGCATCTCGTGCGCGTTAAAGTTAGCAAATGAAAAGCCGTTGCCCTCTCCCGTATACTTATTGTACGGCTCTACCGTGTCTTTTAAGCCGCCCGTTTCGCGTACGACCGGGATCGTGCCGTAACGCATAGCGATGATTTGAGAAAGGCCGCAGGGCTCGAACATTGACGGCATCAGGAACAGATCTGCTCCGGCGTAAATGCGTGAAGCCAGAGCGCTGTCGAAGCGCGTGCGTGCGGCGATCTTTCCGGGGTAAGCGGAGCCGTAATATTCGAAGAAATCCATATAATCTCTTTCGCCTGTACCGAGTATCACGAACTGGATATTATTTTTAAGAATATCCTCCATAACGCGCGTAACGAGGTCAAGGCCTTTTTCTTTTACCATTCGCGTGACCATCGCTATCACCGGCACGTTCCTGTTCTGCGGAAGCCCGAGCTCTTTCTGAAGGGCAAGTTTGTTCTCGGTCTTCTTTTCTCTCGTGTCAACGTCGTAGTTGCAGAACAGATTTTTATCGTTCTCCGGGCTGTTATGCGCGTAGTCGATGCCGTTCGTGATCCCGAGGAGCTTGAACGATTTTTTCGCCAAAAGCCCGTCGAGGCCCTCGCCGTAATACGGAGTGGTTATTTCTTTTGCGTAAGTCTCGGAAACGGTCACGACCTTATCCGCAAAAACGATACCGGCCTTCATAAACGATATGCCGTCGCGGAATTTCAATTTTTCGTCATTGTAATAGCCGTAATTAAGGCCGAGCAGGTCTTCGAGTACGGAAGGAGCGTAAACGCCCTGATATTTAAGATTATGGATCGTGAATACCGCGGCAGCTCTCTTAAACTCGGGCCGCTCATAATAAACGTCTCTGAGATATACCGGGATGATGCCGGTCTGCCAGTCGTTGCAGTGGATGATATCCGGATAGAAATCGTTCATGTGGGCAACGGATTCCATCACGGCTCTGCAGAAATATGCGAATCTTTCACCGTCGTCGTAAAAGCCGTAGCAGCCGGGGCGCTTGAAATAGTATTCGTTGTCAATAAAATATACAGGTATATCTTTGTACAGGAGATACTGGAGTCCGCAATACTGATTACGCCAGCCTACCGTCACGCCGAACGTCGACAGCGGTATCATTTGTGATTTAAACTCTTCCGGGATATCGCCGTATTTAGGTGTTATTATCCTTACGTCTACTCCCGCCGCTTTTAATGCGCAGGGCAGTTCAAATGAAACGTCGGCAAGACCTCCGGTTTTGCTAAAAGGCTTTACTTCGGTGGTTACAAACAATACTTTCATTACAAATGTTCCTTTCATGCCCGGAAAGGCATATTTCGCGCGATTCGGATCATGCGCGTCATACCGGAACCGTACTCCGGACTGAAAGCGCTCCGCAAATGCGGCGGGCAATCATATTCTATCTGAGCAGGTTCTTTTTCTCGATTACGAGAGGGAAGAATTCGTTTCCTCTCAGTTCTGTATTTTCGTCTATATCCACGTTTTTGTCAATAATAACATGGGAGAGTCTCGCATTTTTATGTATGCGCACGTTCTGCAGTATGATGCTGTTCTCCACAGAAGCGCCTTCTTCGACGTCAACGTATCTTCCGAGCACCGAGTCTTTTACCTTCCCTTTTATGATACAGCCGTCGGCGATCAGTGAATTGGACGTGCTGCAGCCTTTAACGTACAGCGTCGGAGGCTCGTCTTTTATCTTCGTGAATATAGGCCGTTCGGCGGACCTGAAGAGGTCGTTGCTTACGTCGATGTCGAGCATATCCATATTGCTCTTAAAGTACGAAGACACCGTATTTATGCATGAAACGTATCCGTCAAACTTATACGTATTGAACCGGAGATTTCCGATCTGGTCGAATATCAGATTATAAAAGTTCGTTAATGAGGTAAGCGAGGTGCTTTTATATACGAAATCGGTCAGCTTGTCCTTCGTCATAAGGAAAATTTCCATGCACACGTCCGCCTCCGGACCGACTCCGATGTTCTTTCCCGCGCCGCGCAGATCTCCGGTCTCCGGGTCAATATCAAGCGTAAAGCAGTTTGAGAACTCCTTATCGGCGTTCTTTGTGTGCGTGTAGACTACGGTTATATCCGCTCCTGAAGCCTCGTGCGCTCTGATAACGTCGCTGATATCCATATTGCAGATCATATACGACGAGCACAGTATCACTTCACTGCTTTTGCTTCTGTATATATATTCCATATTGTTTTTTATCAGTTTGGAATCGGTATACATCAGATTGCAAAGGCCGTGGTTGAACAGGAAAAGGCCGTCGTTTTTTCTGCCGAGGTCCCACGGTTTTCCGGTTCCCAGGTGGTCTGCGAGCGAGCGGGAGTTACTGTCTGAAAAGATACCTACGTTTCCTATACCTGCGTTTACAAGATTTGAAAGCATGAAATCTATTACTCTGTACCTGCTTCCGATGGGTATGGAGGCAATGGGTCGGTTCGTTGTGAGCGCTCTGATGTCGTTTTCGCTTTCGGCCAGATTAAGTATTGCCATATAATCTTTCATATCAGGCACCTCATTTCATAAAACCGCCGCCGGACAGGACGCGCCCTTCTTCTATGACCGCGATCTCCCTGCCGTCGCCTACGGCGTTGCTCGCTTTAACCGTCACGCCTTCGAGCAGTATGCTTTTATTAACTATAACGTTTTCTTCGATCGTGCACCCTTCCATCACGATGGAATCGACGACGCGGCTGTTCGCCCCTATCGTGACTCCCGGGAAGATGACGGAATGATCCACCTCTCCCATTATCACGCAGCCTTCCGAAATAAGGCTGTCTTTGAGGATCGCTTCGGGTCCGATATATTGCGAAGGTATCGAGCCTGTAACGGTATAAAGCTTCCAGTCGTTCTGGAACAGCTTAACGTCGTTGTCCGCTTTCAGCAGGTCCATGTTCGCCTCCCAGTAGCTCTCGACCGTTCCGACGTCTTTCCAGTAGCCTTCAAACCTGTACGCGATCAGCTTTTCGCCCGCGCCAAGCATGGCAGGGATAATATTTTTGCCGAAATCATTGTCCGATTTTTCGTCCAGAGCATCTACCTTCAGATATTTTTTCAGATCTGCATACGTGAAGATATAAATACCCATCGACGCCAGCGTACTCTTGGGATTTTTCGGTTTCTCTTCAAAACTCGTTATCCTGCCCGTCCCGTCGGTATTCATTATTCCGAAGCGCGATGCTTCCCCGAGCGGCACGTCTATCACCGCGATGGTGGCCGTAGCTCCGGCAGCGGTATGTGCGGCAAGCATTTCCCTGTAGTCCATCTTGTAGATATGGTCTCCGGACAATATCAGAACGTACGTGGGGTTGTACTGGTCAAGGAACGTAATATTTTGGTAAACGGCGTTCGCAGTACCGCGGTACCAGTCGCCACCCGCCTCGCTCATATAAGGCGGCAATATCGTAACGCCTCCGTGAACGCGGTCCAGGTCCCATGGCGTGCCTATTCCGATGTGCGTAGATAACTGCTGCGGTTTGTACTGTGTCAATATCCCTACCGTGTCTATGCCCGAGTTCGAGCAGTTACTTAACGCAAAATCTATTATGCGGTATTTTCCGCCGAAGCGTACGGCAGGCTTCGCCGTTTTCTTCGTCATTGCCCCAAGCCGGCTTCCCTGACCTCCCGCAAGGATCAGCGCAACCATATTCTTATGGATCATTGTCCTGTCACTTCCTCAAAACTGATTATGAATGATTTCCGCAGGCCCTGCTACGACGCCGACGCGTTTTTCGCAAAGCTTTTCTCTATACTTTTAGACGTAGCGATAATACCACTTTAAAGCGCAGTTGTCAATTTGCGCCGGAAATGGTATAATCCCATCAATCTAAAACGAAGCGAGGTAAGCTTATGGACGAAAAATTTGCCTTCAGTCTGCTCTGGCCGGATTACGAAAAAGGGCGCGAGTTAGAGCGCGAGGTTAAGAGCGGCCGCGTGAAGCTTTTCAATCAGGAGCTTTTAGAGCGCGACATGAATATGGATATGATCCTCGACGGCATGCAGATCAGAAACGACAGCCGCGGATATATACGTGCCCGTATGCTCGACATGATCCCGGACGCGGAAGTCATTAAATACAGGCAGGATATTCTTCAGGATTTCATGGACTATCCGGAGCTTGAAGAATCGTTTGACACCTCTCTGCTCCCTCTTACGAATAATCTCCGCAAAATGGAGAAGGCGAATATTTCCCACGACGACGATATGCGCCGGATCGCCTGGAGGATAGATATGCTGCAGGTCTATATGCAGTGCGTCGATATTCTGCATTCACTGTTCTGCTCTCCGGACCGCGATTTCCTTTCTGACGGCGTAAAGCGTCTGCGTGAAATGATCCGCGGCATTTACGAAAGCGATAATTTCAAGGACCTTCGCCACGAACTTCCGGCGCTTTCCGAAAAGATACAGACGATGACTTCCGTAACTATCGGGGTGAATCTCGATAATGAGCTGCGCCCCGTCGAGGCGGTGCTGCTTTCGATAGAGCCCAAGCCGTTCAAAAACAAGGCGCTCGTGACTTCCATTCTGGGCCGTCAGAGGAACGACGAAACTTATTTCGGCCTCGGTTCGTTCTATTCGATACTGAAAGATAACCGTGCGAACACTCTTGACATCGCTATCATGCGCGACCTTGAGAGCGTTATGGGCGATACGTTCAAGCATCTGGCTACGGTACTTGCCCGCTTCGAATATATCGAGACGCAGTTCCTGTTTGACCTCATTCCGGAAGTATATTATTTCATTGGCGGAAGCAGGCTCGCGCGTAATCTCATAAAAACCGGACTTCCCGTGTGCTTCCCCACTCCCGCGCCTAAGGATGAGCGCATATTCTACGTAAAGGATATATACGACGCGAGCTTCGCGATCAGGATCCAGAGCGACATCGGATTATCCGAGCTTTCAAACGTCGTCGTTACGAATACTGCCGAGATGTCGGATAAGGCCGGGCGCATATTTATTCTTACCGGTGCGAACCAGGGCGGTAAAACTACTTTCACCCGTGCGGTCGGTATCACGCAGCTGCTGTTTCAGGCAGGTTTCGCGATCCCCGGTTCGGAAGGCCGCATAAGCCCGGTCGATAATATTTATACGCATTTTCCGGAGCTCGAGAAGAATTCGATCAGTGAAGGGCGTCTGGGCGAAGAGTGCATAAGGCTCGAGCAGATCCTGCCGCGGCTTACGAAATACAGTATGATCCTGATGAATGAATCGCTTTCAAGCACGAGCCATCAGGAATGCCTTTTCATCGCGGAAGAAATAATGAAATATCTGCGCAAGGTCGGAGCCCGCTGCGTTTTCGCGACGCATATCCACGAGCTTGCGGAGAATATTCCGGAGCTGAACAAGGAGCCTGCCCTCAGTGACCTCGTAAGCCTCGTTGCCGGCGTAGACGAAACGACCGAGATGGAAGTGCTTACCGACGAAGGCCGTAAAAAATACGCCGGTTCGAAGCGTACTTACCTTATCCTGCCGATGCCTCCGCAGGGAAAAAGCTTCGCGCTGGATATTGCCCGCACGTACGGCATCAGCTTCGACCAGCTTATGAACACGCACGATACGAAGTTTTCGCAGGATGACGATCCCGCGCACATCAAATAAAACGATTATATTTGAAAGGAACTGATCTGGATGGAAAAGTATACGGTACTTTACAACAAACTTTCAGGCGTTGCATCCGAGGCTGTTAAAACTCTTGAAACGCTGATCAAGGAGAAGGGCGAAGTCGATATCAGAGATATCACCGCCATCGGACAATACGAGGATTTTTTCAAAGAACTGCCTGACGATTCGAAGCTCGTCATTTGCGGCGGCGACGGCACTCTAAACCGTTTCGTCAATGAAGCCGGCGCGTTCATCGGCGAGCGTGAGATCTATTACTTCCCCGCCGGCACGGGCAATGATTTTGCGAGAGACGTCGAGCTCGATTTTTCCAAAGGTCCCGCAGAGATCAGCAAGTATCTGAAGTCGCTCCCGACGGTCACTGTGAAGGGCAAGACCTGCAAGTTCATCAACGGCGTCGGTTACGGCATCGACGGCTACTGCTGCCAGGTCGGTGACGAGATGAAGGCTAAGAGCGATAAGCCGGTTAACTATACGTCTATCGCTATCAAAGGGCTTCTTTTCCATTTCAAATCCAAGATCGCGCAGATCACCGTTGACGGAAAAGAGTATTCTTTTAAAAACGTATGGATCGCTCCTACTATGATCGGCCGCTTCTACGGAGGCGGTATGAACGCCGCGCCTGCTCAGGACAGACTTTCCGGAGATAAAACCGTTTCACTCGTTGTTATGCACGGAAGGAGCCGCATAGGCACTCTGATCATATTCCCTTCGATCTTCAAGGGCGAACATATCAAGCATGAAAAAAAAGTTTCCGTGATCACAGGTCATAACATTACCGTAAAGTTCAACGAGCCTTCGCCGCTTCAGATCGACGGCGAGACGGTGCTCAACGTGAGCGAATATTCTGTCTCGTTTGAATGATTATAAAAGCATCGTAAGCGTCGCGCAGACGGCACACTTCTAAAAAGCGGGCGGGATCCGAAAACGACCCCGCCCGCTTATTATTTTATTATCTATCCGGTTATTGAACCGGCAACGCTCAGAATCTTCTGCCTCCTCCGCTGAAGCTGTGTCCGCCTGATGACGTATGGCTTCCGAACGAAGAACCTCCTCCTGAGCGCGAAGAGGACGAGCTTTCTATCAACGTTTTCGTGACGCTCGTGTTCAAAAATACGTCATTCGCGCCGTTGACCTTAAACGAATCAGGAATCAGATACTGCGAAGCCTGCACTGCAGGAGCCACTGCACGCATTGACGCCGAAGCCCTTCCGAGGAAAATGAATCCGACGATAGCTCCTATTATCATTGACACGACGGAGAACGCGATCGCTCTTTTGGCGGAAAGCGGGAATCTGCCTTTCGTCAGCAGCGTATCAAGGTCGGAGAAATATTTCTTCACTCCGTCGCCGTACCTTCCGTTCACCATATAAGGCTCCATATCGTCGTCCATATGGTTCACGTTTTCTTCGGTGAAATACTTTTCAGCCTTACCCGTGCCGCCGCACCACCATCCTCTGTCGCCCGGTTCCATCGATATAAACATTACTACGCCGCTGTAATCGCTTCCGTAGCCGTAGCCCTTCATGTCGTAGAAACTTGTGGCGTACCTGTCGAGGCCGAGACCATAATCGTTATTATCGGTGACAATAACGAGATCCAACTGGTGTTTTTCTTTCATTTCGGCGAGCTTACGCGAAAGCTCCGCTTCCTCCTGTGCAGAAAAGATGTCCGCGCCGTCAACGACTCTCGGCTCCGACGGATCGTTGTGATACACGTCCGAAGGCCCGAACCCGTCGATCCACCACGAAGGATAACCGGTGCCGGCTTCATCGTAGTATCCGCAAACGGACACCGCTCCGGTCAGCGTAAGCAATACAAGTAGCGTGATCATAAACGATCTTATATATTTTTTCATGATCACCCTCCGATAAAGAATCTTAAGAACAGGAACACCAGCGCCGAAACAATAAGGAACGGGATTCCGAAGTACAGCCACTTTTTACCTTTACTGACCGGAAGTTCTCCTACGACTTTTCCGGTCTGACCGTTTGCCGCGTAATGATATTCTTTTCCGGCGTATTTGCAATCAAAAAGATAAACCGGAAGCATAACGTATTTAACGGAAGGATCGGCCATCGACATTCTGTTATCCGAGACTTCGACGCTCGAATAATCAGTTACGCTGTTCTTCATCAAAGAAACCACGCTGTTGTTGATCCGCTCTGAAACGCGCGGCAGATTCTCGTCCGGATCCGAATCGAATCTGTCAGAAACGAAACCGGTAAGGTAGCCGCTGTTGAATTCGGTCAGCTGGCTGTAATCGAACGGTTCTATCGAATCCATCAGGTCATTAGGCATCTTGAGGCTCGCGTCAACAGGTATCCGGTCGAAGCTCATTTCAGCGTCTCTCTCGATGGAATACGAAGAAGTCTCGGTATAGCGGTATTGACCGCTGACGTATGAATTCACTTTATTGCCCTTAAATGTCATTCCGCCCTTCATACTGCAGCTGTAGAGCCAGAACGGAACGTATATGCCGCGAATCTTTCCGAGCTTGTTATCGTCAAAGAAATGAAACGGAAGCAGCTTTTTTCCGCTGTAGAACTTTCTTACGGCCGCGGGCAATCCGTCAGGCAGTATTTTAAACGGTATTATTCCGTTTGGCTTCAGTCCGGCGGTGACGTTTTCGGTCAATATCAGGTAGTTCCCGCAGTATGGGCACTGTGAAGAAGCCGTTATAGCATCGAGTACGACTTCAGCCCCGCACGTCTGGCAGAGATATGACTTTGTTCCCTCCAGCGACTCATTCTTCAGGTGCTTCTTATATTCCTTCCAGCTGAATTCTGTCGGCGCTTTTGCCTTTTGCTTTTGCGCTGCACCGGGAATACCCTCTGTGCCGGAAGGCCTGGCGGCGTTCTGTGCATCAGCCGTTTCCGGCTTCACACCGTTATTAATACCGTTCTCTGTCTTAAGCGATTCAACGTCAAACTTACTTCCGCAGTAGCTGCACGTTACCATTCCGCTCTCGATATTGAACTCAAGAGTGCCGTTGCAGTTTGGACATTTATGCAAAAACATATCGCTCATTTTTTAGCTCTCCGGATCAGGTAACGATCGTAAGCCATTTTTCATTGGCCTGTGTCTGTATTTTCTCAAGGGCTGTCTGAACGTCGACGCTACCCGAGAATATTCGTCCGAGAGCGCCTGGTATACCAGTAGTGATAATGTCTGCGACCTCGCGCGGTGCCTGCGTCGATACGAAGCACGGCTGCGTACAGTCAGTGTAGGATACGAAAACTTTATAATTCTTATCGGTCCATTCTGTTCCGGGTCCGAACCAGAACGTTTCGTCAGAAAGATTCTTCAAAAGCGGGACGCTGCTGCCCGTCTGGCTGTGGTACGCGCGCTGTCCGGCTTCAGTGAGGAAGAACAGTGCGAAAGCCGCGGCAGTATCGGGATTCGTCGTACGGTTATAAACGACGTAACCGGTAGCGTCCGTAGAAACGTTATGAGTCGGGAAAGCCGGGAACGGGCAGAAATTCCAGTCTATCTTAAGCCTGTCGTATGCCGTTCCGAGTCTGGTGAGCCACGTCATATTATTAAACGTTTTGAAGCACGCGGATGAAACATTCGAGTCGCCGTCCGGTATCTTGGAAAACTTATCTTTCAAAGATCCGCTGATGCTGCCCATAAGGTCCTCGGGATAGAGCCATCCTTCCTGAACTGCATTTACCATCTCGTTTATTCCCGCCATTACTTCCGTGCTGTCGGTGATCGAAACTTTGTGCTCCTTATTATCGATCCATTTCCCGCCGTAGCCCCGCATGAACATCTGCCAGATAGGCGCCCAGCCGAGTTTCATCGAAGCGCCGACCTGGATGATCTGGCCGTTCTCCTCGATCGTAAGCTGTTTACAAAGCGCCTTGAAATCTTCCCAGTCGTACGCAACGGTATTATCAAAATCAACGCCCGCCGCCTGGATGATATCGCAGTTGTAGATCAGTACGGAGATACCGATCTTTCTCGGAACCATATATAATCTGCCGTCGATCTTTCCGGCGTCAATGGCGCCCGTATAAACCTCGCCGAGGTCAATATTCATTGGTTTAATGTATGAGTCGAGCGGCATGAGCGCATTATGTACGCTGTGGTAGTTCACCGTATCGTTAGCGTCGCACCAGAACACGTCTCCTATATCCCCCGCCGAGATACGCGTGGGATAAGTCGTTCTGCTCGCTTCTTCATACTGGACTTTCGTATTCGGGAAAGCCTGCATAAAAGCGTTTACGACGCCCCTGGGAGCCATAGATTCGGCCTCAGTGCCGCTTTCGTTATTAACTGTAAACTTTATGGTTCCTTTTATATTAAGCTCTTCAATGGTCGATTCCTGATCCACGTAACCGTACTGGATCGGCTTCTCGCTGCATCCGAGAAGACCTGTAACAATAACGATCAGCAAAGTTACTAAAGCAATCTTCACAATAACTTTCTTTCCGGCAATCAATCTCATTTTAAAACTGCCACCCCTTTCTTCAAATCGATTTTACCACATGTGCAGTTATTTTTCAATATAATAAAACTGAAACCCGGAGTTTTTCCGGGTTTCAGGGTTCATACTATTGCAGCGATTCAAGAGAATCTGCTTTGATCAGTATTTTGCGTGCCGTCATGATCAAGAAAGGATCGTCTTCCATTTCTCATTAGCCTGAGTCTGCATCTTTTCGAAAGCAGTCTGAGCATCGGCCTGACCGTTAAAGATCCTTGCAAACGTGCTGATCATGTTGTTATTCGAGAAGATCTCGGCGATCTCCATCGGAGCCTGAGCTGCGATATCGGAAGGCTTCGTCTTATCGGTATAAGAAACGAACGCCATATAGTTCTTATCTTCCCAGGGAGTGCCTACGCCTTTCCAGAAATCTTCGTCAGCGAGGGATTTAAGTACGGGAACGTTTCCGCCCTTCTGGCTGTGGTAAGCGGTCTGGCCCTCGGGAGTGAGGAAGAACAGTGCAAACGCTGCAGCGGTATCGGGGTTCGTGGTTCTGTTATAAACAACGTATCCGGTAGCACCTGTGGAAACAGTGTGGGTCGGGAATGCCGGGAACGGGCAGAAATCCCAGTCTATCTGAAGGCGGTCGTAAGCGTTTCCGAGTCTGGTAAGCCAGGTCATAGCGCCGAACGTCTTGAAGCATACGCCGGAGATATTGCTGTCGCCGTCGGGTATAGCATAGGAGATAGTGTTGATGTTACCGGTCATATCCTCGGGATAGAGCCAGCCTTCCTGAACAGCCGTGACGAGCTCGTTTACGCCCTGCATAACTTCGTTGCTGTCGGTAATGGTAACAGTGTGATCTTTGCTGTTTATCCATTCACCGCCGAAACCGCGGAAGAACATCTGCCAGATAGGATGCCACCAGATCTTGAAAGCGGCGCCGGCCTGCTGGATCTTACCGTCTTCGATAACAGTAAGCTGTTTGCAGATATTTTTGAAATCTTCCCATGAAGTAGCAACAGTATTATCAAAATCGATACCTGCAGCCTGGAGCATGGTCTGGTTGTAAATAAGGATCTGCTCGCCTATCTTTCTGGGGATCATATACTGTCTGCCGCCGATCTTACCGATATCGAGAGCACCGGTGTAAATATCACCCATGTCGATATTCAGCGGTTTGAAATATGCGTCGAGAGGCATAAGAGCGTTATGATTCTGCTGATAGTTATTCGCGTCGATTCCGTCTACCCAGAACACGTCACCGATATCGCCGGCGGAAATTCTTGCGGGATATGTCGTTCTGTTCGCTTCTTCGTATACGACTTTGGCGGAAGTATATTTTTCCATAAACTTGTTAACAACGTTACGGGGAGCCATTGCTTCGTCGGCCGTGCCGCTTTCGTTATTAACCGTGAATTTGATCGTTCCGCGAATGTTAAGATCTTCTTCGGTCTTTGTCTGGTCAACTTCGCCGTACTGTATCGGAGCTTTCGCGCAGCCGAATACGCCGATGCAAAGTACAACAGCCAGCGCAAGGAGCGAAGCTCTCAGAATCCCGGAAAGTTTGCTGTTTTGTTTTTTCATGTTCTGACCTCTTTCCTTTTAAGGCTTCAATAGTGATTATACTATATTGTTTGCCAAATTACAACTGCAGTGACAGTAATTTTTCGTACGCGAGCTCCCAGTCGGCCGGATTCTGAGGGAGATAAACGTCCAGCGGGAAAGAATTTGCAACGACTTCCCTCGCCTGATCCAGAGATCCGACTTCGCCGAGCGAAATGAGCTGCGTGGAAAGGTTTCCGATGGCGGTCGCTTCGATCGGTCCTGCGTATACGGGACGGTTTATAGCGCTTGCGGTAAATCTGCAGAGCGTCTTCTCCTTACAGCCGCCGCCGACTATATGAAGTGACGGGATCTTATATCCGACGATCTTCTCAAGTCCTTCGATCGCCTGCCTGTATTTAAGGGCAAGGCTCTCCATAACGCAGCGCACGATCTCGCCTTTGGTCTCGGGTACTTTCTGGCCGGTACGGGCGCAATATTCCTGAACTTTAACGGGCATATTGTACGGTTCGAAGAAATCGGGCGCGTCAACGTCGATTATGGACTGGAACGGCTTCGCCTGAAGGGCGCCTTCCTCGAGCTCGTCGAACGTGAAGTTCTCGCCTTTCTTCTGCCAGTATCTGCGGCACTCCTGGTTGATCCAGAGGCCCATGATATTCTTCAGCAGCCTTACGCTTCTGTTAATACCGCCCTCGTTCGTGTAATTCAGTTCGTATGTAGTATCGTTGATGATCGGCTTATCGATCTCGACGCCGAGCAGCGACCACGTTCCGGAACTCAGGTATGCGGCCTTCTTATCCCTGAAAGGAACGGATACGACCGCGGATCCGGTATCGTGTTCCGCGACGGCAATTACAGGTATCGGATTCACGCCGAGTTCGGAGCAGATAGAAGCGCTTATGTTACCGATCTTCGTACCCGCGTCAATAACTTTCGGGAAGATCGAAGGATTGATCCTGCTGTCTACTTTCCTGATCATATCGTACGCCCAGTCCTGTGCGACCGGATCGTACAGCATCGACGTACTGGTTATCGTATATTCGCAGAATTTCTCGCCCGTAAGGAAGTAGTTGAACAGGTCGGGCACGAACAGCATCGTATCCGCGTCCTTAAGAAGCGGATCGTCGTTCCTTGCCATCGCGAGCAGCTGGAACAGTGTGTTGAACTTCTGGAACTGAATGCCTGTATAGCCGTAGATCTCGCGCGCCGGAACGCTGGCCGTTGCCGCATCGATCATTCCGTCGGTACGGCTGTCCCTGTAATGTACGGGGTTCCCGAGAAGATCGCCTTTCGCTGAAAGCAGTCCGAAATCGACGCCCCACGTATCGACGCCCATACCGGCGAGGTTCTTATGTCCGGCATTATAGGTCTTAAGTATACCGTTCTTCATCTCGTGGAAAAGGCGCAGGAAGTCCCACGTAAAAGTATTTCTCATCATCACCGGATCGCTTGAAAAACGGTGCATCTCTTCAAGAGACAGCTTCTTTCCGTCAAACTTTCCGAGTATCGCTCTGCCGCTGCTTGCGCCGTAGTCAAATGCCAGTATTTCCATATTTTATCCTCCAGTCAGAATAAACAGCCTTCAGCGCAGGTCTTCTCAGATCGCCTTGGCATTTGCAAGAAGGTATTTCTCGGCTTCGGCGTTCCACAGATAGTTATGGCGCGCGCAGATCTCGTCAAGGTCTTTGAAGAGCTTGTCCTTCTTTCCGAGTTCGGCAAAGTCGGTAATAGCAGTGAGCGGAAGGTCGATGTTCGTATAGATCAGTTTCTTTCCGCCGGGGATCTTCGGCAGATTCATAACGGTGTCGACAACGGCATTGAGGCCGCCGACGTGCGTGATCATTGACGCCGTGTTCAGCCTGCCGTCGCCCATCATCTTAAGAGATTCGATCATATCGTCGGTGTTTCCGCCGCTGGTGCCTACGACGTGCGAGCTGTTGTAATGCACGTTGTAGAAGTTGAACTCAGCCATGAACGGAGCAGCCTTAGGCCCTGCGAAGAAGTTAAGGCAGCCGTCTTTTCCGAGCAGTCTGTCGCCCATCTCAACGACCGGTTTTACAGGAGCGAAGACCATGACGTCGTCATAACCCTTGCCGCCCGTGAGACCCATGATGTATGCCTCTGCATCGGGCGTGGTGGCGGTGTTAACGTATACAAGTTTGACGCCGTGCTTAGCTGCTTCTTCTACGGTGTAGATCGACGCTGCGCGGTCAAGTCTCGCCTGGTCGATATCGGTGACGACGAGCAGTCCGGGACGGCGGCGGCAATGTATAGCGTAGTCGATAGCGCCTATTCCCATAGGTCCTACGCCTGCGAGGATCGCCATATTTCCGCCTTTAACGATGCCCATCTTATGGGTGTATTTTCCGGCGGTGGTGTGGTACATAGCGTGGTACGTACCGACTATGCAGGACATCGGCTCCGCAACGCTTCCGTAGAAGAACGCTTCGCCTTCATAATTGAGCAGGCAGTTCATTTCCATAACTTCGTTAGGGATGATAACGTAAGTAGCGTCTCCGCCGATATACTGATAAGAATAACCGGGAGCTGCCATCGAGCCCTTATAGTTCAGTGCGGGCTGAATGGAGAACTTCTGGCCGGGCTTGAATTTATCAGCCCATTTTTTACCGACTTTAACGATCTCGCCGCAGAATTCGTGCCCTACGATGACCGGCTTTTCGGCTATATCGGAAGGAACGCGTTTATGAGCGGTGCCCTGCTCAATTGCTTTATATGTGGACATACATACGCTGTCGGATATGATGTGCGCAAGTATTTCGTCTTTCTTGATCTCGGGAAGCTCAAATTCTTCAAGTCTGAGGTCTTCCTTTCCGTACATTCTTACTGCTTTGGTTTTCATAAAAAACGCCTCCAAAAGATTTTGTGTTAGTATTATATCACTATTGTTCTAAAAAAGAAACCTTAATTGACGAAGCACGGCGCCCGTCCGTTGACAGCACTTCGACTTTCAGTTTTTCGTAAGTGAAGCTTTCGCCGGGTTCGGGGATCCTCTCGAGTTTCTCCATCACCCAGCCGCCTACGGATACGTTGTCCGACTCGATCTCGAGCCCGAATCTTTCCGAAAATTCATCGAGATTCGTAAGGCCGTCGACGATAAATTCATTGTCACCGGCTTCGGCGATCCCGGTCTTCTCCTGATCGTGCTCGTCCCAGATCTCGCCGACAAGCTCTTCCAGGATGTCTTCCATCGTTACCAGCCCCGAGGTTCCGCCGTATTCGTCGACGACGATGCAGATGTGCGTTTTATGCTTCTTCATAAGCTTTAAAACGTCATCTATCTTCTCCCCCGCGTTTGCGAAAACGGGAGGTGTCATCAGCTCGCCAACGGATTTTTCGCTGAGACCCGACGGCGTGAAAAAGTCTTTATGATGAAGAATTCCCACGATATGGTCAAGGTCTTCGCTGAACACCGGCAGCCTCGAATAGCCGCTCCGGACAAACACCTCGCCGATGCGCTGTTTGTCCCAGTCGAGCCCTACCGCTTCCATTTCGGTGCGGTGGGTCAATACGTCTTCCGCGGTATTGTCCGAGAATTCGAGCGCGTTCACGAGCAGCCGCCCTTCTTCGCGGTCGATAGTCCCTTCCTTTTCCACTTCTTCGAGCATCAGCATCAGCTCTTCCGGCGTCACCTTGTTCGTTTCTTTTGAGCCGAACAGCTTCGCGATCAGCAGCTTCCATTTTGCGAACAGAAAATTCACCGGCTTAAAAATGACAGTGAGAGCTCGAAGGACCGGCGCGGCAAACACCGCGAACCGTTCGGGATAGTCTTTCGCGATGCTTTTCGGAGTGACTTCGCCGAAGATCAGCACCGCTACGGTGATCACGGCGGTCGAAACGGACGGTCCCGCTCCCCCGATCAGTCTCACGAACAAAATCGTACTTACGGAAGCGAGCGCGATATTGACGATGTTATTCCCTACGAGTATCGTAGAAAGGAGGCTGTCGAAGTCCTCGGAAAGCCTGAGCGCGAGTCCCGCTCCGCGCTTACCGTTGTCCTTCATGAGCTTCAGCCTGCTCCTGCTCAGCGTCGAATAGGCCGTTTCGGAAGCAGAGAAAAAAGCGGAACACAGCAGACAGAACGCGATAATAATTCCTTCGATCATCCCGCGCACCTCCGCAAGCCGTGCCCGCCGTTTTTTATTAAAATTACTGCGTTATGCCCTTCCGGGCCTTCGTCGTCAGAATCGTCCATATCAGCCGAACAAGCCCTTCACTTTAGAAACGATGCCGCCTAAACCGTCAGCCTTTCCTGCAAGTTTATTCTGTACCTGATCAGTGATCATCTTCACCTGATCGTCAGGAAGGTCAACGCCCACGAGCCCTTCAACCGTTTTTACCGGGTCTTTCGCGAAATTCGCGGCAACGTCTTTGTCATTTTTTACTTTTTCTACGATCTCATTGATCTTTGCTTTGATATCCATCCTGATATCCTCCTTCAATCTGATTATTATAAATATTTAAACACTTGTCGAACTTCCGAATTCTGTAAAGTGAGAAGTACACGGACCGCCTTTGGTAAACGATATGCTGAAATCAGTCACACCCGAAGTACGCGCGAGTTTGAGCACGATGCGGTTGTTTCCTCTCTTAAGCTGTATGTTCTTTCTGTGTATATTCTCCGGCGTCCAGTGCTCACGTTCGTCGCTGTACGCGATCAGATTTCCGTCTATCCACATTTTGAACGAATCCGAATGGCCTATCTGTATATTTGCCACAGTGTCCTCCGGGACGAACAGGTTCCTCACCATATACACTACGCAAGGCATCGTATTCTTCATAAAGTCTTCGAAGCAGAAACGGTCCTGGGAGATATATGCCACAAAGCCCTGGTATTTCGGATCCTGCAGCAGTTTTTCGGGAAGCAGTGCATCACCGAGCAGCTGATCTTCAAGATAATCCTTCTCCCAATCCGCCTTCATATTGAGGTGGAACTGGCGCATTTTTGTAAGCGCCTCGTCCTCGTTCGCAGAAGGGCCAAGTCCGGCGTAATAGCTTTCCCGCGCTTTCGGAGGCTTTACGTACGTGACGTTCTCCCAGAACGGTCCGAATACTTTCCATATCTGCTCGCCTATGAATCCGAAGAAGAAATCGTGCGATTCCCCTCCTTTAAGCGCTACGTTTACTTTCAGGAGATTTTTCTCCATCAGCACCGGAATATCTTTTGAAACGCTTACGGTAAAGGTCAGTTCGGGCTTCATAAGTCCGAATTTGAATTTCTGGGACTCCGGTTTTACCGTAAAGCCTTCGGGAGGAGTTACGGTCACTACGCCGCCTTCATGAAGTTTATGCGAAGGCATAAGTTTGATCCTTATAAGCTTAGAATCGCCGGGGCGTACGGTAGGCTTCCCGTCCGCATATGTGAACAGGACTTTTACCGGGAAACGGTTCTTCGGGGCCGTAGGCTCTTTAGGCAGATCCTCCGGTATGTCGCGAATGTCGAACTTGGAGTTGCGGTCGGCAAACATTGTCGCGGCGGCGGCAACGTCGTCAGCCAGGTCTTTTACGTAATACGACCGTCTCTCTATTTCTGCGCCGAGCACGTAGACCTGGTCAGGAATAGAATATTTCTGCAGGATCGCCTCGCCTCCGAGCCTGATACCCATAAGCGCTCCGACGGTCGCACACGTGCAGTCGGTGTCAAATCCGCAGTTAAGCGCCATCATTGTCGTCGTCGTAAGGTCGTCTTTTCCGAGCAGGAGCGCGGCGACAACGATCGACATATTCTGGAACATATTCGTGCAGTCGCTGTGCCCGTAATCCCTCTGTACGCGGCTGAATACGGCGTCAATATCTCCGTAATCCTCGCACCATTGCATCACGTCGCCTACGAGCTGGTAGAATCTGGATTTATCGCTGATAAACGCGAGCGATTTTATGATCAGTTCTTTTAAGGAGATCTTTTCGTTAAAAGCCATCGACTCCATTGCCGCCAAAAACTGTTCGGCAATGATCGATTCCCCGTCGTGGTCAAGGCATCCGTCTTTTGCAGCGAGCTGCATTGCCAGCTTTGGATTCCACGGGGCAAGGCACGCCCATATCTCCGAACGTATCGGGCAGCCCATCCCCTCGTGGTAGAAAGGATTGTTGAATTTGCCCGTAAACGGCGGCTTGAGTCCGAGTTCAAAGTTCTTTTTGAATATCGCATATTCTCCGGGTGACGGAGGATATTTTTCGTAAAACGCTTTTGCGAGATCGAGTGACGAGAAATCCGGGCCGATTTGCTCTATGACGTCCAGCCATAGCACCTGCAGATCGAGGTCGTCGTTCGGCAACATTTCTGCGAACAGTTCGGGTGTAAAATCGACGTCCATCCTGCCCTTATAGCCTTCGTACGGCGCGCCGATAGTGCCGCAGATGCACTTCCCGAGCCAGCAACCGTAAACTTTATTTACGTAGTCTCTCCATTTATATGCCATCAGAATCAGCCTCTTTAACAAAGTGTCGAGGGCAGGAAGAAAAAACGACCAGATCCGCCTCGCCCTTCTCCCGATATTGTATCATTTATTTCGGTCAATGGCAAGGCAGTAAGTTGAACCGCGGCAACCCGTTACTCGCTCGTTAAAAGCGGTTGATATATCTGCCTTCCGATGAGCTAGACGCACGGCCGCAGCTCAGTATTTTTCCAATTGCGGCCGTATCGGCGAGGAAGGTAGTACGGCCGCAATCCTTCTTTTCCTCATTTGCGGCCGTCTAAATGAGAAATTCGTACGGCCGCAGCTCTGTCTTTTTCCAATTGCGGCCGTATCGGCAAGGAAGGTAGTACGGCCGCATTCCTTCTTTTCCTCATTTGCGGCCGTATAAATGAGAAATTCGTACGGCCGCAGCTCTGTCTTTTTCCAATTGCGGCCGT
>JAFWQX010000105.1 GCA_017508875.1 Clostridia bacterium | reverse complement strand
TCTGTCTTTTTCGATTTGCGGCCGTATCGACTAGGCGTGTTGCACGGCCGCATTCCTCTTTTTCCCCTTTTGCGGCCGTATAAATGAGCAAAAAGGCCGCTTTCTTCTTTTTATCTTTGGCGAAGCCGAATGAATAGCTAAGAATTTTGTTTGACCGAAATGCGAACTGATTCCGGTGGTTCACATGAGACCCAAAATTCGTATCATCATCCGGTTCGCCCATTTGCCACTTACCACTTGCCATTTGCCACTTGGCACTTACCATTTGCCATTTCCCATCATCCTACCGCTTTACCCCTTTTTATCCCCCTGATCATGCATCAGATATCTGCGCAGAAAAAATATATAAAAAATTTTAAAAATTTTAGCACTCACCTATTGACAGTGCTAACAAACAGGTGTATAATGCACTCGGAACCTGAGATAAGAGGGTTCCGGAAAACATATTTTAAAGAACAGGAGTGAATCAAAATGATGAATATGTTACCTAGAATTTACAGAAAGAGTTTGTTTGATGACTTCTTTGACGCTCCGTTTAATACAGGCAGCGCATCCGGTCTTATGAAGACGGACGTTAAAGCCACCGACGCAGGTTACGAACTGGAGATCGACGTCCCCGGCATCGATAAAGAGAACATTTCCGTACAGCTCGAAAACGGCTACGTTACCGTGACCGCGAAGACCGAGAAGAAGAACGATGAAGGTAAGGAGAATGGTCATTACATCCGCAGAGAGCGTTTCTACGGCACGTACAGCAGAAGCTTCTACGTAGGCGAAGACGTGAACGAAGAGGACGTAAAGGCAAAGTATGAAAACGGCACGCTGAAGCTGTTCGTTCCGGATAAGGAAAAGCAGCCTAAGGACGAGACCAAGAAGATCATAAGCATCGAAGGCTGACAACGGTGTTGACAGCTGAATCTGCATAATTAAAAAGCCGCCGGGCTCGCAAGAGTCCGGCGGTTTTGTTTTACAGCAAAAGTATCACTGATAATTCGCTTCATTTAGCCACTCAGCTTCACTCGGCTAAATACGGCTTCAGGTCGAGTACCTTCACCTTAGCGAACAGGTGCGCATGACCGTCGCCATATTCGTCCGCTATGCCGGTCTCTATTACCGTTTCCGCTCCCAGATACAGAACACTATCTTCTATAATTGTCCAGTATATCCGTATGTGCTCAGGGTCGTCAAAATAATTGTCCGGGACAGTTATATTTCGGTCAACGAGCTGCTCATTTAACTGATCCGTGAGCTGCTTTTTGAATTCCGCCATTTCCGCGTCCGTAAAGTCATTGCTAAACGTATCAAATGATATTCCCTTGTAGCAATTGTCGAAGCAGCGGGAAAAATCGCGGTCGGCATAATAGCAGTAAGAATAGTTTATTGCGGTAAATCGCAGCCCGCACAGTATAAGATCATAATCCACGTCCCAGTTGCCGCTGCTGCCGACAAACGTATGAACATAAAAGCGATCTTGCGGTATGCGAGCAAATTCGGGAAATTCAGCAGACAGGGCTTCGTAGGCAATATCTTTCATTTTCTGCTCGCTTGGCGGCTCAGGAGATGCGGTGGGCGTTGACGGCGGCGCAGTGGGCGGCAACGTAGGAGTAGGCTCCGCGCTGTGATCGGTATTGTCCGGCGTCTGCGTATCACCCTGGTAATTTTCACGCACCTGCATGTAGATCTCCGTCAAACTGCTCAGCAAAGGGTCATCGTTCCCAAATAAAAAGCTCATTGTCCTTTGCAGCGTGATCTGACCTGCGTTATCCTTTTGAGTGAACGTATACGTGATCTGGCTCGGGTCATCGAACGATATCTCGCCCTCACCGAGATTTGTCCGATCAGTACGATAGAAATGGATCTCATACGTTTCGGGGAAGCCGTTCGAGTCAGTTTTCGCGCTTATCGAAAAAGAGTCCCCCGCGTTTTCCGGAAAAGCCACGCCCATTTTATCCATGACCTCGTTAAAAGAGTCTCCGAAGTCGATCTCAAAGGGCAGCGGCAATGCGCTTAGTTCCACATGCGCCGAATATCTCAGATCTCTGACAGAGTACCGGCTGTTATTCGCCGCGCTGAAGTAATAGTTTTCAGCATAAAACGTTTGAGACTCAGTATCATCCTGGGTGTACTTATCGAACTTGCCCTCAGTCCCGTTGTCAATTATCTTCCCTGTCAGCGTGTTGAAGCAGTCGGGATATTTAGCGTCCGCGAATCCGGAACTTTTCATGTAAGCGTCAATTGCCGGTAGCAGCTGGGAACTGTCCGGCGGCACGTACGTCGAAGGCATCGTTCCCATGGGCGTTGCGGGCGAAGTGGCAGATTCGGTCGTCGGATCTGGCGTGGCTCTGTGAGCATCGATCTCTGTCTCCGCGGGCAACGGCACGGACGTGGGTCCGATCACAGTGGTGTCTTTCGGCGTGCGGTTTTTATATGACGTGACGGAAATCACCGTGATTGCCGCGATCAGCGCCAGCGGGACAATGATGAGCGGTATGATCATCCTTCCCCGCCCTTTTTCTGCGAAGGATCGTTTTGCCTTCTTCTTCGCAAAACAATTGCCCTCCTCCGCCCTCGTCACCAGCGCGGGATCGATCTTGTCAAAAGCGTTATATAAATCATTTTTATCCATTTTGCTTCTCCTTAAGATACTTCTTCAGCTTCTTGCGGGCCCTCGCAAGTATCGAACGGACGTAATTATCCCCCACACCGTATCTGGCGCCGATCTCCTCCGGCGTCTCGTGTGCCCTGTAGCGTCTGATAAAAATGTCGCAGGCCGCCTCGGGAAGCGTCTTCAGAAAGCCGTTCAGCAGCGCCGGGAGGTCAATGCAGTCGTTTCCGCCTTTGCCCTCGCCCGGTACGCATGCGGCCAATTCCTCAATAATGACGTCTTCCTCGCGGACAATATCTTCCGGCTTTGCTTCGAGCGTTTGGGCAATTTTTTCGACCGTTTTGTAGTCCGGTCTGCGGTCGCCGCTCTCCCACTTGCTCACCAGCTGCCTTGACACATACAGCCTGTCAGCCAGCTCCTGCTGGGTCAGCCCTTTTTCCCTTCTGAGTTCAGTTATCCGGCCGCCGATGTCCATTTCGTCCCTTAATTTCTGTCCTTTTTTCTGTTTTCGGTATCGATCGATCCAATTTTTGCATGCATGCGCAGGCTCTCACCTGCTTCAGCTAAATTATATAGTTGCGGAGCCGGTCAAGGCAAGATACAAATCGCAACAGGCTCTTTACCTGTTTCCGTGGAAAGTTTTATAAAAATGGGGGAATGCGCAGGTTTAAGTTTGCCGGCCACAAGGTTTATCACGGTGGCAATTCCTCAAATATTTTAAAGTCTTTTTTCTGCGGCGCTGTCTCTCACTTCGCGGTCGGTCAACTTTGG
>JAFWQX010000104.1 GCA_017508875.1 Clostridia bacterium | reverse complement strand
GATTCAAATTCCACACGGTATTTTCTGCCTGAATTATCTTTATAATAATAAGTTTCAAGCCCGGTTTCGTTGTCATAATAATAAAAGCGGTCTCCCTGCTTCGCATATTTATAAACGAGATCATATCCGCTGTATGAGGATATCGAAACAGGATCGGCTGATTCAAGTCCGCCGAAGAAATCTGACGCAAGCTCAATGACGCCAGGCTGAGTATCGACAGTTACGGTCGTTATTTTCGATGTACTAAAGCCGCATGAAGATAAAAGCAGCGAAATCAGGATAAAAGCAACAAGTAATGTTTTCGAAACAGTTCTGATTTTTCCGGTTTTACGTAAATTATCAATCACAGCGATCGCCCCCCAAAGTGATCAATTTCATTGTTTGCGCGCCGCAAAATGAGCGGCATATTTCAGCATCGCGTCAATATTTATCGCAGTCTCCCACGGTCTGTACCTCGTGCCTTCCGGATAGCTTGCAATATACCTTTCGGCATACATATTTACTCCGTCGCGCAGGTCAAGAAGTTTATCGTACACTTCGTCCTGACCGGACAGCCCGTAATATAAAATGTTGAACAAAAGCAGCCCGTAATCGTACCCTACGTTAAGTTCCGCTTCTGGCACAGAATAAGCAGCTCCCGTATCAGCTACAGCCGCGGCGAGCCGTTTAACTTCATTTACAATGCTCTCTTTAATTTCTGGAAGATCGGCTCCGAGATACGCGGGCATAAGCAAACTGCTCGGAAGACTTACTCTCCGGTCGATCTTAACGCGTTTAACGCCTTTCGAGAGGCAGCCGGTGCATAAATAAGAACGTTCAGGAGTAAGCCCGCTCCAGCCGAACGACCCGCAATTCATACAAACTCCGTACCTGTACGGCGGCAATTCTTTTTGGATATCGGGATCGTTTATGTAATATCGTCCTTCTTTAATAAATTTCGAAGAAAAAGTACACTTAACGTTCTCAACGGCCACACGCATTTCAGAAGTATCTTCCCCGCGTGAATCGAGATATTCGATAAGTTTTTCGCCGGAACGGATAAAAAGCAGCGTAGCTTCTGCGCTTCCGTCAGAAACGGCGTCACGTCCGAGCAGGCCGCAGGCAATATAAGTCTCATCGCCGTTAAAAGGAAGTTCGTTGTCCGAAAGCTCCTGCACCTGGCAATCATAAAGCCATTTCAGGAACCTGATATTCTCATCGAGGATCGAACGGTCTCCGCTTACAGAAGCATATCTGAAGAACTGAAGCAGCAGGTAGCCGGTGATCTCAACTTTATCATTCTCGGCAAAATGAAACAGGCCGTTCACGCCGATTCCCTGGGCGTTAAGGATCTTACCGTTCCTGTTGAAAGTATCACAATAAAACCTCAGAATATTGCCCGCTTCTTTAACCAGGCCGAGACTTATAAGTCCTTCGGAGACGCCGTATTGATCGCGCACGTATCCGAGATGGTACGCGTGACCCGCCAGCACACCGCCTTCTGCACCCTGCTGAACAAGTATACCGATTGCCGCATCGTCGATCGCCTCTAAAAATTCGTCGCGTCTCGGAAGGTCATCGGGTATAGACAGCTTCGCATCGATCCGGTCAAAAATCCGTGACCATTTCGTTGTCAATGATTTAAGAATAGTCGCGGCGTCAATACCTTTAAGAAGATCATAGTTATCGCATGCTTCGGGATAGTCAGGCCCTCCGATAAGCATGAGAGCTGCATCGCCTTTTACGTCAATAAGTATCGAAGAATTGCCTGCGATGTTAAGCTGCGCGTTTCCGGAAGCACGCAAAATATAAAATTGCGGAAAAGGAAGCGGATAATCGTTATAGATATAATTTCCGCACCTGCTTTTTATGAGTATCGCGCCGGTATCTTTATGCGGAATTATATAATCGATCATCCCGCTGTTCCCGGATAATACAAATTTTAAGGAACCGCTTCCGGACCAGGTGATCTGCCTGACCAGGACAGGAAGTTCAGGATGAACAAAATCAGTTATCTCTCCCTTTCCGGAATCATTTTCCTCCGCAGACACGGTCCAGACAGGGGCGCGAAAACGGCGCTCAGGGACACCGGTGTTAACGTTTCCTTCAAAAGCAGACGTAAAGAGCGACGGAGAAGAATAAGGCGGTCCGAAGATCTCGTAGACGTTGCCGTACAGAAACGTCGCGGCGATCTTCCCGTTTCCGGTCATATAATAAAGCCTGTCATCTCTTCCGGACATTCCCTTAAAGCGCTCAGTCGATCTTTTCATAAAACGGTCTCCCCTTCCTGAAATGTGCGATATGATCGAATCCGCAATATTTGACGAGTTCGACTGCCGCTTTGAAATTAAGCCCGATCCTGTCAGCCTTATGTGCGTCAGAACCGATCACGACAGTTTCACCGCCTGCTTTTTTGTAGGCCTTTAATGTTTCCAGATCCATAGGCACCTTATCGTAAGAGCGCGTATTGACCTCAAAAGCAAGCCCGTATCTGATCATCAGTTCGATGATCGTCTTAAATTCATCGTAAAACTCGCGGAAGTAGATAGTATTGTCCTCAAAAGGCGCGTAGCGAACGACGTAATCAAAATGACCGAGTGTATTAAAATCGTGATATAGTTCAACGTTCCTGATAAGCTCCCGCAGATACCTTCTGTACGCATGAACACGCTCAGGTTCAAATTTAAAATAAGTTCCGTCATACGGATCGATCCGGCTTATAAGGTGAGTAGAACCTATTTTATAATCAAAATCATACCCCGCGAGCCTGCTGATATTTTCGCCAACGACGTGAGGCTGGAGCCCTACTTCCACAGCGGACAATATTTCAAGCCGCCCTTCATATTCTGCCTTGACTTTATCAACGGCCTCCAGATAGTCTCCGAAATCGTAATATACGTCACTGCCGTCTGCGAGGTAGTTTACGTCAAGATGATCCGTAAATGCGATCCCCGAAAGGCCCAGTTCGAGCGCACGGTCTGCGGCCCTGGTCATTTCGAGCTCAGAGTCGAACGAAAACGTCGAATGAAGGTGCATGTCATATATGATCATATCAGTTCTCCAAAATGCAGCGGTAGCAGAACCTGCCGTCGGGAGCGGTATCGCCGCGGTCGTAGAATTTCATAATATCGCCGTCGTCAACGGAATTATCGGCCCACTTAAATTCGAACTCTTTCTTTAACCTTACGAGCGCACGCGGCACTTTAAGTTCAAGCACGTTACCGTTGACCCTCAGCATCGCTTCACCGATCTGCTCGAACTTCCATTCATTGTCAACGAACACTTCGATCGACGCATTGCCCCCGGACTGGTGGCGGTTTATGATATAATCGAATCCGTTCCAGCCGTTAGAATCATCGCAGTCGGAGTTGAGGAATAAGTTCATCCAGTTATCGCCCTGCGGCCCGGTTATATCTTCGCGGCAGCGGCAGTAGAAGTAAATGTAATTTCCGTCTGCGCATACTTTCATGGCGACCAGGTCGTTTCGGCCGGAGGTATTTACGTAATGCGTATTACCGCCGTTCCCGTCCCAGTCGCGGTGAGCAGTGTCATATGGCGCGTCAAGGTACTCCGGAGTCACGTTCTCCCATTCGGCCGGATTTCCGTCTTCGATATTCATTTTCACGCAGCCCTTTACAGGCTCCGGAAGCGATGCTCCTTTATAACGCCTAACGAGCTCAACGAGCTGACAATAATAATTATCCCCGAAAAGCCCGTTCACAGGCTCGAGGTCGCGGCTGAATTCGCCGTTGAAGTTGTCAACGAAATAGTAGTCGTTATAGCCGTCGCCCGGGACAACAGTATAAGTGTTGGCAATGCGTTGTCCGGCTGCCGGATTGTTCAGCGTGCCCGGATGCGAACCCCACCTTCCCGCGGTCCATTCGTTCCAGCCCGTTATCATAAGTATCGGAGGATCTTTTTCGATGGCGTAATCCATCTGTTCCAAAAACGCTCTTCCGTCTCCCGAGAGCCCCGAACTGAGTCCGAAACCCATATCGCCTTTTTCAATATTATCGGGCTGCCTGCCGTTTGAGTAGCTTCTGCCTGCATTCGTGCCGTAGCTGCCATTTACCCAGAAGCCGCACATAGCGATCATCTGCTCAACGTTCCCGTCTTTATCTAAGCCGGGACTTTGAGGATACATATCCGCCCAAGGCCAGCAGTTCTTTCCGTCATTTTTAAGGTACCAGCTCCCTGAACCGCCCTTCGTATAAGCCCAGCTGTTGCGGATCGTGAAGAAAGAACGGATCTCATCCGGGAGCTTATCAGTCTCATCCTCCGGCACTAAAATAAGCGGTCTATCCTGATAGATAAACCAAAGGTCGCTGTAATGACCGGGCTTATAGAGGTCTTCATAGAGTTTTTCGACTGTCTTCGCGGCGTTAGTGTTTGTGATAAACATCACGTCAGGAGTACGAAGCCCTTCAGAGCGCATCTCGGACCAGACGCGGAAGATCATATTATACGTTTCCGGATAAGTAAGTGCATTAGTTACGTCAAGGAAAATAAAATCTATTCCGGCCTGTGCGAGCATCGAGGCGTGTTTTCTGAGGATCCAGGGATCGTCTGATCTGTAATACCCGAAGTACGGCTCAGCCCAGTACTGGAGGTAGCCCATAGGAGCATTCAAAGAATCGGATTTAACCTTTTCTATCCCGCCCTCATTATATGAACGGGTGTGATCGATAAGCGGCGCCCCGGGTTTGTGGTCGTGCCAGATAAAATAAAACATTCCGACCGTGCGGTCCTTCCTCAAGGCAGGATATGCCGCCGGATCCGAACGCCTTCTGATACCGTCCGTGAACGGCCACGATTCCGGCCTGAGGTCAATGTAATTATTATTTTCCTTTTTTTGATCAGACATCTCAAATACCCCCTTAAAAGTTATTGACCTTTGCGCATTCCGGGGTTCCGGATCGAAGTGCAAAGGTCAATAAACGGTCGATATTAATTATTTTGTAAATCTGTGGAACGTTTTCTTTCCTTTGCGAACGACCGTCCCCGCATCGAGCATTTCATTCGTAAGCACAGCATTCACGTCCTCGATCTTAACGTTGTCAACAAATATTCCGCCCTGCTGTATGAGCCTTCGTCCTTCGCCCTTCGAAGGTATGACTTTTGCGAGCACGAGCGCGTCCAGCAGACCGACGCCTCCGTTCACGATCATATCTGCAGGGATAGAAGTCGTTGCCATATGTTCTGCATCCTGATTACCGCCGAACAGCGCCTCTGCGGTCGCCTTCGCTTTATCAGCAGCTTCTGCTCCGTGTACGATCTTTGTCACCTCATAAGCGAGACGGATCTTTGCTTCGTTGAGCCTGCTGCCTTCCCATTTTTCCATCTCTCTGATCTCTTCGATCGGAACGAAAGTGAGCAGTTTGAGGCACTTTATAACGTCAGCGTCACCGACGTTCCTGAGGTACTGGTAAAGCTCGTACGGAGGCGTCTTGTTTTCGTCAAGCCATACGGCACCTTTTACCGTCTTACCCATCTTAACGCCTTCGGAAGTAGTGAGCAGCGAGAACGTAAGGCCGTAGACCTCTTCGCCTTCCTTGCGTCTTACGAGCTCCACGCCGCCGATAATATTTGACCACTGATCGTCTCCGCCGAACTCGATCCTGCAGCCGTAGTCCTTGTACAGGCGGTAGAAATCGTAGCTCTGCATAAGCATATAGTTGAATTCGATGAAGTTAAGGCCGCGTTCCAAGCGCTGTTTGAAGCATTCTGCGGCGAGCATGCGGTTTACTGAGAAATGTACTCCGATATCGCGCAGGAAATCTACGTAGTTGAGATTAAGGAGCCAGTCGCCGTTGTTCACCATAATGGCGGAATTTTCGAAATCAAGGAACCTGCTGAGCTGCGCTTTAAGACCCGCTACGTTATGTGCCAGATCTTCGTCCGTGAGCATTTTGCGCATATCAGTTTTACCCGAAGGATCGCCGACTTTACCGGTCCCGCCGCCTACGAGGGCGATCGGTCTGTGACCCGCGCGCTGCATATGAGCCATAACCATGATCTGTACGAAATGGCCGATGTGGAGAGAATCCGCCGTGGGGTCAAAACCAACGTAGAACGTCACAGGCTCGCTATCGAGCAGCTCTTTTACTTTCTCCGCATTGGTGCACTGGGCAATGATTCCGCGTTCAACGAGTTCGTCGTACACACCTTTTCTTATCATATTATTTAACCTCTTTCCTTTGTTCCTCTTTGAGCTTTTCGGCCCAGTTAAGGTATTCTATTATCTTCTGTTCGGCGCCGTTTCCGCACGGAACGTAATATTTTCTGCCTCTCACTTCAGGCGGCAGGAATTCCATGTCGGCAACGTGACCGGGATAATCGTGAGCATATTTGTAATCTTTTCCGTATTCAAATTCTTTAAGTCCGTCAGTGACGGGATTTCTGAGCCACGGCGGAACCTCCCCCGTGTCCTGCGAATGTACGTCCGCAAGCGCCGTATCTATTGCCATATACGCCGAATTTGATTTCGGAGACGTGGCAACGGTTATAGCGGCATGTGCGAGAAGTATTCTCGCTTCAGGCATTCCGATCATTCTGACTGCCTCCGCCGCGGCCTGGGCAACGATCAGCGCAGTAGGATTCGCGGTGCCGACGTCTTCCGAAGCGCAGATGACGATGCGGCGGGCAATAAAGTTTATGTCTTCTCCCCCGGCTATTGCCCTCGCCAGATAAAACGCCGTTGCGTCCGGATCGCTGCCCCGCATCGACTTGATGAAAGCGCTGATATTGTCATAATGCGAATCACCTTTTTTATCGAACCGGATCGATTTCTGCTGAACGCATTCGGCGGCGATTTCTCTCGTTATATGTATATGCGAACCGATATCGTCCGACGTGGTCAGAAACGCAAGTTCAAGAGCGTTGAGTGCGGTCCTGGCATCTCCTGAAGATACGTCAGCCAGAAAATCAATTGCATCGTCGTCGCATTCGATATCGAACGACCCGAGGCCGCGCTCGCTGTCGGATAGCGCCATGCGCAGAATCCGGGCTATATCTTCATGAGTAAGCGGCAGAAGCTGAAAAACGGTAGACCGTGAGATCAGAGCTTTGTTAACTTCAAAGAACGGATTCTCTGTAGTAGCGCCGATCAGTATTATAGTTCCGTCTTCAACGTAAGGAAGCAGCGCGTCCTGCTGCGCTTTGTTGAACCTGTGTATCTCGTCAATAAAAAGCACCGTGCGTCCGGAGGGATTCAGCAGCAGATTCTGCGTATCGGATACGATCTGTTTGATATCGGCTATTCCGGAAGAAACTGCGTTTATCCGTCTGAAATCGGTCTTTGTTGTAGCTGCGATCAGCCTGGCCAGAGAAGTTTTTCCGGTACCGGGAGGTCCCCAGAAGATAACTGACGAAAGCCTGTCTGCCTTGATCATCCGGTATAACAGTTTACCTTCGGCCAGAATATGTTTCTGGCCGGCAAATTCCTCGAGCGTTCTCGGACACATTCTGTATGCTAACGGCTCGCTTTGAGTCTGTGGCAAACTGTTCACCTTCCGGTTCGGTTTAATATATTATTCGTAAAGCGGAAAACGGTCGATGAGGGCTTTAACTCCTGCTTTTACACGTTCTTTGCTGGCATCGAAGTTGGTCAGGATATCATAGATGAAACCGGCGATCTCGTCCATCTCTGGCACGCCCATACCGCGCGTAGTGACGGCGGCGGTACCGAGTCTGATGCCGCTGGTGACCGATGGCTTTTCAGGGTCAAACGGAATACCGTTTTTATTGCACGTGATATTGACCTCGTCGAGCATGTGCTGGGCGTCGCGTCCGGAGACCTTAAGACTGCGAAGGTCAAGGAGGATCAGGTGATTGTCCGTACCGCCGCTGACGAGATCCACGCCCCTCTTAAGAAGACTGTCGGCGAGCGCCGCGCAGTTTTCGATTATCTTCTTCTGATATTCTTTAAATTCCGGTGAAAGCGCTTCTTTAAAGCATACGGCTTTACCTGCGATAACGTGCATGAGCGGACCGCCCTGAGTGCCCGGGAAAACCGCTTTATCTATCGCTTTTGCATATTGCTCCTTGCAAAGGATAAGGCCGCCTCTGGGGCCTCTTAATGTCTTATGCGTCGTAGTCGTGACAAAATCCGCGTACGGCACGGGGCTCGGATGGAGCCCGGCGGCAACGAGTCCTGCAATGTGCGCCATATCGACCATCAGCATCGCTCCGACGCTGTCGGCGATTTCTCTGAAGCGTTTGAAATCTATAATGCGCGGGTAAGCGCTCGCACCTGCGACGATCAGTTTAGGTCTGCGCTCAAGTGCCAGTGCCTGAAGTTTATCATAATCGATGCGCTGCGTAAACTCATCCACCTCATAAGGAACGATATTGAACCATTTACCGGACATATTTACGGGGCTTCCGTG
>JAFWQX010000103.1 GCA_017508875.1 Clostridia bacterium | reverse complement strand
TTCGCTGTTGTACGCAGTGTCAACGCTCTTGATCACGCCTGTAAGCGTAAACGTGCCGTCGAGCGCTTTTCCGGTTTCAAGGGCGTACGCGGCGGTCAATATTTTCTCGGGCGTATCGAGCACTTCGGCCGGCTCTTCAGTAGCGGGCTGCTCTGCTTTCGTGAACGCATCAAGCGTGCAGTTCGCGTCAAATTCGACCGTGCCCTTGAAGTTCTTGATCTTTCCGGTAACAGTAATCGTGTCGTTCTCGCCGATCGTCTCGACGCCGTTCTCAACTCCATTGCCGTTGACCAGGCGGAAGCACTGGATCGGCTTATCGGTGAGGTCACCCACGACCATCGTTACGGTCACGTTCTTGTATTCGCTGTTGTACGCAGTGTCAACGCTCTTGATCACGCCTGTAAGCGTAAACGTGCCGTCGAGCGCTTTTCCGGTTTCAAGGGCGTACGCGGCGGTCAATATTTTCTCGGGCGTATCGAGCGCCGGAGTTGGTTCTTCTACGGGATCCGAAGGAGAAGGCTCCGTTCCGCCTTCGAGCGTTCCGTCAACGGTGATCGTAAATGCAGCGTATCTTACCTGATCCACGGTAGTGGTGAAAACGACTGTTTTGGAATTACCCGTCCAGGTCTTACTGTCCTTATCATATTCTCCGGTGTCGGGGACCGGGACGCCGCTCTTTGCAGTATCAAATTCAAATACGATCTTAGTGATGGCCGATTCAGCCGAGATCGTTAAAGTATTGCCCTCTGTCGCAACGTTGTTGTTTTTATAAGTTCTTACTGCCGAAGGATTGCTGTAATATTTCGGAGGATTGCCCGCGGTAGACTGAGCAAACTCGAAAGATATACCTTTGACAGTGGCGGAAGTAACTTCCTGCCCGTTCTCTTTTCCGAATTCGGCAGCCGTAACCGTAACTGTGGATTCAGCAGATACGTTTATGCGGCCGAAAGGAACAAATGCCGCCGTCAATAAAGCAATTACTATCATCAACGGCAAAATTCTTCTGATCATATTAAATGAACACCTCCATGTTATGCGGCACAACGTCCGCGGTTCGTCGATTATATCATACTTTCGTATAATTATTCAAACAAAGCGAAGCACCGGAGCAGGCATTTATACCGTATTCCGCTCATGCGCAAAAGGCCTCCCGCTCCGGTCTTCTTATGATTCTCAGCCTGCGGTCACGCTGTCTAAATGGCAGCCCTGCGTGAATTCGTAGGTTCCTTTGTAGTTCTTGAAATCGCCTGTAACGGTGATGACGTCGCCTTCTTTAAGATCCTTCGCACCGTCGCCTGCCAGTCTGTAGCACATTACGGGTTTATCCTGATAGCCGTCAACAATTATCGTGACTGTGATATTGCTGTGCTGGTCGCTCCAGGCGGTGTCGATAGTGGTGATCTTACCGGTAAGCGTGTAGGGTCCGACGAGCGTTTCATTGTCCTTAAGAGCATACAGCGCGTTCATGATTTCCTCGGTGGTCTTGTAAGGATTTTCCTGCTCCTCGCCCACTTTATCGATGCTCACGAGTTTACATGCAGCGTCAAATTCGCGTGTGCCGTTGTAATTTTTAAGTACGCCCTTTACAGTAATGGTGTCGCCCTTCTTTATCTTATCCGAGCCTTCACCCTCCAGTCTGAAGCACTGTACGGGTCTCGCCTCGTCTCCGTCAATGACGATCGTAACGGTAACGTTGTTGTACTGCGTGCTGAAAGGAGTATTCACAGCGGTGATAACGCCGGTGAGCGTGTACTCGCCTTCAAGCTTTTCGCCGGATTCGAGCGCATAGAGTTTCGTAAGGATCTCTGCCGCAGTCTCTGCCGGAGGTTCTGTCGGATCTGCGGGCTTATCGGTAGGAACCGGCGTGGGATCCGCAGGTTTGTCGGTAGGCTGAGGATCTCCGGCTTTTACGAATGAATCGAGGTTGCAGTTTGCGTCAAATTCGCGTGTGCCGTTGTAGTTCTTGAGCACGCCGGTAACGGTGATCGTGTCGCCTTCGCCGATCTGATCTGCGCCTGTACCCTTGAGCCTGAAGCACTGGATCTGCTTATCGGCAAGGTCTCCGACCTGAATCGTAACTGTAACGTTACTGTATTCTGCGCTGTACTCGGTATTGACCTTCGTGATCACGCCGGTCAGAGTGAACGTGCCGGGCAGAGAGTTGCCTGCAGGTACGTTATAAAGCGCATTTACGATATCTTCCTCCGTCATATTTGCCGGCATGACCGTGATAGAGTATTCCTTTTCCTGCTTCTCGCTGCCGCAGGTCGCGGTAACGGCGAGTTTTACAGTCTCCACAGTGTTTCCGACGGTGACGTTGAGTTTATCTCCGTCGATTGCAGCGGAAGTTCCTTCTTTTAATTCCCAGGCAAAGGTTACGTTTTCGTACGTCGCTCCGGTGACGGGCAGCGTTACAGACGTATTTTCAGATACGAAATCGGGGATCGAGATCACAGCCAGCTCGTTGCTGATCTTATCCGAATCGGCTATGTCAGTGGAGCCCACTTTTATTCCGCCGGCGCAGGGGTAGATCTGCGGAGCATTATACCAGCTTATCGGTCCTTCTACGTCGATCGTGTATCCTACGCCGAGCTTATCGTACTCAGCCTTCATTTCTTCTACCGTCAGGGTGTTGGAAGTTGAGAGATAGAGTTTGAATTCAACGTTGTTCTTGGTGATAGTAACGTAAACGGAACCTGCGCCTTTTTCAACGAACGTATCG
The DNA here is from genome assembly GCA_017508875.1 of Clostridia bacterium. Taxonomy (GTDB): domain Bacteria; phylum Bacillota; class Clostridia; order UBA1212; family UBA1255; genus UBA1255. Next base: position 11,497 of record JAFWQX010000103.1, on the reverse strand, counting down.
GCGGTGTTGCTGTTCCAGTCGATGCTCTTCACCTGCGCTCCGGTGATTGTGGCGATAAGGCCCTGCTTCGGGTCGAGTTTCGCGGTAAAGTCGGAGCCGTCAAACAGGTCGTCCATGGCGAACTTCTTGATCTCTCCGGTGCGCGGGTTTCCGGAAGCGTCGGTGAGCAGCGTGTACGTGCAGCCTGCGCCCATCTCGCGGAAGCCGTTGTAGATCGAAGTCGTACCGTTAACAATGATGACGTTGCCGATCGCGAGTTCGGTGTCGCAGAGTTCTTTCGAATCGCACTTCATACGGTAGGCAAAATAGCCGTGTTCGCCGTCAAGATCCTGCAGGAATACGCTGACGTTCTTATTTGCCTCATTGTACGGATATTTGGCGACAACGATGCCGCGGATATTCATCGTCACGTCTTTGGTATTTTCAGCCCAGTAATCCCAGGTCGCGACCTCGAACGCTTTGATAACGTAATCCATACTGATCTCTTTAGTGAATTCTCCGCCTTTAACAAGCCCCTTCAGCGTGAAAGGAGTGTCCTGATCAGCGTTGGGATCAACGACTACCTTTACTGAATCGCCGTCGGGGACAAGGCTTACCAGCCCCTCCGCGCCCGAGACTGACCACTCGACGTCCAGATCGTATCCCTCGTAGTCAATGATCTTCGTCGGAACCGAGAACGTCGCCGAAACGGAATTATCCTGTCCGGGTTTATTGTACTCGTACAGCATCTGGGCGGCGCCGTCAACGGTCTCCTGCGTGATCGGGCCCGTTTTGGGGTCGTCGGTCCCCTGGCCTTTGTTTCCCGTACATGCCGCGAGCGAGAGCACAAGGGCAAGCACAGTGATAATCATAAGAATTTTTCTTTTCATACAGATTTCTCCTCGTCTTGATTTATCTGAATAAGGTTTTTTACTGCAGTATCTCCGCATCCGCCAGCGTGAAGAGCTTCAGCTGAGGCGCGTCTTTATAATATGTGAATATTCCCTGGACGTTGATCGTTTTCCCGGCAAAATATTCTTCAGTTACGGTCTCTCCGTCCAACGTCAGTTTAACGGTGCGTACAGTCACGGTCTTTCCGTCCTGCGACGTACACGTGAGCGTCATTGCCCCGTCACTGTCTGAACCGCTGTTCTTCGTAGTATATATAGACGTGACCTTAAGGTTTTCCATACGGACGAAAGTATTTTCAAGCGACCCGTTTGTCAGAAGATCTTCCGCTGTGATCAGAGTCGGAGCGAACTTGACGTCCTTCTCGAGTATCTTCGTGTCGTCGTCGGTAGGATTGATCAGCGAGAACGAAAGGCCGGAAACCTGGAAGCCGAAGTTTTCGTTGTCATCTGCAGTACCGGTCACGGACAGTCTGTAGCCCGGGACAAGAAATTTGGGCGCCAGCGGAGCGTAGCCGCCGTATACGTACACGCCATAGTACTGCTGCGTGTCTTCGTCGAACTGCTCCATATAGATGCCGCCGCCGCTTTCTTTGGTGACAACGCCTTCGAACCGCACTTTCAGTGAATTATACGCGCTGCGGTTCATGACGAGCGCTTTGATCGTGAGCTCAACCGTTTCGCCGTAATAGAAGAGCGGATCGCGTTTGCCCGAATACAGGTTTATACGCTCCGTGCGCGCGCTGGTGAGCGCGTCCATGGCAATCTCGCCGTAACGCGTAGCCGAAGTGCTCTTGCCCATCGCAAGCCCGTCCGAAAGGATCTCGATATTCAGGTTACGCCACGTATCACTGCCCTTCGGCAGATACCAGACCCACGCGAGATAACGGTCGCCCGTCGAGTCCATAGTGGCATGCCCTTCCTCGTTGCTTTCGAGGACGATCTTCTCGGCGTCTTTCAGTTTCGTTTTCGTGTATATCGAAGCCGGATGGCCCCAGGGCTCGACCTTACCGGTGGATTCCGGCGTATCGATCCCCTGAAAACGCACTTTTATGATCTCCGTGTGGGAGTTGTTCCAGAAATGAACAGTGTCGCCGTCAATAAACTGCTCCACCGTAACAAGTCCGCGGCCGGTCTTGTCAAAATCAGCGTTGATGTCGCTTGTATTGAGCTTTACCATCGTGGCGTAATCGGGCAATGACGCGTCGCGCGTATATTCCCAGTCGCCTATAAGATCGGCTTCCGGAGTTGCCCCCGAAGGGCCGCCGGGCTTCTTTTGAGTATGACAGGCGCTGAGCAAAAGTATGCCCGCAAGCATGGCAAGTACGAGCAGCGCTGCCAGACTGTTTCTGATGATCCGGAGTAATGATCTTTTCTTCATAGCTTTCCTCCGTAAACGCAGGCGGGGCGGTTCCTTTTACAGGTACCGCCCTCAATTATTGATTATTATTTATTAAGTGTCACGCAGCGGTCGTACGCGTCGGTGAACAGCTTTTTAAGCTCGGCTTCGGAAGCGTTTTCAGCGGCCGAAACGTACGCAACGAGGAGTTTTCCGACCTGGTCGCGCGCGTCAGACGAACCGACGAAAGCGGGAGAAGTGAAATACGACTGTTCCTGTTCCATACAAATCTTTGCAGAAAGAGCCGCGATGCCCTCTTTGTTAGTATTGGCGCCGCTCATAAACTCCTTGTACGCGTCCATCTCGAACGTTGAACGGAGCACCGGAACGTAGCCGGAAGTCATCGAGAATTCCGCCTGGAATTCAGGAGAAGTAAGCAGGAACTTGATGAAAGTCCAGGCCGCATCATTGACCTTCTGATCCTTCTGCTTGAGCATGCATACTGAAGGACCCTGGGAAATGACTTTCTGGTTGGACTTGTCCGCCTGAGGGATCTGCGCGATACCGACTTCGAACGGGTAGGATCCGTCGTCGCTCTTCGCCGGGCACTGGTACGTAGCACCTGCGGAGGAACCGATGGAGATGTAGGAATGGATAACGATGCCGCTGTCATTTGCAGAAGTGTTCGTGAACAGTCCGGAAGTGTAGCCGCCGTAGATCGACTGAGTGGTCATGAGGCCGGATACGCACCATGCGCGGAATTTGTCGCAGAAGTCCATATTCTGCTGGTTGTTGAACAGGAAGCGGTCTTCAACTTTATCTACTGCCTGAGTGTACGGCGTTTTAAGCTGTTCAGTCATCGTGATGAACCAGTTTGCTTCGGAGTCGTATCCGAGAGGAATGCTGGTAGGTTCGATCTCTTTGATCTTTTTGATAACGTATTCGAGCGAAGTGTCGTCGTTTGCGCCGGAAGCGAACCAGTGATCGGGCACTTTCAGACCGTTGTTTTCAAAGAACGTTTTGTTGTAGTACATAACTTCTGTCGATTTCGAGAACGGAAGCGTATACATTTTCGACGTATCGCCGAACTGTCTGCCTTCTTCGTAGTAACCGGCAATGAAGTCTTTTACCTGAGCCTCGGTAAGTCCGACTTCGGAATCGTTGATGTATTCGTTGAGGTCAATGACTTTCCTGCTTCTGAGATAGGTGGCAACGTGGTCGGGGTAGCAGTATGCTATCGCCGGCTGTTTTCCGGCCTGGAGTTCGGTGATGACCTGGTCGCGAACGTCATCGTATCCGCCGATCGACTGCTCGTTGATCGTAATTTTCGGATAGATCTTGTTGAATTCGACGATGTATTTCTGCAGGACTGAGCGCAGATTCGCACCCATCGTGTGGTAGAATACAACTTCGATCTCCGCATCAGGGTCAACAACTTTCGATCCGCCTGATGACGATCCGTCCCCGTTCAGACTGCACCCGCTAAGCACAAGTGCGGCGGCAAGCACGACCGTCAATACCAAAGCAATTAATTTCTTCATAAAAATGCTCCTTCTGTTTGCTTTTCTGTTTCTTTATTTTAATCCGCGCCGGTGCGGGAGCGCGCTCCTTTCCCGGCAGAGGATCATGGCAAATATTGGTTCAGCCCTTTATTCCGCTCCTTGAAACTCCGCGCATGATGTATTTGCGGAGGAATACGAAGATCAGGAACAAAGGAATTGAAACGATCGTTACCGCGGCCATCTGAGCCGGGTAGTTGACCTCGCCGAACTCATCGGTGAAACTCGCGCCGCGAAGACCGTTGGTGATCAACTGGTGGGCCTGATCGTTTGCCACCAGTCTGGGCCAGATGTACGCGTTCCATGCGCCCATCATCTTCAGTATAGTGATCGTGATGATCGTTGACACCGAAAGCGGAAGCATGACTTTCCACAGATACTTGAAGTCGCTCGTGCCGTCTACCTTTGCCGCGAGGTACAGTTCGTTCGGTATCTGCATGAACGTCTGCCGCAGCAGATAGATGTAGAAGACGCTCACCAACATCGGAAAGATCAGCACCGCGAACGTATTGGTGAAATCGAGGGCCTGTATCGGTTCTTCAACGAACGGCAGCCGGCCTGAAACGGTGAGGTAGTTAGTGATCGTGTACAGTTCGCCGGGAACCATCATCGTCGCCATCAGCAGCCCGAAGACAACGTTTTTACCCTTGAACTGAAGCCGCGCAAATGCGAATGCGCTCAGTACGGTCACAACGAGTGAAAGCACGGTGGATATCGTTCCTACGAGCAGCGTGTGCAGGAACAGATCCTTCAGGTTCGCCTTGCTGAATGCGGTGGCAAAGTTTTCGAAATAGATGTTCTGCGGCCAGAGCGTGGGGACGTTGGCGCGGTACTCATCCATCGTTTTGAGGGAGGATATGATCATCCAGTAGAACGGGAATATAACGATAACGGCCATGACCGCGAGGAAAATGTACGTTATTACGTTTCCGACTATTTTGGATACCCGCTGGGAACGGCTGGCAGATCTGACGTTCAGTTCTTTAAGATTGTAATTTTTTAAATCAGCCATAGCGCACCTCAGTAATGGACTTTCTTCTTGCTGACGTAACCGTTGATCGCCGTTACGACAAGGATTATTGCGAACAGAATCAGAGACGCGGCGGAGGCGTTGCCGAGATTGCTCTTAGGTAACATATTGTACACGTAACCTACGATAGTATTCATCTGGCCGTTGCCGCCGGGGCCCATTCCCTCTCCGAATATACCTACGATACTCGAATACTCTTTGAATCCGCCGATGAATGAAGTGATTATAACGTACGCCAGCATCGGTGAAACGAGCGGGATAGTGATGCGGAAGAACGTACGGACTTTGGAAGTGCCGTCGATCTTCGCTGCTTCGTAATACTGTTTGTTCACGTTCTGAAGGCCGCCCAGAAGGACAAGGATCTTGAACGGTATCGCGTTCCACACGATGTACGTGCAGACGACGAACATGTTTGCCCCCCATGAAGAGCCTACGTTTACGAAGTTGAACGGACCGATCCCGAATAATCCGAGTATGTTGTTGATTATTCCCTGAGTCTGAATAAGATCGCCCAGACCTACGCGTGTGAACATGGCGTTGAAGACCATGCCGATAGCGATGGAGTTCGTAACGTAAGGAAGGAAGAATACGGTCTGAAATACTTTCTGCAGCGGTTTAATAGAGTTAAGCGCTACGGCGATAAGCAGTGCAAGGATCGTGGAGATGGGCACCGTAACGACGCACAGCAGGATCGTGTTTTTAAGGCACTGTTTGAAATCCACGTAGCCTATAACCGTCTTGAAATTTTCCACGCCGAGGTTGAACGACTCGCCGCCTACGATCGCAAGACCGTTGTACCCGTTCAGGAACGCCATGCGGAAAGTGTTGATCAGAGGATAGAACGAGAAAATGATAAGCAGCAGCAGCGCGGGGGCAAGGTAAAGCCAGCCTTTTAGCTGATTTTTCGACCCTATGTCCCTGTTTAGCTTAATGACTGTCTTCCTGTCCAGCGGCTGCCGTTCAGGAACGTCATTATTTTGAATAATGTCTTTGTTATCTTCCATTCGGGATCACCTCAGAACCTGATACGCTCGCCGGTTTCCGCTTCAAACAGGAACACTTTATTCCGCTTGAGATTGAAACGAACGAGACCCGTGCTGTCGAAGCGGGCTCCGATATCAGAGTCAACGATCGCCCTTACGCTGGGCTTCTGCGAGCTTTCATTCGTAAACACCACGGAACAGTCTCTGCCCATCACTTCGACCGTCCTGAGCTTTCCGCTGAGCACGCCATCTTCCGACGGTATGAAGCCTTCCGGTCTTATGCCGACCGTAACGGGTCTGTCTGCTTCTTCTGCATGAACTTCCATGATTTTTTCGTCGCCGATATAAAGATCGCCGCCCGAGATCTTTCCGTTAAATACGTTGATCGGCGGCGTGCCGAGGAACTGGGCCACGAACAGATTTCCGGGATCGTCGTATACTTTCTGCGGCTCTCCGACCTGCTGCATCACGCCTTTTTTCATAACTACGATCACGTCGGAAATGCTCATGGCCTCCTCCTGGTCGTGAGTGACGAATACGGTGGTAACTCCCGTTTCTCTCTGTATCCTTTTGATCTCTTCGCGCGTTTGAAGGCGAAGACGTGCGTCAAGGTTCGAGAGCGGTTCGTCAAGCAAAAGCACTCTCGGTGCCTTCGCCAGAGCGCGTGCGATGGCAACGCGCTGCTGTTGTCCTCCTGAGAGTGCGTTCGGTTTACGCTCCATAAGATCACCTATCTGTACCAGATCCGCGGCTTCCTGAGCGCGTCTTAACATTTCTTCCTTAGACAACTTCTCTGCGCCTTTAAGGTTCTGCAGCGGGAACATAATATTTTGCTTCACCGTCAGGTGCGGATACAGCGCATAATTCTGAAACACGAGACCTACGCCTCTGTGCTCAGGTTCCAGCATCGTCACGTCGTCATCGCCGAAAAATACCTGGCCCATCGTTGGCTTCTGAAGTCCGCTGATCATGTAAAGCGTAGTGCTTTTTCCGCAGCCGGAAGGACCCAGCAGCCCGACAAGTTTTCCGTCCGGTATCTCGATGTCGAGATTATCGACGGCTACGACCACGTCCTTGTTCTTTTTACCCATGGCTGGGAAAATCTTGGATAGATTTTTTAAAACGATTTTCATACTGTCTCCTCTGCCCTTACTTAGATGTGTGTAATAAACAACCTAAGGCGCCCCGGCATTCCGCAGCCCTCGGTCCGTAATCTTAAGTAAATCGTTTCCTGTAAGAATCTCGTCTTTTGTAGATCTATCTATTTGAGTTGTATCTCTGAACTTCCGCGCTTTTGAGAAAATGAGATATCGCACAGTCAGTTTATGTATTCTTCTTCAGTTATTTTCTTTCGCTCAAGTTCAAACGCTTCGCGCTCTTCCACCGTATTGAAGATCATCTGGCTGTGCCAGTCGATCACTACGGTGTCGGCAAGTACGTCATGCAGTGCGCTGCTTCCTCCGCTCTTTACAAGAGCGACCGTTTCCAGGATCAGGAATACGGCAAGCATGATGATCCCGAATATTCCCGTGACGTTGCTGAATACAGTTACGATAATGACCGCCGGCAGCGCCAGTTCGAACACTCCTTTTCCTATGACGCCCCGGACAAACGATACGGGAGCGCTCATCCGCAGGCAGTTTTTCCTCATCACTCCGAGCCCGAAAAGCAGCTTCCCGGGAGTCCTGCCATCCTTCGTGAACAGCGGGACAATGAACTCGAGCAGCAGTGTGGTCACAACGATCCCGGCGGCAAAGATCCCGAACGACAGCCTGTATGCCGTTCTGATCGCTTTATTTGCTTCCTCGTCGCCGTTCATCGCGTCGACCGCGTCAGTGTAAACTTTCTTCTCTTCCTCCGTCAGCTTTTCGAAGCTTTCGCGGTCAAGTCCGAAAGTTACTCCGTACTGTTCTTCGTACGACGTCCGTACGGCCTTGTATTTTTCGCTGTATTTATCGATGTTCAGCACCGTCGACATCAGCATATACAATCCCGTCAGCAGCAGTCCCCCGATCACTATGTCGGCCAGGAATGCAAAGATCCGTTTGCTGAACGCCGCTCTCTGAATATCTGCCATCTGGTAACCTCACATCGGTCAGGCGCGGTTTCAGCCTGGTTTTACGTCGAAAGAACAAGGCCGCGGCACCTCCCCTGATTTATATACGGATTGTAACAAATTAAGGCCTGCGGTGTCAAGGTTTTAAGTTGTTTGCTTGATTATTCTTGCGCACGGCTTTCAGATAATATATAATAATATCAAGCGGCGGGCCTGCCGAAAACCGGTTCCGGGTTAGCGGAAAGCAGGATAACGGCCGCACGAAGGAGAGGTAGCATGGAAAGATATTATCAGCCCGAAATCGAATGTGCTCCGCGGGAAGAAATTGTCCGCATGCAGAACGAAAAACTCGTAAAACAGATCAGGCGCGTCTGGGACGTTGTCCCCTATTACCGCAAAAAAATGCAGGAAAAAGGCGTGACGCCTGACGACATCAAAAGTATTGACGACATCCACAAATTGCCCTTTTTATCAAAAGCGGACCTCAGGGAAGCGTACCCCTACGGCCTTCTGGCAAAGCCGCTGAAAGACTGTGTACGCATACAATCGACGTCCGGTACCACAGGAAAACGCGTCGTCGCATTCTACACGCAGCACGATATTGACCTGTGGGAAGAATGCTGCGCGAGAGCCATCGTAGCAGCCGGAGGCACGAACGAAGACGTATGCCAGGTATCTTACGGCTACGGCCTGTTTACGGGCGGCCCGGGACTTAACGGCGGCTCGCATAAAGTAGGCTGCCTCACCGTGCCCACCAGTTCGGGAAACACCGAGCGCCAGATCATGTTCATTATGGACCTTCAGGCGACGATCCTGTGCTGCACTCCGAGCTACGCCGCGTACCTTGGCGAAACGATGAAAGAGATGGGTTACGGCCCTGACGACATCCCGCTTAAAGCCGGTATTTTCGGAGCTGAAGCGTGGAGCGAGGAGATGCGCCGCGACATTGAAAAAACTTTAGGAATAAAGGCGTACGATATCTACGGACTTACGGAGATATCAGGCCCCGGCGTCTCGTTCGAATGCTCCGAACAGCACGGCATGCACATCAACGAAGACCACTTCTACGCCGAAATAATCGATCCGGATACCGGAGAAGTGCTTCCGGAAGGGCAGCAGGGCGAGCTCGTGTTTACTTGCCTCGATAAAGAAGCGTTTCCGATGATACGCTACCGTACACGCGACATATGCGTACTCACCCGCGAAAAGTGCTCCTGCGGCCGCACCCACGTACGTATGCGCAAGCCTCAGGGGCGCACCGACGACATGCTCATAATTCGCGGCGTTAACGTCTTCCCGAGCCAGATCGAGACAGTGCTGCTCAACCAGGGCTACGCGCCGAACTACCAGATCGTTGTCGACAGAGTAAACAACACCGACACGCTCGAGGTCCTGGTCGAAATGACGCCCGAAATGTTCACAGATAATCTGGGAGATATTGCCGACAGGCAGGCAAAGCTCGGCGCCGGACTGCTTTCGATGCTCGGCATAAAGGCAAAGGTCTCGCTCGTCGCTCCGAAATCGATCACGAGGAGCGAGGGCAAGGCGGTCCGCGTCATCGACAGGCGCAAGATCTGACGCGCGATTACAGAAAAGGAGGTCTGACAATGAGTGTTAAACAAATTTCTGTTTTTTTGGAGAATAAACCGGGCATGCTGAACCAGTTGACCGCCGAACTTGCGAAGTCCGGGGTCAATATGCGCGCGCTTTCTCTGGCCGAGACGAAAGACTTCGGAATTGCCCGCATCATCGCCGACGACACGCTGGGGGCAATGAACGCTCTAAAAGAGGCGGGTTTCGTTGCCAGCCTCACGCCGGTGCTCGCGTTTGAAATACCGAACGAAGCCGGCGGTCTGAACAAGCTCCTCGGCATCATAACCGACGCGAACGTGAACGTCGAGTATATGTATTCGTGCCTCTCCCCTCACGGTAATTCCGAGGCGGTAATGATCTTCAGAGTCGCGAATACGCAGGAGTCCGAATCGGCGCTCCAGGCCCGCGGTCTGTGGTCGCTCACGCAGGAGGAGATATAAGAAAAGCGCCCCGCCGGTCATTGAACCGCGCCGCTGACGCTTTCTAACTGAATACTTAATTTGCAACCGGTCCGGGTCCCGTCATTCTTCGGGATCCGGATATTTTTCTGCCACCTTAAGCGCGGTTTTTACCAACAGCTCTAAAAACTCTTTCCTGAACTCGTCGTACCCTTCCGGATGTTCGGTACCGTGCGCATTCAGGTGCTCATTTTCGAATCCGAGCGACAGCTGGAACCACTCGCTGTTGTTATAATCTTCCGCAGATTTATCATAATTGAACCACCTGATCAGCCCGTGTCTGCGCACGATCTCTTCAAATGCCGGAAACCCGATGTCCTCATCCTCCACTTCTTTATAGATCCTGTACTCGCCCGCCGGCAGAAATTCACCGCTCACAGACTTGATTTTCACGTCAAAATTGTTTGACCGCACGCCCTTTTTCGTGATCAGCGCCTCGTATCTGTCGCTGCCGGACCTGCCCTTCTGAATGAACGTAACGAGCATGCTGTCGAGCGCTCCTTCGATGCCGCGGTCAATGATCTTCTGCCTTTCCCGTTTGTGTATTTTTTCCACTTCCGGCTCGAACAGCGCGTCAAGAGCGTTTTTGAATTCTCTGTACCCTTTCGGGAAGCTGTTGCTCCCGTGCGCGGTCAACACCTTTCCGTCTGCGTATTGTATGCTTAGCGAGAAGCCGCTCCCGTCGCACACGTATTTGTTGTATTTGTTGAACCCGTTCCACGATGCGATCCTGCACCTTCTGCACAGCCCCTCAAGCAGCTTCAGAAAGTCGTCCCCGACCACGCCCTCCGGCTCGCCGTACTCCGGGTAGAGCATATGCTCCAATTTAATCTGCACCGGCCTTGTCCGTGCGTCGATCTTATATGTGTACGAATTTCCGCCAATCGAGCCGTTATAGCTGTAGCTGAACCGGACAATGCCGCTCGCGTTTTCCGCGGCCCTGCTTCCTTCTCCGTCCGTCCCCTCTTCTCCGGTGTCAATCTCGGGCGTCCGTATCCCGTTTTTCTTTCCGAAAAAGGCGGCAATTTTCTTAAACAACGACATTTTCGTGATCTCCTTTCGCTTTTTCTGCGCTCCTGTGCTGCAATTTTAATGTTTGCAAAAGCGGAAGTCAAGCGGGGGGGCGAACAACAAACCTTGTTAAGAGTTCAGAGTTCAGAGTTCAGAGTTCAGAGTTTAGAGTTTAGCGTTCAGAGTTTAGAACGAGCAGCGAGGAGCGAGGCACGGTGCACGGCCGCAGCTCTGTCTTTTTTCAATTGCGGCCGTATCGGGGAGGCGGGGCACACGGCCGCTTTCCACCTTTTCCCCTTTTGCGTCCGTATAAACGAGAAATTCTTACGGCCGCAGCTCTGTCTTTTTCCAATTGCGGCCGTATCGGGGAGGCGGGTCACACGGCCGCATTCCGCCTTTTCCCTTTTTGCGGCCGTATAAATGAGCAATTCGTACGGCCGCAGCTCTGTCTTTTTCCAATTGCGGCCGTATCGGGGAAGAAGGTGGTACGGCCGCATTCCGCCTTTTCCCCTTTTGCGGCCGTATAAATGAGCAAAAAACACGGCCGCATTCCTCTCTTTTCCCGTTTGCGGCCGTATCGG
>JAFWQX010000013.1 GCA_017508875.1 Clostridia bacterium | reverse complement strand
TTTGTTTATTTGTTGTGGTCTAGGCATTCATTACCTCGTTCGGTCACGCACGAAGCCGGATAGATGGCTAAGAATTTTGTTTGACCGAAATGCGAATTAATGAAGGGAACGCATGAGACCCAAAATTCGTGTCATCATCCGGTTCGTGCTTTGACCGAAATGCGAATAAATGTAGGGAACGCATGAGACCCAAAATTCGTGCCATCACTCGGTTCGCCTCTTAACTCTTAACTCTTAACTCATCGGAGATAGTTGCCCGTCTCGTCGCCCCTGCTCACTTGAAAATCCCTCCGCGCTATGTTATACTTCCATTTGTGCCCAAAGGCCTTCAGGAGGATCAAGCATAATATGAAAGAATGGCTCAAAAAACTGAAAGACTTTATATTGCCCGGGAGCGCTGAAAAAAGCGAAACCGCCGGAGTGCAGAAGAAGCGCGAAGAGGCGCCCACAGGCCGGAATTCGGTCAGAAGCGGGTCGTATTTTTCGGGCGCCGGTAAAAGCAAGCATCCTCTCGGAATGAACGAAAGGCAGGTAAAAATGTGGACGTACCTGACGCTGGGCATAGTGCTGCTTGACCTTGTAGCATTCGGTTTTCTGGCATCCAGACTCCTGTTCGGACTTTCGGAAAAACTGTGCTACGCGTTCGGACTTGACGGAGTTTCATTCGTGAATCACAGCTTCAGACAGGTCGAACTTATAATAGCGTACGCGATCGACTTCATAATCGGCGGAGCTCTCATATGGCTCACGCTAAGCATTGCCGGCATATTCACCGAAACGGCATTCCTGAAGATCCGCCGCAGACATATATTGATCATTGTCGCCGCGTTTGCCGCACTTTTCCTGATATTGACGCTCATCAGCGTAATTATTGGCCACAAATACGATTCGTATCTCACTTACAGATTCATGGCTCCGCTCATGTGCTACGCGGGAGGCGCGGTGTTCCTCGGACTTTCGCTGCTCAGGATCGAAGTCAGATGAAAACGGAGGCATTGTCGTGCTCGGAATTCTGATATTCATATTATACCTTATATTGGGCGTGATGATGGCCGCGAATCTCATTCCGGAGAAACGGCCGCTTGTCCGTATATGGGCCGGCGGAGTGCTGGGAATCGTTTCTCTGATGTGGTCAAACGTGCCGTTCTCTTTTATTTTCGGCTTCACGCGCACATCGCATATTCTGGGACTTCTGCTTACGCTGCTGATAACTTTTGCACTGTATTTCTACCGCGCACGGATGGATAAAGCGAGCCTCATCCCCGGAAAAAAATGGGCGACGAGACTTTTCGGCAAATTTGCAGGCGGTTTCGTACAGGAAGACGGGCGGCTTATGCTCCTCATACTTCCGTTCATGCTGTTCGGCATAATCTGCCTGCTTAACCACTCGTTCTACGACGTTAACGGCACGTATTACACCGGTCAGTGTACGTACGGCGATATGAATTTCCACCTCGGAATAATCACGAGCCTGAAGGAGCAGGGAACGTTCCCGCCGGAATACAGCATTGCCCCCGGGAACCAGCTCGATTACTATTTCCTCTGCGACTCTGTATCCTCTTCACTTTATCTTTTCGGGCTCGGACTCAGGGCCTCGTACGTGCTTCCGATGGTGTTCGGGTTCCTGTTCGTATTCATGGGCTTCTGGTTCCTCGCCGAAAAAGTCCTGAAATCTCATTCGAAAGCATCGGTGGCATTCGTACTGTTCTTCCTGAACGGCGGATTCGGCACGGTGTATTTCCTGGACAATCTCCGCAAAGACCCCGGGCATTTTACGCAGATATTTACTGAATATTACCACACTCCCACGAACTACGTTAACAGCCAGGGCGGGACAACGAATATATGCTGGACCAACACCGTCGTTGACATGATGCTCCCGCAGCGTGCGACGCTGTTCGGATGGATGATACTGTTCCTTGTCCTTTACTTCCTCTACGCGTCTGTATTCGAAGGGAAGGAAGACAGACAGGAGCGTCACTTTATTGCCGCAGGCGTGCTCGCCGGACTTACTCCGATGATACAGACGTACACGTATTTCACGGTGGGACTTGCCGCGATCGCCTGGCTCGTATACTCCTGCATACGCGACAAATTTTCGTGGAAGATCATACGCTCGTGGCTCTGCTTTGGCGTACCTGCGCTGGCGCTGTCAATACCCCAGCTCAAGATCTGGATATTCGGCGCGGTCGGCGGCGACAGTTTCATAAGCTTCGCGTTCAACGCGTATAATGAGTCGGATAACTGGCTCTGGTTCTGGGTCAAGAACGTCGGCATCGTGTTCATACTGCTTGTCCCCGCCTTCATAAGCGCCTCTAAGAAGCTGAAGGCAATGTACAGCGCAGGACTGCTGATATTCGTTGTCACCGAATTCGTAAAGTTCCAGACGTTCGCGTACGATAACAATAAACTCTACCTGATGTGGTACGCGTTTTCGACGCTGATCGTGGCGGATCTGCTCGTGAACTGCTACAGAAAACTCGAAGGCATAAAAGGCAGGCAGGTCATTGCGGTGATACTGCTCATAATCGCCTCGAACGCCGCGATATTGACGATGGGCCGCGAAATGTACTCCGGGTTCCGCCCGCAGTCGTACAGCATCTACGACGCAAAAGCCGTAAAAGCGGCCGAATTCGTTAAGGAAAATACTCCTGCAGATTCCATGTTTATCTGCTACAATAATCATAATAATGTGATATCGTGCCTCACCGGGCGCAATATTTTCGTGGGTTCCGGAACGTTCCTGTACTCGCACGACGTGGGGTATCAGGAGAGACAGAACGCACTAAACCAGATCTTCAACGACCCTGAAGATTTTGAAAAATATAAGGAAGAATTCGGATTTGACTATGCCTATATCTCGGAATATGAAAGAGGAAATCTTGATAAAGGCAGCTTCATAGATGAATATTTGAAGAGCACGTATAAGCTTGTTTACGACAGCGACAATATCCAGATATACGATCTTAACAGCCGTGTTTAATAAGGAGGACAAACCCCGGTGAGCAGCATAATAAAAAACAAAAAAGAAATCAGCGGCACGATAGAAGGACTTGAGGGCGGAAATTTTTACGCTTATATTGCCCGCATGAAATATATCACGCGCTGGGGCCTTATGCGCAATACCGAAAAAGAAAATATCCAGGAGCACAGCCTGGAGGTGGCAATACTTGCCCACGCTCTTTGTCTGATCCGCAACGAAATGTACGCTGAAGAACCCGCAAAAAAACTTGACCCCGAAAAAGCGTGCCTGTTTGCCGTTTTCCACGACAGTGACGAGATAATCACCGGCGATCTGCCTACGCCTATCAAGTACGCGAACCCGGTCATACGCGATAATTACCACGATATCGAAGCGCAATCGAAGGAAAAACTGCTTTCGATGCTCCCGGAAAAACTGCAGCCCGTATACAGAAACATACTGTTTTTCGACGAGAGCTCGCCTGAATACAGAGCGGTGGTAAAAGCGGCCGACAGACTTTCGGCATATATTAAATGTGCAGAAGAGTGCAAAGCCGGAAACGCAGAGTTCACCAAGGCGAGGCAGACTGTTCTGGATTCGATGAGGGCAATGAATCTTCCGGAGCTCGATTATTTTATAGATCATTTCCTGCCCGCATATTCACTTACGCTTGACGAGCTGGAGAAACGTAAATAATTAAGATTATTATCAGAAGAGGAATTAGAAATGGGATTATTTGATAAAATATTCGGAACGTACAGCGACAGGGCGTTAAAACAGATAAAGCCCGTCGTAAATGAAATAAACGCGCTCGAGCCGGAGATGCAGAAAAAGACTGATGCCGAACTGAGGGCGATGACCGGGACGTTTAAGCAAAGGCTCGCCGGCGGAGAGACCCTCGACGACATACTTCCCGAAGCGTTTGCGGTCGTGCGCGAGGCGGCGAAACGCGTGCTGGGACAGAGGCATTACGACGTGCAGCTGCTGGGCGGCATCGTGCTCCATCAGGGCAGGATCGCCGAGATGAAAACGGGTGAAGGAAAGACGCTCGTATCGACGCTTCCCGCATACCTGAACGCGCTTACGGGAAAAGGCGTCCATCTGGTCACAGTAAACGACTACCTGGCGAAACGAGACAGCGAGTGGATGGGGAAAATATATACGTTCCTGGGACTTACCGTCGGATGCATTGTCCACGACCTCACTCCGGACGAGAGGCGCGCAGCATATAATTGCGATATCACGTACGCCACTAATAACGAGCTGGGATTCGATTATCTTAGGGACAATATGGTCATATACAAGCAGCAGCTCGTGCAGCGCGAACTGAACTTCGCGATCGTTGACGAGGTCGACAGTATCCTTATCGACGAAGCACGTACGCCGCTCATTATTTCGGGCGCGGGCAATAAATCGAGCGAGCTTTATGAGCGCGCCGATGCTTTCGTCTCCGACCTGAAGGCGCTCGTCATTAAAGAGACTGACAGCAAGGATCTGATGGAAGACGTTACCGAGGATTACATCGTAGACGAAAAGGCCAGGACCGCGACGTTGACAACGATCGGCGTAGGTAAAGCTGAGCGTTATTTTGCCCTCGCAAACCTGTCCGATCCCGAAAACGCCGAGATCTCGCACCACATTAACCAGGCTCTTAAAGCGCACGGCATAATGAAGCGCGATATCGACTACGTAGTAAAAGACGATCAGATCATAATCGTTGACGAATTCACCGGCCGCCTTATGTTCGGGCGCCGCTACAACGAAGGCCTTCACCAGGCGATCGAAGCGAAAGAACACGTGAAGATCCAGAAGGAAAGTATGACGCAGGCGACGATAACTTTCCAGAACTTCTTCAGAATGTATCAGAAGCTGTCCGGAATGACAGGTACGGCGCAGACTGAAGAGCAGGAGTTCAATGACATCTATTCGCTCGACGTTATCGTAATTCCTACGAATAAGCCGGTCATAAGGATAGACTATCCGGACAGCGTCTATAAGACGGTCAACGGTAAGTATAAGGCGCTTCTTAAGGACGTGCAGGAGATACACGAGAAGGGGCAGCCGATACTGATCGGTACTGTATCGATTGAAAAGTCGGAGCACCTCAGCAAACTACTCGGGCGCAGTGGAATAAAGCATAACGTCCTGAATGCTAAGAACCACGAGCGCGAGGCGGAAATAATTGCCCAGGCGGGTAAGTTCGGTACCGTCACGATAGCGACGAACATGGCAGGCCGCGGTACGGATATTGTCCTCGGCGGTAACAGCGAGTATATGGCTAAGCAGGATCTGCGCCGCGAAGGATATACGGAGGAGCAGATCGCGCAGGCTGACAGCTACGCCGATACGTCCGACGAAAACGTTCTGAAGCTCAGGGAGCATTACAGAGAACTTGTGGCTGAACACGACGTCGATACGAAGGCGGACAGAGAGAAAGTAGTTGCCGCCGGCGGACTGTTTATCATGGGTACGGAGCGCCACGAATCGAGGCGAATCGATAACCAGCTGCGCGGCCGTTCCGGACGTCAGGGAGACCCCGGTATGTCGCGGTTTTATATTGCCCTCGAAGACGATCTGATGAGACTGTTCGGCTCCGAGCGAATGATGAGTATGATCGACGCTCTGGGCGTGGGAGAGGATTACGCGATAGAGAACAAACTGCTTACGAACGCCATTGAGACCGCTCAGAAGCGCGTAGAAGGCAGAAACTTCGACTCCCGTAAAAACGTGCTTCAGTACGACGACGTAATGAACCAGCAGCGCGAGATCATATACGCGCAGAGGCGGAAAGTGCTTGACGGCGAGAATCTGAAAGACAGCTTCCACAGCATGATAAAGAGCCGCATCAGAGATACGGTCGAACTGTACTGCAACAAGGACGTTGACCCCGAATACTGGAATCTCGAGTCCGTAGAGGCAGATCTCGTGGGTATCGGTTCGCCCGCCATAATCGAGAAGTACCGCTCCGCAGGGAAGCATACTAAACCCGAAGAGATGATCGAGGAGCTTACGGAAGACGCAATCAAACGCTACGACGCGAAAGAGGTCGAACTCGGCGAAGAGATCATGCGCGAAGCGGAGCGCGTGATACTTCTGCGCAGCGTTGACGAGAACTGGATGACGCATATCGATGCGGTCGATCAGATGAAATACGGCGTGGGGCTGCTGGCGTACGGTCAGAAGAGCCCGATCGTGGAATACAAATTCCAGGCGTTCCAGATGTTCGAAGATATGAACAAGACCATTCAGGACGAGGCGGTGCGCCGTATGTTCAGCGTGCAGCTCAGGCCTAACGTGAAGCTCGAGCGTAAGAGCGTGGCAGGACCGGGAAAGGCCGGTTTCGAGGGAGAGGCGCAGCGGGCAAGAGCCGCGAAACATATTGCCGCCGCCAGAAGTGCCGAGCAGGGCAGGAGCGAAGAGGGAGAGGGCAGACCGGCAAATCCGGGTAAGCCTGTGACGTTTGTCCGCAAGACCGCTAAGGTGGGGCGCAACGATCCCTGCCCGTGCGGGAGCGGCAAGAAATATAAGGATTGCTGCGGAATAGATGATTGACCGCAATTTGCCATTAAACCAAGCCACCGCAATTTGCCACTTGCAATTTGCCATTTGCCATTAAAAAAGGAGCCGGTACATGAGCTCGCTTAAAGAGGAAGCGGCTAAGTTCAAGCCCGTAGATCTTGCAGGACTGAGAGAGAAGGAAAATGTGACCGATGCCATGCGTATGGCGTGCGGCCTCTATAATTCTGCGCTCAGCGAGATCGAGTCGGGCGCCGTTTCTCAGGCCAGGAGCAATCTGCGCAAAGCGACTGCGCTCTGTCCGGAATTCAACTACGGCGTGATATTGTACGGCATCTGCACGTTCTATACGGGCGACCGAACGGGGGCAATGCGTATTTTCAATTCCGTAAAATCTCCCGCCGAGCGTACGCGGGCAATGAAAATATACGACCGCCTCGTCGATGAGGAATTGTCCGTATCCGCAAAAGAAGTCAGCGGCGCGCGCCTCCGCAAAGCGATCGAATCGTTTACGGACAATCACGTTGACAGTGTTTACCGCAAGAATTCCGGGCGCGAGTATGAGGAAGAAACTATTGTCAGGCCCCGTGCGCTGTTTTTCGACAGCGAGCCCGGCATGGGCGACAGCGGCGTGAAGATCACCACCAGCACCTGGTCCAAGCGAACCGGGCCGGACAAGCCTTCCGATACCGACGACACGCAGTCCGCTTCCCGCCGGAAGACCGTTGTGACGCTCCACCAGATCCCGGAGCTTGAGGAAGAAAAAAAGCCGCGCCACAAATTCAAGGGGGGCGGTTACGTTATTACCATCGCGGTTATTCTGCTGCTGCTCCTGCTTCTCATTGCCATAATCGGCTGGGCGTCGGAGAGCGCTAAACGGCGCACGCTTGAACGAGGCCGCGCCAATGCCTCCCGTCCGGACACAGCCGCTTCGGCTATTCATTACACGGACGAACCAGTTTTCCTGTCGTCAACGTCCACCGTTCCCGCTTTCCTCGAGGGCAATACAAAGTTGTAATAAAGCCGTAAGAAGCTGAAGTGAAAAAAGCTTTCAAAAAGGCAAAAAAGGCATTGACACGAAAATCGCCGGGTGGTATAATGCGAGACGCGCTCTTGAGAACGCACGCACCTTTAGCTCAGCTGGTAGAGCAACTGACTCTTAATCAGTGGGCCCAGGGTTCGAGTCCCTGAAGGTGCATAAAAAAAGCAGTCCGTTCGGGCTGCTTTTTTTGCATCTTCAGGGGCTCGAACCCGAGAGGGTTTCGCCGTA
>JAFWQX010000002.1 GCA_017508875.1 Clostridia bacterium | reverse complement strand
TTCCCGATCCGGACAGGCTGATCAAAGATTTCTGGGATCTTGTCAACAATACGCAAAAAGCAAGCGTGAATGTTCTTTCGGGCAAAGACGTTTCAGTGGAGAACGTTGACGGCAAGCGTATTGTCGTCATAAACGTTCCGCGCGCCGACAGATCGTATAAGCCCGTGTATATTGACGGCAATCCGCTTAACAGCTACCGCCGTAACGGAGAAGGCGATTACAAGTGTACGGACGAGGAACTAAAGGCAATGTATCGTGATGCGTCTGTCAGAACGCAGGACATGCTCGTCCTCGACAGTTTCGCCATGGACGTCATCAACGCCGAAAGTCTGCGTTCCTACCGTCAGCGTATGAGACTGTCCCGCCCCGGTCACGTCTGGGACACGCTGGAAGATGAGGAATTTCTCGTAAAGCTGGGCGCCGCCGGAATAGGTGAAGACGGTAAAAGGCATCCGACGTCGGCGGGCCTTCTGATGTTCGGCAACGAATATGACATAGTACTAGAATATCCGAACTATTTCCTTGACTACCGCGAGGAATACGACGACGTTCACCGCTGGACGGACAGATTCATATCTTCTTCAGGAGACTGGAGCGGCAACGTATACGATTTCTATTTCCGTGCGTACAACAAACTGCAGCTCGATCTCAAGGTGCCGTTTGAAATGAACGGCGGGCTTCGTGTGGATGACACGCCGGTCCACAAAGCGATCCGCGAGGCTCTTGCGAACTGTCTTGTCAATGCGGATTATTACGGCAGAGGGGGAGTCGTTATCATCAAAAAGCGTGAATCTGTTACGATGAGCAACCCGGGCAGTTTCCGTATCGGGATAGACGCAGCGATCAGCGGAGGCTTCTCCGATCCGAGAAACGGAACGATGCTCAAGATGCTGAACATGATAGATATAGGCGAACGCGCCGGCAGCGGCATACCGAACATATACCGCGTATGGCACGATCAGAACTGGGCAGAGCCGACTATTACACAGTCGTTTGAGCCGGACAGAACGACGTTGTCGCTTGTTTTATCACCGACGATCGGCGATAAATCGGCGATAAAAACCGGCGATAAACTGATGACAAAAGAGGCAAAGAAACAGTTTATTATCGATTACATTACAGAACATCCCATGGTTCGCACATCGGAGATTGCAGAGATTGCACACCTTAAAGCCTCCAGGGCACGCGATTATCTCTCCGGGCTTGTTTCGGAAGGAATACTGGTTGCCGAGGGCGCAAACCGGAACAGAACGTACAGGCTGAAATCATAGAACTGTTATGACAGTTCTATGACAATCGGTATTGTTTCTCCAATGTAGATAATAGAGGGGCATCTCAGATCGGTCAGTGCAGCTCTGTATTGTAAATATCTTTTTCCTCACAATATCCTCCACATCTATGTATTGATGAATTATCTCGGAAACGATAAACCGTTTTATCAAACGATCGATTCTTTTGAAGAACTGCAAACCTTTGACTCAATAAATCTGAATGTCTGACTGTCAGGCATAACCGGATCGTTTATATAGGAAGCCGCAAGCTCAACCGCTGTGTCGACCTGAAGTGCAATATTCTGGTTGCACGAAGCGGTATAACTCGGATAAAGCGAATTTATGCCAGCCTTTGTAAAGCAGTCGTGACCGAACAATAACTTAATACTGGTTAATTTTTTTGCTTTAACGACAGATAACGGAAGTTCTATACTGCCGAAAGGTATATAAATACAGGAATATTTTCCGTCCATCCGGTCTAACAGCGCGGCATATTTTGCCGACACGGTCCTTGAATTATTGAAATAGTTAGCGTTCAACCGGATCACCGGAATTTCCTGCGCATATGAAGAATTAAACTGTTCAAGCGAATGAATGAAACCGTCGATACGCTGAGAAATATTTGCGTTTCCGCCGATATTATTGAGTATAAGAGGGGTATGCTGCGGATAATGCTGACAAAACCACCATCCGATCCGCTCCCCGTCCTGGTAAGAATTGGCGCCGACGTAAGTGGAATTCGGCAGTTCTCCATATTCGGAGAGCAGTATCACATATACGCCGTTCTTTTGAATATCCGCAAGCTTTTCTCTGATCTCCTTCGACAGAACGGCGGTCAGTATCAATACCCTCGCGCCGCTCCGTATCACGTCGTCCAAATACATTAGAACCGTTTCGGAATCATATATCTTGGAGTAAATGCTGTAACGTACCGGTATACCGGTTTTTTTCAGTTTTTCTTTTATTTCACGATGATACGTATGCCAAAAATAAGTCGGAACGTCGGGCATGATACAGTAGAAGCCGCATAAATCAACGGCGGATTGAATACCGGCTTTACGGGCGGCTTCGAGTACTTTTTTTCTCGTCCCGCCGTCCACACCCGGACAATGTCTGATCGCACGGCTGACGGTGGAGCGGTCAAGCCCAAGATCGTTGGCGAGATCCTGAAACGTATCGTTTTTCACGGTTGTTCCTCCTTTTTGCGTATCCGGTTATACGGATTTTTAGGTTATTCTGCGGTGTTCGCGTGTGTTATATACGGTTATATCTTGCAAGCCCGCACCGTACTGCCGCGGCGGCAGCGGCGGCCGGTGCCTACGATCGCCGCGCTGGCTTCCTTTGCCTGATAAACCGTGAATGCCGTATTTATCTCTGTACACGTCCCGAACCGTCGCCGTTCATAAGAGTCATGACCTGTTCCACCGTAACAAGATTGAAATCCATCTCGATACTATGCTTCAGACATGACGCCGCCGCGGCAAATTCCAATGCGTCACGATCCTCCATACCGTTTCGTATTGCGTATATCAAACCGCTTGCAAAACTGTCACCTCCACCGACACGGTTTACAATCTGGATCGTATACTTTTTTGAAAAATACGTCTCACCGTCGTGATACAACATAGCCGACCAGTCATTGATTGAGGCGGAAATGCTTTTTCTCAGCGTTGTTGCTATATAAGGAATACGGAATTCTCCGGAAATCTTTTTTGCGACTTCGATATAGCCTCCGCAGTCTAATTCGCCCGCCGTAACATCGGTATTTCCGGCTTTGATGCCCAACACCTTTTCAGAGTCCTCCTCATTAGCTATAAGCACGTCGACGTAAGGAAGCAGGCGTCTCATCACCTGACCGGCTTTTTCGGTAGTCCAGAGTTTTTTGCGGTAATTGAGATCGCAGCTTACGGTAATCCCTCTTTTTTTAGCTTCGCGACATGCCTGCTCAGTTATGGCGGCAGTATTGTCGCTCAACGCCGGAGTGATTCCGGTAAAATGAAACCAATCGGAGTCGGCAAATATTCTGTCCCAGTCAAAACAGTCTTCGGGCGCCTCAGCGATCGAGGAATGAGCGCGGTCATATACTACTGCAGAAGGGCGCTGAGCCGCACCGCGCTCTGTATAAATTATACCGATACGGTCTCCTCCCCAGGCGACAAAATCAGTTCCGATACCATATTTTCTGAGAAAAGCAAGCGCGGCTTCGCCGAGCATATTTTGCGGCAGACGCGTTACATACTGTGCCTTCATCCCGTATTGCGCCAAAGATGCCGCCACGTTGGCTTCCGCGCCTGTGTAAAACATTTCCACTTCGTCCACCTGAATGAATTTATAATAACCCCTCGGGCAAAGACTGAGCATCAGTTCTCCAAAACATACTACGCTTTTCATCTTTATTCCTCATTTCACAATATGGACGGCAAATCCTGCGATTTCTTCTTTCAGATAAACACAGCTCAGATTTCCCGCAGCGTCATATTTTCTGCTTTCTTCAATAAACTCCGCGCCTCGGGCTTTAAGATACGTTATTGCACGTTCCATGGAATACGTGCGTATACCTATATGACCTTTTTCTCCGTATCCGCCGCGGCGAAGGTATTCGACCCCGGTTCCGGAGTACACGGAATTGACTTTTTCCGTAACGGGAAATCCAAACAGAGCGGATAAACGCCGCGCCGAGTCTACTGCCTCCGCGTCGCTCTGACAGTTGACCCCTACGTGAGCAAATCTGAATCCGACTGCCGCCCTCGCCGCTTTTTCATACAAATCGGCAACCGCTTCATACCGTTCGCTTTCCAGTAAAGAATACGGAGCCATAAAACTGCCTCCGACGGCAAGCACGCGGTTGTTCTGCATATAACCGTCAAGGTTATCCATATTTATCCCGCCTGTAGGTATAAATTCAACTCCGCTGAACGGCGCGGCAAGATCTTTGACAGCTCCGATTCCGCCGAGTCTTTCAGCTGGAAATAATTTAAGGACCCGCAATCCCGCCTCATAAGCACGCTGGATTTCCGACGCCGAGCTGCATCCCGGTATTATCAGCTTGTTTCTTTGCAGGCAGAAGTCCACAAGTTTATCGCCGTATCCCGGCGATATAATAAAATCCGCACCCGCTTCAAACGCTTCAGACGCCTGTTCACACGTCAGAACCGTACCGGCTCCCACGAGCAGATCCGGAAATTTGCGTTTGAACTCCCTTACCGCTTCCGAGGCGCCCGCGCTTCTGAAAAGCACTTCCACAGCCCCGAAGCCGGTCTTTTTCAGTATTTGTCCAAGCGGTTCGATCCATGCCTGTGATTTGAATACGATCGCCGGCAGAATTCCCGTGCCGCGTATAACCTGTATTATCCTCTCCGATTCTGAATTCTTCACATTTATGTTCCTCCTCTTTAGACAACGGCAATCTTTTGTTTTACGCTGTATATTGATATCAAAAACATCGTACGCGCTAAGCAACGTTTTTATGTTACACGTTTTCTATCTCTTCTGCTGAAGCGTGTAATGAACGTCGTAAGCTTTTTCCTCGTCGGTATATTTGCGCAAAGTGTTTATAACTTCGCCGCCGTTCCATTTTCTGTCTCCGACGTCTTCGACCGTTCCCATTACGGTAATGTTCAGCTGACGGCGTCTTGCTCTCACGCAATCCCAGTCGACAAAATATATATGAGCAAATTCACCGCCGTCAAGTATTCCGTCTTTGATTGTCATCGTCTCGCTTCTGCCGAAGAATACCGAGCGAAGATGCCCGTCGGTATTAAGAGAAGTAAAGTCCCCCGGTTCATTGACGTAACGGCCGAACTGCGTATGTACGGGACCGGGATGGCGGTATTCATGCTCCTCGTCATATGACGGTACGAGTTTTTTCATGATATCGAGAATATCGTGCTGCAAATACTCGAGATCATATTTATCAAGATCGTGAGAGCACTCCTGTATCATGATGGAACAGGTCGTATGATGCGACGCAATACATACGGTTCCGTTTTTTACACCCGAAGCCTTTACTATTTCTGTCACTTCCTTCGATACGTCGTGAAACGTCGGTATCCACCCGCGTGACTGCAGTTCAAGTTCTTTCTGATATACTTTGAATTCCATAGTGTTTTCCTTTCGGTTTTTCGCCTTTCTATTTTCTTGAAATCGTATCTGCCGTCAATCGATAAAATTCGGCAAAAGATCCGATGCTTTGGTATATTCGCCTATCCGGATCATCTCATCGTACGTTTTTTCGTTGACAGGGACGCCGTCCTTAAGAACCTGCGCATGGTGCTCAAACTCTTTTTCTCCGTGAACATAGATCCGTTTTTCACCATCTGCTTTCGCAGAATTGCGTATCTCGTCCATAAACGCGGACAGGCGTGCTTCCGTTTCCGCCTTATCGCCGAATTTTCCGTAATCCAATGCTATGAAGCATTGGGAGGTGCTCACTCTGCCGGGAGTGCGGTTGACGTGATTTGAAGTACATCCGTGAGATAAAATTCCTGTCATTATCTCGCAGATCATACCAAATCCGTATCCTTTATAGCCTCCGGTCTGTTCGCCGGCTCCGCCAAGCGGCAGGATCCCGCCGCAGGATTTAGAAATAATGTTGTGCAGTACGCGGTCGGAATCTGAACTGGGATGACCCGTTTCGTCGAGCGCCCAGCCGTCCGGAAGTCCGTTGCCGCGCTTGGCATAAACCTCGAGCTTGCCTCGCGGAACCACCGTAGTAGCCGCGTCAAAACAGAAAGGTACAGGTTCCGCATACATTGCAAACGCGATCGGATTCGTGCCAAGCACCGGTTCTTTGCCGAAAGTGGGCACCATAATAGACTCACTGTTGGTCATGCAGATTCCGATCAGATGCTCTTTTACTGCCATGTTTGCATAATAACCGGCAATACCGTAATGATTGGAATCCCGCACCGTAACGATACCGATGCCGGCAGTCTTTGCTTTTTGTATCGCAAGATCCATGGCCTGAACACCTATGATCTGTCCCATACCGTCGTGTCCGTCAATAACCGCGCTTATCGGTGATTCAAAGACCGTCTCCGGTTTTCCGTCAATTTTCACAAACCCGGACCGTATTTCATAATCGTATCTCGTCAGGCGCTGGATGCCGTGAGATTCTATACCGGAAAGGTCAGCTTCGAGCAAAACGTCGGTAATAAGGCGGCTCTCCTCTTCGTTAAAGCCGTAGCCCTGAAAAACCTTTACGCAAAATGCCTGTAACTCGTAAAAATCAAGATGTCTGTAAATCACGATTAAACACCTCGTAAATCAGCACCGCGATCAAAAACGACCTGCGACTTATCTGATCTCGATCACTTCAAAGCCCATCATCCTGCCGAACGCCCGTATCTCCGAAATATCGGCATCGTAAACCATAGCAGAATGATGTGTGCCGCCGGCATTGGAGTATTCCTCCAAAAATACATCGATCGGCTTGCAGGGTTTGAGCCAGCCCTGAGTATTGCGCCTGTACGCACCGTCGATCAGTCCGACGTCAAGAATTTCTCCCTCCGTGATGATCAGCGTAAACCGGTCTTTCATCGGCGCGAGATTAACGTATACCACTTTACCGGGACGGTAGCAATTGTACATAGCCACAGTATCGCCGCAACTGTTGTAGCGGAACCTCATGTCGGCTATCAGCGGTTTCCAGTTGGCGAGCCGCGGATTGCTTTCACCCATGTGGCTGAGGAGGATCATATTCTGCTCCCAATCCGGGCAAAACATCTCCGTAAACGTTGTATCCGGATACACGGATGCAAGCGCTCCCACAAGACCGGCGGTAAGCACATCTCCTTCGCCCGCATAGCCTTGCCCGCGCTCCAGTATCCTGCAGCATTCAACAAAAGGCATCTTAGGCAGTCCGCATTTATCCAGCGTCAGGAAATTGACCGTGCAGCAATTCAGTTGCTCTGCCACCATCCATTTGCGTATTGCCAGCCCGCTGCGCGTCGCCTGGCGATAGCAGTCAGTTTGTTTGATCTCAATACGGCATTCTTTAGCGTTGCGGTCTATTTCGGCATCAATTTCATCATCTGTTATCTGTGAAAGATAATAATTGCTGACATCCGGCGTCATGTAATGGATCGTGGCGCCAATATCATTGTGATACCGTTCATCGTCGATTAAAAAATCTCCCATACCGATAAACGAACCGCCAACAGAACCTATGCGGGCATTGGTGAAGAATTTCTTAGCCGCGGCTGCGCGGCAGGCTCCGACGACCCGGTCGATCACGTTACTGTGAAAAGCATGTCCGGCACAGATCGTGTAGGACTTTTGGTTTTTTCGCAGCATGCAGCACATATCCTGCACGCCGTGAATACCGTGATCGTTGTCAATGCAGTTAATTTTATCTGCCGTTGCCAGCAACTGATAATCCGGCGTCGTATCGAACACGACGATCGGTGCATCCAACTGCAGCAGCGCTTCGATGGATTCCAGCGACGGAGAATAGGCAAGGTGCTGAGTGATCACAGCGTCAACTTTCAGTTCATTAAAGCGCCGGACCGCCCGTTCAAATTCCTCTTTCACACGGCACAGCTCTTCCGCAGGAAACACTTCCAGCCCGCGTTCGCGCAGCATTGCAATAAGTTTTTCCATGTGCTCGACCAGCGGAGTGCGGTCCTGCCCGTTATCGTCATACAGTTTAATGTAAAGGGGAAGATAACCTACTCGGATATTTTTCATAAAGACCTCCATTACAACAGCGTCATTTGAAATCGCATAAACACATTTTTATCAGCCCGGCTCGCCCGCCTGGAAGCGGCGGCGCACCTCTTCATAAACGGATTCCGGCGGTGTATCGACACCGTGATAATTATTAGGCACCCACATATCTCCCGCAGCGCTTGGGAAAGTACAGAATGTGTCATTACGGTAAGCGTCGCGCTCTGCCTTATTTCTCAGGTTCGGAACGTCAACGGAAGAGTTGCCGCTGCGGATAGAACGGTAGGCAAGAATACCGGGAATGCACATGTCCACCGCAGTATATACGTCGATCGAATGCTTCCTTGCTTCCTCGTTCCCCATGATCGACTGTATAAAGAAATGAGTTGTATAAAAGTCTGCTCCGCCGTGCCCGCTGTTCTCCGCTTCTGCAATCATAGGCGCAGGTGAATACGAGTCATGCTTGCCGCGACCGTTTTCGTTTTCACCCTCATAGTATATTTCCACCCTGCCATCCGACAGATCACGCATACCTCCCCGGGTCCCGTTGATTTCATAATTTGACGGAGATACGTGTTTAAGGTTGCCGTGGATACTTTTCAGGATCGCGCCGTTTTCCAGTGTGATCAGCTCCATTCCTGCGCCACCGGAGGCGGTTCCGAGCCTCCACATATAATCCGGGTTGGGAGTTTCAAAGCCGGAGACTTTTACAGGGCGGAGTCCGGTCATATACAGGATCGGTCCGATGGAATGTGTGCAGTAGAACGTGGAGCAGTTGATATTTCTCCAGTGATCTTTCTGACCGTATGTGATCTGAGGCCATATTGGCGAGCAGTCATGTCTGTATTCTCCTTCAGCATACATAAGCTCTCCGATATCTCCGTTGCGGTAACGTTTTTTCATTTCAAGTCTTACAGCGGTATAGCAGTAATTTTCAGCGTAGCTGTAGATAAGATGAGGATTTCTTTCCACTGCCTCGATCAGTTCCACGGCTTCCTTCATCGTTGCGCACGTCAGACATTCAGACATAACATGACGCCCGCTGTCCAGCAGACGAATAGCATACGGAGCGTGCTGATAGGCGTAATTTGCCAGGATCACCGCATCCATATCGTGTTTGAAGAATTCTTCAAAATCCGTGTAATAGGCGATATCGGTCAATCCAGCCGCCTCGGCAGAACGTTTGCAATTCTGTAAAAGCGGTTCGTATTTATCGCAGACTGCGACAAGTTTGCCTTCTGCTCCAAAAATGATCTGGTCAACCATATTCAGACCTCGACCAGCTCCGAACACTCCGATCCTTACTTCTTTCATAACACTTCTCCTTTTTGTAAATAGTAGGTGTTGATTCCCAATGTTACAATGTATCATCCCAGATACCGGTAGCTGAGGCGGCCCAGCGGCAGAGATTTGCCGGAGATATAGTAATCCATAATATCTGATGGATTTTCTATCCCGTCAGCCAGTTTAAAATAGAAGCGGTTCACGTCTGATGCTATTCCAAGCGATGCGCGCGGAACTTTCACCTGCATCACATTGCCGTCAACGTGATACTGCGCCTCTCCGCAAGTCTTCGAAGTGAAGTCTGGCTGCAATTTTTCCACTGTCAGCCTGCCTTCTCCGGCCTCGTGGCGGCCAATTACGTACTCGTATCCTTCCCAGCCCTTCTTCGCCACCTCTCCGGTGCCGATCAGCAGGTTCATCCAGCCCTGGTCGCCGGCTTCGCGAAGGACAATATCCTCCGTTGCCTTCAGCATGAAGTAGAAATTGTCCGCGTCCTGGGCAATGCGTATCTCAGTCACATTGTTGCGCGCGGCAGCCTGCGTGTAGCTCAATGAGGGCACGGCGCCTTTACTGGAGCGGGCCTTGTTGACCACTATCGGATCGCGGAAGACCGCTTCTACTTTGTCCCAGGCAGACAGATCGGAAGTCATGGGGATCGTAACGGGTTCGGACTTGAGCTGTGCACCGGCGGGAATCTCCACATCTTTGTATTTTCGGATGTTTTTAGCCATCTGAATGTAGAACGCGTCGTTGTATCCGCCCTTCATCATCTCGGCATCCCGGGAGAATTCCATATTGCAAAGGTCCACCATTGCCCACTCACCGTCGTATTCCGATTTACCGGCAGTCCATTCGTTCCAGCCGGTCACAAAAACGATACGTGGATCCTCCTTGAACGCCACTTCCCAGGTGGATTGGAAAAACTGGCCCTCGTAGGCCTTTTCAGGCTCGTTTTTCTGTTTGTTTACGTTCCAGCCGCGTCCCCAGTTGGCTGCTCCGCGAGTAACTGAAAATGACATAGGCAGCGCGGGATGGCTGGCGACTGAGACATTTATGACACCGTTATGCACCGGAGCAGGATAAGTCCATTCGATCCAGGGAAAGCCGTTTTCGTTATATGGACGGTCAGGCCATTGTGATTCGCGGAAAGAGAAGAAGTTGAGCATTTCCTCTGTAAGCTCGACTTTTTCCTCCCGGTTGTAAATATTGCCGATGATCAAAGGCTTACCTTCATAATAATACCAGGCGTCTTTTAAGCTTTCTCTTTTATAATATGCATTATAAAGATGCGTTATAACCCCTTTGGAAGCAGACATTGTATAAAATACCAATCCCGGGGGATTCCAGCCTTCTTCCCTCAGTTTGAGGCACTCTTTGATTATTATTGAGACAACGGTGTCATAAGTCACCGCGTTGGTGGTATCAAACACGAGAAAATCCACGCCTGCCTGCGTCAGCAATGCCAGGTGACGGCGTATGACCCAGACATCTGCGGAATTATAGTAACCCCAAAGAGGTTCTCCCCAGAAAAAAGCTCCTCCGTCGGAGGGAGCAGTATCGTTGTCCGAATAAAACATCAGTTCCTTGCCGTTTTCCTGTTCAAGAAGCTCGGTAACGTTGACGATCTTCCTTCCGTTACCCTGCCCCAGGGTGCAGAAGTAGAATAGTCCTACGTCCCGTTCCTTGTCCGGCTTGCTGCCGGCGTTAGCGTCAAAAGTGCGCTCGAACTGATCGATCCCGGCGACATAATTCGCGGTATATCCGTTCATGTAATAATCCGCAGCGGTCAGATTATCAATCGTTGTCGTTTCTATATTCTTTTTTTTCTGGCAGGAAGCAAACATTCCCGTCAGGCACACACATGCAATAAGATTCGCCGCTGCGCGGATCATGTTTCTCTTTGAATTTATCTTCTTCATACGGTTAACTCCAATTTCTTCCCATAGAATACGTTTCAGAAAGCCATATAAAGCTGACCTGTTTTAATGCGGCGCAGCCAATGGATAAAGGAGGTACCTCAGCTGCGCCGCTGCATAATAATTCAAATTACTCAGTATTTCAAATCATTTCTTTTTCTTCTTCGCAACCAGTATGACCGCCACTGCGATGGCAGCGAGCAACACACCTCCGACTATAAGCCCGACTGTAAGAGGCTTATTGCTTTTGGGTTTTTCTTCAACGTTCTGGTTAGTATTCGCATTTTCGGTGGCTTTAGGTTCCTCCGTAGGCTCGGGGGGCTCGCTCACATGTATAGTAAGTTCAGCTTCGACTCCTTTGTAATTGACCTTCACCTTTTTATCCCCAACCGAGGAAGTATCGAATCCTTCCAGCGCTTCCGCAGCTGCGGCGACATTCTTTTTTGTCCCGTTCTCATAATTGATCACAATATTGATGCCGCCGGTGTAGCCGTCGCCTACCAGGTAATCGGTCTTGGAGGAAGCATCGATCTCGATGCCGGCGATCTTGTACTCATATTCAGTGATCGATATGTTATCAATATAGGCAGTGTCAATACGCATTCCCATTGCCAGTACGCTGTAGTCCGCGCACACCATGGCGTTTTGGACCTCGCCCACCTTGTTTCCGTCCGCGTCAAACACCGCAACGTTTGAGTAATACCTGCACTCGGAAAGCAATTCATCGTATCCGTCAACCACATTTGAAAATTCAAAAGACGCTACAAATTTTCCGTTTACGAATACCCTTGCGCCATTGCCGTAATCAGCGAAAGAAAGCCTCTGATATCCGGAGAAAAAACTGTCAGGCGCTTTTATTTCTATAACTTCATTATTCAGGTATTTGCCGTTTGCATCGGGAGATTTTTCTTCGTCATAGTACTTTATGTAGCATCTCAGAATATCATGGTTAGGTATTATATATATTCCGGCAGGCCCTATACCCTTTATATCATGACCGCTTGCGTCATCTTCAAAATATGGATTTATAGCGGTCTCTCCGGTTGAACGAATAAATATGCCGAATCCCTGTTCGCCACCCAAATTGGCATCACAAGAAAATACGTATCTGTTTGTAATGCCTTCCATCAGAATCATCTGCGAGAATGGCGCGAATTGAAGGACCTTGTTTCCGTTTTCTTCCTTTATGTGTGTGGTATGACCCCCTGTAGCATTTTCCAGGATCCAGTCTTCCTTCAGATCTTCCAACTGAGTGAAGTCAGTCTCTGCTTCATAATCTTCAAAGTCGATTATATACCCGGCCTTTCCTCCTATACCTTCCGTAGGCTCGCCCCAGCCGGCAATAAACTGATCCAGTTCGCTCGCAGTTTCTGCAGCGCTTACCTTCACTGCCGCGGTTGACGTTGTCAACAACGCCGCACTTATAACAGCGCATAACGCAAAACTGATGACTTTACACAGCCCGTTTTTAATTCTTGGGTGATTTGAAATTTTGCCTGTGACCGAAATTTTCATTGTTGCTTCCTCCTAAGAATGAATATAATGCGACAGCCATTTTAGAGTGGACAATTAAGAGAAAGCCTCGCTTTCGAAAACAAGGCTTTCTGTTATATTAAATCCTGTTATCTAACAAAGGTCGATCGATCAAAATGCCCTCTTTTTAGAAAACACAACTGCGGCACCCATAGCAAGAACAGCGATAACGGCGATCATTGCCACTTCGGCATCACCGGTCTGAGGCTGAGTCTCAGGCTGAGTCTCAGGCTGGGTAGCGGGCTGAGAATCTTCAACGCCAACGAATGTGAAGCTGGTGTTGGGAGGAGTAGCAGGGCCGGTAGCCTGCAGCGTATCGTCGATCTTAACAACTGCGCCGTTGGCAAGCTTAACTACCATTACTATATTGTTCGTGCCTTTGAGCCGGGTAGCATCGATCTCGATCTGGAAGCGTAAAGCGTTCTGACCGCCTGCGCCTCTGACATCGTCTTCGGTAGCTGCTTTGAAGTCTCCGTATACAGGATCTTTTCCATTGATCTGGTATCCGAAGGATTCGATTTCCTCTTCAAAGCCGATCCAACCGCGAAGCGTGAACTTGCTTACGGAACCGTCGGAACCGTCAACTGTACGGCCGCGGGCATCAAGTTTATCGGAAGCAGCGCCGTCCGGCTCACCAAAATTAAGTACATCGTTGACATAGAACGAGTCGAACGAAGCGTTTACATAGTGGTATTCAGATACTTCAACAGGTGCGGAATCCTCGGGAAGAGTTATCACAAGCTTTGCAATATCAACTCTCCATCCATTGCCGCCTTCACCATTTCCCCAGGGAGAAACACCCTGTACGAACTTGATCGTATTTTCGCCCTTTTTGATGTTTACTTTGATAGTGTAATCAAAAAATACATGGTCCTGAACTGCGTCGAGTTCTTCTTTTACATAATCCGCGTCATTTGTGCTATGGTAAATTCTGTAATTAAATGCACCGTTTACATGGTCCGGGCAAATCAGTGTCAATACGATGGTTGCCTCACCGTCAGCGCCAGCATCAAACTTAACGGCAATACCGTTGCCGAAAAGTCCGCCTTCGCTTTCAGCAGATGCGTCTGATCCGTCGGGTGCCAGGTTCACAAGCCGGGCAATAATTTTACCTTCAGTACCGGCGTCTTCTGCATAATTGCAATTGTTTCCGAAAAACGTGCCGGCAGCCTGACCTTCGGGTGTGTTGAAATCAATGACGAGCGTGTTTTCCGCGCTGACAGCGACAGAGAACATCACAAGCGCCATAACGGCGACAAGCACCGTTGCTATGATCTTTTTCATTTTGTTCTTCTCCTTCTATTTATTTTTTATGTGCTGAGCACAAATTTACTATACAACAAACGTTTCGTGTTTATCATGTACAAAATATACAAAAAAACAGTGCGACTTTTTTGGCAATCTGCACAAATGAAAAACAACTTTTTCGCAAGTTTAGCAAGCGGTTGGCAAGTAGTTGTTTAATTTGGCAAGTGGTTGACAAGTGGTTGACAAGTGCTTGCCAAGTTGACAACCAATCCTTCCTTTTAAGAAACATATTTGTGTAACGCAAGTGAACCATTGATGAAGTGTCGTTAGCGTAAGTGATGTCAAAACCGGGATTTCACCACCAGACCGGGACAAGGACTGTTGATATTCACGCAGATTTCGACGGATTTCCTAAGCTAAGTTTCATGATAGTTGCCTCCCATTTTTTATTTGCTCTGCGCAGAGACTTTCAACCGGTAATTATGTTATAACATGATGTAGATGAAGAAACCAGCACACGGTTTGTGAGATTTATTCTCAAAATCTGAGATTTTTCAAGAACCGGTCAACGATAATGTGCCTCGCGAGTCTCACTCGATATACTAGAAGATACAGCAAATTCTTGAGCGCGTGGACCGCAGACTCGTCCTTTCCATTATTTGCGGCTCACATTCGTAACGACGATACCGGAGCACGAGATAGACCAGTTATTCCGAGATAATCGTCGAAGTAAAAGCAAAAATCACCGCGGAAAAGGCGGAGAAACGGTAAAAAAACCGCCTGTAACGAGAAAAATGCCCTCGCGACAGGCGGTTGCATGGTCGGAGTGACACGGTTCGAACGTGCGGCATCGTGGTCCCAAACCACGCACTCTACCAACTGAGTTACACCCCGACGGCGCGACAGGAATACTACCACATTGCCGGCACGATGTCAACCATGATTGGCGCGAGAGACTGTCAAGTAAACGTGGGCACTTTTTCCTTCCGCCTTTTTTGTAGCACTGTCTTCTCTCGCCTGTAAAGGCCCGTTACACTACCTTCGGTGCCTTGACAGGCTTCGAATACAGTGCTGCGCGGTATTTAGGCAGC
>JAFWQX010000102.1 GCA_017508875.1 Clostridia bacterium | reverse complement strand
GCTCTGCCTCCGGGAATTTTAGAAGGAAAAAATGAGAAATTTTTGGCACACAAATCGCCTAAATCGGAGATCGTGTGCCACTCCTCCTCTATTCCCCCAGAAAAATGAAAAAATTTTGGCACACAAATTGCCCAAATCGGAAATCGTGTGCCACTCCTCCTCAAACCTCCGAAGGAAAATGAGAAATTTTTGGCACACAAATTGCCCAAATTCGAAATCGTGTGCCAATCCTCACAAACCTCCGAAGAAAAATGAGCAATAAAAGGGACAGGCGGCGTAAGGGTGTGATCTACCCGGGACAGTCCGGAACAGGACGCAGTCAAAACACATTTTTCGCGGAAACAGGGAAAGAGCCTGCTTTTTTCATTATCAGCTGGCAATTAACTCGGCAATTTCCTTTGCTTTTTTTTATAATGAATAATTAGCAAAACTGCAGTTACAGCAGCTGCTGTGCCAATAACAATTCCGGATATAATTGCCACTTTCATAAAAGTACTCGGAATGGTTCGCGACTCAATGGAATCATCATCAACAGCTATTGGATGCCTTAAAATAAGAACATCACGGACGATATCCATAGAGAGTAATTGCTCCAGCTTCTGAGGGGTTATTTTTTCTTTATCTATCAAAGCAGCCAAAAGACCCGCGCCAGGTTCGCACTCTGTTGTATATGATTCAATCTCCGCTATTATCTCCGGGTATGCTCTTTTGCATATTTCTTCACTTTTCAGTTCGTTTCCGCTTGCCCAAGGAACAAATCCTACCGCAATTTCTTCATCTGTTAAAAACTTAGCCGCATCCGGAAATACCCAAATTTCATAATCATCTTCCTTAAATCTTTCTTGAAGAGCGATCCACGCCGCGTATTCCGTGTTAAAAGAGTCTCGATCTTTGCAGCGGATTTGACTAACCGTGTGGGATTCGTTGATTGCCTCTGACCTTTCATAATCTAGCTCAAACCGTAATTTGTTATATGGAGCAGTTCCTTCCGGATCATAGCTGCTTTCAGAAGCACTCCCTTGGGCCACAGTAGTTATAAGTAGTAATAATACTACAAACAGAAAGAATCTTTCTTTTTTCATTATTATCCCTCCGTATATTTTTAGTGACTTGTAATTGTGAGCATAATATAATCCCTGTCATTAAGACTGTAAACTGTGGAATAGCGGTAAACAGTCACGCGATATGATCCGGATGACGGGGCCAAATATCGAACAAGTTCAACATTTGAAGTGTTATTTAACGAAGAACTGGCAACGAGAACATTCGATGAATTATAAATTCTAATATCATAATCTGTAACATAGTTGTAATTTGAATCATTAGAAAGAACAAAAGAGTAATAAGCCAATGAAGTTTGCAATTCCGAATTGGCTGTCAAATAAATATTTTTATCTATTACAGTAACACCAGAATTATAAGTGTGATCCAGATAATTTGTATAATACTGATATGTATCGATAGAAAAAACTCTGTCTAAATTGATATGACCGGCTCCGACTTTATTTGAAAAATTACCACGATCAGCTACATAATCATCTGTTTTGTCTGCCGCAGTCATAAGTGCAGATTTCACATAAACAGGATCTAACCAGTAAGGCCTCTCAATATCCATCATAATTACAGCACAAGCTGCTGCTTGAGGAGCTGCAAAGCTGGTTCCGTGGTTAACGCCTATATTGGGTATGTTGACAGAATACACCGCACTTATTTCGGGCTTAACATAAGGCGTAGAGGAAACATAGCAAGCACCAGGTTCGTGATTAATAACGTAATGACCTGAAGAATAAGAACGATTGACTCCTCCAACTGTAATTACATTATATACTATTCCGGGACTACCAACCACACCATTAGGATTATAGCCTGGGCTTGTATTATCATTATTATAGTTTCCTGCAGACGCAAAAACAGAAACAAGATGATGCCTTATTTGATAATCTAACGTTCGTTCAAAAGAACCATAAGAGGGAATGCCGGGAGAATATGTGTTATCGCCGTTTTCTATCGCAAAATTATAATGAAAACTACAGTTAACAACATCACAATAATTATCCAAAAACCACGAAAAGCCATTATTGGATATCGTTCTCACATAGTAACTTGCATTTGGAACAATTAATGCCAAAACAGACGTCACTGCTGTCGCATGATCAGTTACGTCCGACGTAGGATCGTGTATTGTAATATCCACATCTTCCAAGTTAGTATGATTAACATCACAAACTCCACCTGATTCATATATTCCGACTCTGAAGAAAGACCCGTCGTAATCACCGGACGATACAATGTCATATGCGCCGTCTATTTCAAGCGTTTTAGTCCATGATGCTGAATCAACAGTAACAGGTTCAAGGGAAAGAAATACAGTATAGATAAACTCACAACTTGATAGATACTCCAGTAATTCCAAAGAAACATTTTCAGGATCCATAGAATAAACAACAAAAGGAGAATAGTTCACAATACATTGACTGTTAAAAGTAAACGGATCCAGCTGCTCCAAATAATAAGCTGTTTTTCCTTGATGATACGCTTTTGAAAAATCATTTAACTCTTTTCTAAATGACAGTCTTTCTTCATGAGACTCAATTCTATCTTTTTTACTTATGATATTAAGATAATCTATAGAATCCGATATCGAGTAATTGAACTCAATCGATAATATCAATTCATCATTTGATTCACTGGAATAAGTTACAAATCCTTTTAGCTCCTCCAATCTAAACAACAAAGAATCCTCACTGTCTATTATTACATCTCCATAGGCAGGAGCAGAAAAATGTATCTTGCTTAAATGACAATCCTCAAGATCATTTGATGAATCAACAGATAAAAAGGAAGTGTCTATTATCAAGCAGAAGAAAAAAATTGCTAATAATAAGCATATCGTTTTTTTCACAACTCACACCTCAAATCATATTTATTTATATTAATTTTAGCGATCTTATGTGTTTCTGTCAATCCTTTTTTCCATTTTATTCAATTTTATTCAATTCTCCATTATCCATTATCAATTCTCGGTATATCAAATACTTTGCCCGGATACAGGTTAAAGCAGAAATCGAACACGTTTTCGCCGAGAGCAGCGTCATCGCGGAGGGACACACTTTCGAGGCCGGTGCAGAGGTAGAAGGCACGATTGCCGATCGAAGTACAATGCGGGAGAGAAATTGACCGCAGATCAGCGCAGCCGGCAAAAGTCCGGGCAGGAAGAGCCGTGATATTGTCCCCGATCACAACCTCGGAAAGCCGGTCGCAGCACCAGAACACACTGTCGCCCATTGACGTCACGCTGTCAGGTACGGTAAATGATTTAAGCGAGCAGCAACCCGCGAAGGCGCTGGAACCGATACTTGAAAGCGCAGCGGGAAGAACGATTTCGGTCAGAGAATCGCAATCGTAAAATATTGCCGTCTCCAGCGTCGTAAGCCCCTTCGGCAGCACGATTTTTTCCAGTTTGTCGCAATATCTGAAGCAGCCTTCGCCTATGGAAGTGACGCTGTCAGGTATCACCACGGTGCCGGATAATCCGCTGTTTTCAAAGGCTCTTTTGCCGATCGATCTCACGCTTTCGGGAATCACAAGTTTCTTAATGGAAGCGCTGCCACTTAAGTTCGTGAAAAGAGACGGCGTTATTTCGGTCACTCCGTCGCATATCACTATTTCCTCCAGACCGGTCATACCGAGGGTGATCGAACAATTATCTCCCTGAGCATTATTGCCGCCGACAAGGCTGCCGTCACAGCCGAAAGTCAGCTTGGTTATACCTTTAGCGTTGTAAAACGGTTGAGCGCCGATCCGGGTAAGACTGGCCGGAAGCACCACCTCGCCCGTTGCCGCCTGGCAGCCGTAAAACGCATTTTTACCCAGTTCCTTGATTTCAGGAGAATATTCGATCTTTTCAAGGGATGAGCAGTTGTAAAACGCTTCGTCGTCAATATATTCAAGTTTTTCTGCGCCGGTCACGCGTTTGAGGTTTCGGCAGTTTTTGAATGCGCATTTCTCCGCCCGGACAAGGCCGCCGCTGAACACGACTTCTTCGAGCCCGGTCAATGCTTGATATATTCCCGGCTGTGCGGTGTCGAACCTCGCCGGAAGCGTCAGTTTTCTGATCGTTTCGGGAGACGTTGCCGCGTCAAAAACGCTGTCTTTTATAAAGAGCACCGGCACTCCTTCTATCTCGTCGGGGACAATGACTTCTTCGTCTGTTCCTTTGTATTTCTTTATGGTGATATAAATATCATTGTTTCCGTCCAGGTATTCCGAATAGTACCAGTCATCTTTCGTTATATTTTTACGCGCATGAGGCGTTTCTTCGATGACCGTAACGTCGGGAGTAGGTTCGGATGTCGGAGTGATCACGGGCGTGGCAGAGGGGGCTTCGGACGGGGTCTCAGGCGGAAGATCCTCTCCTGAAACAGATGGCGTCTCTGCCACTTCGGTTTTAGCGGGAGTAACGTTGTTCTGATTATTACCCGTGCAGCCTGCGAAGCCAAACACGAGGAGCACCGCAGCCAGCATCAGCGCCTGGCCCTTCACCGCTTTTTTATTGCGGAAAATGGCGGGAGGTATTGACGCCGCACCTAAGCAGCAAAGAAGGATCGCAGCGTAGAGCGCCGTACCGGACCGGTCAAGTTCTCCTTCTCCGGCATCGTTGCCGCCGCCCGTTCCGCCCGCAGCGTTCTCACCGAACGTTACTCCTTCGGGGACCTTTCCCCGTCCGTCGAAAAGCGGATCGAATATCGAGATCCTTGTCACGAATGAAGTGAATTTCCAGCCTTCCGCAGTTTTTTCATAGACGTAGTCGAAATGGGCAGTTTCGTATCCATCCGGAAGGTCGTACATGTCGTGAAGATCCATATGACATACTACTCTGTCCGCGCTGAATTCTTTGAATGAATATTCGGGAGTTCCGACATCGTAACTGATCTGCGGGGCACCGGCGCAATACCAGTATACCTGGTCTTCCTCCCAATCTAAAAACACGCATCCGTTGTAGAGCGCATCGATCATATCGTACGTAAAATACTGGTGAAGAAATGTTAAAAAGGCTCCCGGCCGGCTGAGTCCGCCTTTTAACCGGCTGCCTTTTCCCTCATAACGCTTCCCGAAATACGAATTAATGAAATTGCTGCTGATGAATTTTGCTAATTCTGTCCTCGTACTTGCTTCAGGGCGCGTGTACAATACAGCTGCATTTTCAGCGTTACGGAGTATCTCCAGAAACTCTTCCTTAGTAAATTCGGGCTCTGATTTGTCGTCAGCTGATGCGCAGATCGAGGCAGCTGCTGTTAAAAGCAATATCGCTGATACAACAACCGCAAAGAACTTCCTGAACATTGTCCTTTTTGCTGCCCCCGTGTCCATGAGATCATCTCCACAGCCGTTCGAGGCTGTAGAACTGACGCTCTTCTTCGAGGAATACGTGGACAACGACGTCTATAAAGTCGAGCAGGATCCAGCGTGCCGTGTCGTATCCTTCGATGCGCGCCGGTTTCACGCCGTTTTGCTTCATTTTCTCCTCGACCTCGTCCGCAATACCGCGAAGATGAGTTGACGACGTACCGCTGCACAGGATAAATGCGTCGGTCACTGTGGTTTTTTCAGAAATATCGATCACTTCGATGTCCTTCGCTTTGCGGTCTTCCATTGCCGCCACAACGATTTCGGTATACTTTTTGCTGTTCTCCTTGTTCATATTGTCCCTCCGTATGAAAGCCGGTGCTTTCAGATTGGTCCCGGTCTCATTTTCCTTCATTTGTTCCTGCGCCCATAACATCGTTTCGTACGAGAACCGGCAGTTCGGCGGCATTGCCTCCGGCGAGATCCGGGCGTCTGCTGAGAGTCCCGCCTTAGAGAGCCAGTACGTTGCCGAAAGTTTCGCTTCCTCCGCGCAGGCGGCAAGCACTCCGTCTTTTTTCAGTACGTCCCGCACGCGGTCAAAGTGTGCCCCTTCGCGCCCCGGTTCGGTGTAGTCGGCAACGAATATGATCTGTGCGAGTGTGCTCATTCCCGGCCGCCCGGTGGTGTGCCACGCTGCGGCTTCAAGCACTTCTTCGTCTTCGATCCCGAACGTTTCGCGCCCGATCTTCGCCGCTGCCATTCCGTGCATCAGCACGTGGTCGTAAATAGCGTTCTCCGGGTCGTTCGCTCCGGGCTGTTCAGTGAGCCCGAGCTTCGTATATTGTTCCAAAGTATATTCGCGCGCGACGTCGTGAAGGATCCCCGCCAAAGCGCACCTGTCCGGATCCGCGCCTTCCGTTTTTCCGATCCGCACTGCTTCTTCCATCACCCTGACGTCATGTGCAAAGCGCGCCGGGGTCAATGTTTTTTGTGCAAATTCGTATATTTTCCGCGTTAATTCATTCATACAGGCTTAATTTTCGGTCAGTTCTTGAGGCTCTGCATCGGCGCCGGTATCCTGCCGCCGCGGTCAACGAACGCCTTGCTGCTGTCGCTGCCCTCGTATTGACGCACGCTCATGACCGGGCCGGAGCCTAAAAGTCCGCCGAATTCGACCGTGTCTCCCACGACTTTCCCGGGAGCCGGAATGATGCGCACGGCGGTCGTCTTGGAATTGACCATACCCACCGCTGCTTCGTCCGCAATGATGGCAGAGATCGTATGCGCTTCGGTATCGCCGGGCACGACGATCATATCGAGACCGACGGAACACACGCACGTCATTGCCTCCAGCTTTTCGATGCAGAGGCTTCCGCGCCGCACCGCATCTATCATACCTTCGTCTTCGCTTACCGGTATGAACGCGCCGGACAGGCCTCCCACGTGGGACGAGGCCATCAATCCGCCCTTTTTCACCGCGTCATTCAGCAGCGCCAGTGCGGCGGTCGTTCCGGGGGCTCCGCAGCGTCCTACACCCATTTCTTCTATTATGCGGGCAACGCTGTCTCCTACCGCCGGTGTCGGTGCGAGCGACAGGTCAACTATCCCCGCGGGCACTCCGAGTCTGCTGCTGGCAAGTTCCGCCACGAGCTGACCGGCCCTGGTTATCTTAAACGCCGTCTTCTTCACCGTCTCCGCCAGCACGGTAAAATTCTCCCCGCGCACGTGCTCTATAGCGCACTTCACCGCGCCGGGGCCGCTGACGCCCACGTTAATGACGCAATCCGGTTCGCCCACGCCGTGAAACGCACCGGCCATAAAAGGATTGTCCTCGGGCGCGTTGCAAAGCACCACGAGCCTCGCACAGTTTGACCCTCCGCTCGAAGCGGAAAGCTCAGATGCACGTTTGATCACGAAGCCCATCTCACGCACCGCGTCCATATTTATTCCGGCCTTAGTGGTGGCTACGTTTACGCTCGCGCAAACTTTCGAAGTGGCGTTCAGGGCATCCGGGATCGAACTGATCAGCGCACGTTCCGAAGGAGTAGTCCCCTTATGCACGAGCGCCGAAAAGCCGCCCAGAAAATTGATCCCTACCGCCGTTGCGGCGCGCTCCAGCGTTACCGCAAGCTTTACGCAGCCTTCCGGATCTTCCGGGGCAATAAGCCCTACAGGCGTTACGGAAACACGTTTATTGACGATCGGGATGCCAAGTTCGATCTCGATCTGCCGGCAAACCTCCACCAGCCTTGAAGCGCAGGAACTGATCTTATCGTAGACCGCATTGCACGTAGCGTCAATATCCGAACGCACGCACGAAAGGAGATTCACACCCATTGTCACCGTACGGATATCGAGATGTTCCTGCTGTATCATCGTCACCGTCTGAATGATCTCATCTGTCGAAATAAACACGGCGGCACCTCATATTTTATGCATGGCGTTGAAAATATCCACGTGGCACAGCTGGACGCGAAGCCCCATATCATCTCCGACCTTTTTAAGCGTCTCCGCCAGCGGTCCGAATCCGCCCTTCACGTCGGTGACGTCAACGAGCATCGTCATTGTAAAAATATCATCCATCGTTGTCTGGCTGATGTCGAGAATGTTACAGTTCGCCTCAGCCAGTATGCGGGAGAGCGCGGCAATTATTCCTACGCGGTCCTTCCCGATAACTGTCAAAACACCTTTGATCATCTATATTGCTTTTCCCTTCTGATTTGCCTTATTTCCGGCAAAAGGCTTTAATTTTCGGGCGCGACAAGGCCGAAACTGTAGCCGTTGTCCCTGGCCCAGATAATAAAATCTTCAATGATCGATAAATTTACCTTCGAAGACGAAAGCTGATATATCGCACCGGGAGCGACGTTATCCTTAAGCGTCCTGAGCGCCTTGTTCACGTCAACTTTATCGTCCCAGTCGTAGTAATCGAACGACCAGAAAACTACAGAATATCCCATCGCTTCGGCGAGCGCCATATCCCTGACCGAGAAAACGTTGGGACGGTAGAGCAGCATGCGCGTGTTCTCGCCGGCGATGCCCTGGTATAGTTCTTCCATGCTCCACATGACGTCGCTGAACTCGGAAGTAGAAAGATACGCCATGCCGTTCCCCTTTTCGCCCTTGGCAAATATATCGCCGCGCGTGCCTACGACGTGCCCCTGCTCGATAATAGCGCGGACAATATCCTCGTTTTCTTCGAGATAGTTTTTAGATGCGAAGAACACCGCTTTTACGTTTGCACTTTTAAGCTTATCCAGGATCTTAAGCGTGGTCTTTCCGGCATCCTCATAGCCCAGATTAAACGTCAGATACAGTTTTTTCTCCGTATCAGCCTCCATCCGGTAAATATACGAAGAACCGTCTGCCGCGGTCTTTGCATCCTTTTCAATAGTGTACGTCATCACTTCCGCGCCGCTCTCATCCGTTTCGACGGTCCCGGAGATACCCCAGGAAGCGGTCTTTGTCGAAAGATCGCTGAAATCCGAAGGATCGATAACGGGACGGACAACGGGGACTGCGGTAGGCTCTTCCGTAGGATCCGCGGTAGGTTCCTGCGTCCCGGACGGAATATCGGAAGGCGCCGCGGTGAAATCGGGTGCCTCGGGCGTTTCAGTAGGCAATATCACGACCGGATTTGTCGCCGTCGGAGAGGCTATCGTCTGCTTGGGATTCTTACCCAGAAAAGCCATAACGACAATAAAAACCGACACTGCCGCAAACATTATAAATAAAGCAATTACATTACTGCGCCGCATGTTAGTTCCCCCTCCGACAACAAAAATATCAAATCTTACCCGTTACTTATCTCAAAAATCATTCCGCGTCACTCTCCGCGCCATCCTTTTCCGGGTCAATATTGACCGCCGGAGCCGGATTTGCGCCTGAAGCCGCGAGCTTTCCGCCCAGCATCCCGTACAGCAGGCTCTTGAGGTCGATTCCCATACCCTCGGTGATGCCGTTTGTGATCTGGTTGGTGCTGTTGACAATATCATTAACGAGCTTCGCGCTGTTGCCCTCGCCGTACATCGTGATCTTATTGACCTTCGACAGCGGCTCCGCAACGTTCTTTGCGATCTCAGGCAGCGCATTCATCACCATCTCGATTACAGCCGCCTCGCCGTACTTCTTCATAGCCTCGGCCTTCTTATCGATACCCTCGGCCTCCGCCAGAGCCTTCGCCCTCGTAGCCGTAGCCTCGGCCTCGCCTACCGCCCGGATACCCTCGGCCTTCTTAGTCGCTTCAACAAGCTCGGCCTCGGCCCTCTTCGTCGCTTCGACCAGTGCGGCTTCGGCGGCTACTTTTTTCGCTTCGGCCTCTTTTTCGACCTCGATCAGGCGGGCCTCCGCTTCAAGCTGGCGCTGCACCTTTTGAGCGGCCGCGCGCTGCTCCGCGGCATATTTCTGCGCATCTGCGAGCTTTTCTGCCTGGTATTTATCCGCGTCAGCCTTTTTACGGACCTCCGCATCGAGCTTGCGCTGCCTTACTTCCGCTTCTTTTTCTGCACGAAGTATCTCTTTTTCCTGAGCGGCGATGGCAACGTCCGCCTCCGCCTGCTT
Organism: Clostridia bacterium; assembly: GCA_017508875.1. Lineage (GTDB taxonomy): Bacteria > Bacillota > Clostridia > UBA1212 > UBA1255 > UBA1255. The sequence goes on along the minus strand of JAFWQX010000102.1, from coordinate 5,094 downwards.
CCTTATTTTCTCCTGCAGCTGCTCCTGAATGCGTCCTGCTGCCGCCGCGTCCGCCGCCGCCTTATCAGCCTGAGCCTTCAGTTCGGCTTTCCTGAGCGCGAGGGACGTATTTGCCTCTGCCGTAAGTTTTTCAGCCTGAGCGCGCTGCTCGGCAGTTTCGCGTTCCGCATTGGCTTTAGCAACCTCTATGTCGCGCATAGCCGTTGCCCGTGCCTGCTCCGCATCGCGTTTGACTTCCATCTCGCGCTGTACGCCGATAGCCTCGACAACGCCGTGGCGCTCGCCGCAATTGTCCAGTGCGTCCTGGATGTCCTGAATATTGAACGTTACGACCTCGAGGCCCATTTTAGCCAGATCCGGCCTCGCGTTTTCGATAACGCTCTCCGCAAATTCCTTACGCTTCGTGAGCACGTCGATGACGGTCATAGTGGCAACGATCTCTCTGAGATTACCCTGCAGCACGTCGTTCACCTTATTTGAGATCGCTTCTTCATTATATCCCAGGAAGTTCGAGATCGCAGCCTGCTGCCGCATAGTGATGAATTCCTTGCGTGTCTTGCAGCCGGCCTGTTCGATCTCTTTCGCGCTCACCGTCGAACTGTTGGCGTAAACTTGAATGGTGACGACGGCATCGAGCCACAGCGGCACGCCTTCCAGGGTCTTTACACCGGTCTGAGGAGTTTTAACGTCAACTTTCATTATCCGCATCAGCAGATGGTCAACGCGCTGCAGCACCGGTATGACGACTGCGCCTTTACCTGATATTACCTTCGGCTCCCGGTGTCCTACACCGGTGATGACGAGCGCTTCGGTCGGCGGCGCTTTTTTGTAACATGCTGCCATTATTATAATAAGGACAACCGCGGCAATGATGCCGATTATGGCTCCGGTCGGTACGCCTGCAGCCATTACTAACAGTGAATTGATTCCGAAAATTTTCATCTTACTTACCTCCTTAGACCCAAATTTTCTTTATACATTTATCCCGCAAAATACCATGCCGGCGGTTCCAATCAACAGGAGCACGCCGACCATACACAACACCGATGTGTTCCGGTCATGGGACAATCATATTATAACATGGGTCGGAGTAGTTGTAAAGGAAAATCGGAGCCGCCGCGAGCTTCAGAGATGTGCGCTCGTTTAAAAGGGCGTACGAAACGGGGCCTGACCCCCAGGTGCGGTTTTTAAGGACGCCGGGGTCAATCTGCGTTTTATAAATCAAGAGAGACGCCGCCCGCAGAAATCAAATGAGCGAGCGGCGCCTATAAGAGCTATATATTCCCTGGTCAATGCCCTTTAACGTCAAACCAGTTGGTGAATTTGGAATTAGTAAAGAAAAAAATTGTATAAAACAGCTTGTCCTCCGTGACATTGTATTTGTACTCGAGTCTGGCGTGCTGCACATGTCGCGTTTCGATCAATTGGCCCGTTTGGCGGAAATAATCAGCAATGAAATAGTGTTGACCCAGCACGCTCTCGCAAAGCGTTTTCAGCTCGCTCTCCTGCTCCGGCGAATCCAACTCGATCAGAACAGCCCCGAAATAGTCAAAACCATTTCCGCTGCCGTTAAGCTTGCCATATTCTTTAACACTATCCAGTATTTTAAAATCGCTGTTTTGCCGAATCAGCCTTTCAAATTTGGAGTGCATCCCGTTCAGCAGATTTTGATTCCATGAACAGCCGGTCAATACCGATGTTAACAGCACTGCGGCAATTATTAGTATTATCCATTTTTGGCGTTTCATGTTGGTTCCTCCGTTTCGCGTATTAATTTTACATTTTTATCAAATGCCTCGAGACCTATATAAACAACACTTTTAGGTATAACAATTTCTTTCAGTTCAGTACAACCGCTAAACGCCTGGTCACAGATTATTTTCGTACTACTGTTTATCTCATATTCCGTCAAGCCGGTATTTATGGCACCGACAAGAATCAGATAGTTGTTGCCCCTGTTCCCCAAATATTTAATATTATTGTCAACATAATAACTGACCGAAGCCTCTGCGAATACGTCTTTGCCGAAATAGGCAATGTTGTCCGGGATAGAGATCATCGTAAGTTTTTTACAGTGGGCAAACGCACCTTCTTCGATCCTGCTGATCCCATTATTTAATTGCACCTTTTTCAATTGATCGCATGATCCAAAAGCATATTCGCCGATTTCAGATACGCTTTCCGGAAATGAAATTTCCTGAATTCCCGTGGAAGAAAATGCGAAGTCGCATATCTTTACGATATTGCCCGGAAGATCAACCTTATTCAGCGCTTTACAGCCGTTAAATACCCACGGTTGGATTTCTTCAACTTTAAGGTCTTCGATGTTTATCTGTTCTAATTTATAACATCTCTCAAAACACCATTCTCCGAGTTCATAAACGTCTCCCGAAAACACAACACTCCGCAAATTGTTACATGCTTGAAACGCATGCCTTCCTATAGCGGACACCGACGCCGGAATGACAATTTCTTCAAGTGATTCTCTTCCGTAAAATAAATAATCCCCCAGTTTTTCTACACTGCCATCATTCGGAATATCATGATTTTCGTTCAGGTACACCAACGTCTTTGTTGACGAATCAATTAACGCACCATTAGAAAATAAGTATTTTCCGCCGTTTTTAAGTTTAAAATTGCCGATATTGTTGCTTTCTTTAAATGCCTGGTGGTCAATGTTTATCGACGGATTTAATATTTCCACTTTTTTCAGCGACGGACAATTGCCAAAAGAAGCTTCGCAGATCTCAGAAAGGCTTTTCGGAAGCGTCAATGATTTTAATTGGTCGCATCCTTTGAATGCGCTGTTCCCGATCCTGGTAATCGTGTCAGGGATTTTTATGCTCTTCAAGAATTTCCAGTTATTAAAAGCATAGTCGGAAATCTCAGTCACCGCAATTCCGTTATGTTTGGCGGGTATCCTGACCGTTGTATAAACATTTTCCCCGTACTCATATATATATCGACCAAAAAAATCCTGCTTACATGGTATTCCCGAAACAGCGTAGGTTCCATCGCTTTTCAAAGTATACTGCAGCCTGTTTTTCTCAACGGGCGTCTCACTAACGAGATCGATATTCAGCCTGCACCCGTTCAGCACCAGAGCACAGCTCAGTGCAAGTATAAGCATAACAGCGATTAATACTGCTTTTCTTTTCATAAGACGAGTCCTTTCTATTGTAGATTTCTATACCCTAAATACAAATCAAAAAATCCTTCCTGATTACTATTATAAAGATTATCATAATTATTATCAATAACGTCTTGAATGTAATTAAACGTACCGCTTGAACCATCACCGTTTATCATTCCAGTATGTTCCGCGCTTACTCCTTCTGCCGGGTATTTATATAAAAAATGCCCCGAAACTGAGCCTCCCGCTAATGCGCTGTGTAAACGAACTGTACCATCACCATCCAAATCCTGATAATCTATTTGAACGAGACCGTCTTTTTCGTTATTATCATCAATGTTAATCACCACTCTGTTGACGGTTAGAATATCACTTCCCACAATATAATATGAATCCACTTTTGAAGTGATATGCTGCCCATTATCAAAAAGTAAACTTTGGTGAGAGACCACTGAATTGTATAATCCTGAATTCCAATTGTCAAGATACGTTGTTCCTTTTGTTATCATCTTCCTCATGTTGGCACCTCCTAAAATACTGAGCATTCTCACCTGCTCTAACACATATAACCATATGAGGTGCCAAAATGGGGACAACACTATAAAAAAATCATGAATTAATTTCTATACTCTCTGCAATTTCAATTAGCTTTTCAAAAGAAACACAATCAGATGCATCTAAAACAAAAGCATACTTCTGTGTGTACCACATTAAAGTGTTATATTTCTTATCTTTTCTTTGAATATAAAAACCATTGACAGTATCAGTACTAACTTCAATATATTCTACATCTTCACTATCTAACAGGTGGTGACCAGATAAAATATACTGAGAAAAATAAATGAACTCTTTTTCATCATTAAAATAGTATACAGTATGGCTAATATCTGAATCCATATTGTCCGTGATCTCAAAACCCTCGGGAACGAGTTCGTCCGGGATGTTATAGTAATGCTCGATCGATTTAGGCACTTCCAAGCCACTGACATCAACATTGACGCTGGTATGATCCGAAAAGATGTTGATTATGAAATTGATCACCGGCCGGCGTATTGCCTCCACCGACATGGGTATTGCAAGCAGCAAAAGAATCAGGACAATGATACAAATTGCCCTTTTCAATCTTGTGTTAGTAAATCTCCAATAGAACTTCTTCCGCGATCTGATCAGTTTTTCAATTCCGGTTTTAAACCGCTCGGAGGGAGTAGTGTCAATATCCGCAGATAACGCCCTTTCGATTTCCACATCGCGGGCTTCTGCGAACACACTTTTCAGCAATGCATTTGTATCCATATATTGGCCGTTCATTCTGCATCACCCAGTTCCGGATCATTCAAGATCTCATTTAACTTCTGCTTGCCCCGCGCCAACCGTTTTTTCACGGTTTCCGTTTTTAATTTCAGCATCCGGGCAATCTCTTTTACAGAATAACCGTCGGCGTAATGTAAAAACATCAATTGACAATATAGTTCGGGAAGCGAAAGGATGGCTTCCGTCACCGGTCTTTCTGTGGCAACGATATGTTCCGCCAGTTCCTCGTCCGTTATTTCGTTAATTGTCGAATCGTCTTTGCGTTTCTCGCGTCCGGCCTTCCTGTTCAGGATAGTGTATGCTTCATTTCTGACGCAAACGCGCAGATATTTGACTTGTTCCGTCTCGTTTACGGGCAGATTTTTCATATTCTTCGCAATTTTGTAGAATACTTCCTGAATTGCGTCTTCTGTATCTTCTTTGCTTTTTAAGATCGAAAAAGCCACCTTGAACATCATGTCACAATGTTTGTAGTAACACTGTTCAAGCTGGTCTCTTTCTTTTTCGTCACTTATCAGCGTTAAGAAGTACAGCACTTGCTTGTCTCCCAATAAAAATTCAGCTGTTTTGAGTCATGCTTTCGGGCAATTTACTCAAGATTTATTATAAATAAAACCAGCCTGGGCGTCAAGGCGGATGTAGTGCTCTTT
>JAFWQX010000101.1 GCA_017508875.1 Clostridia bacterium | reverse complement strand
TCGCGGTCAACTTTGGCACACAAATCGGCTTTTTCGGGTTTTGTGTGCCAGGCCGGCTTTGCCTCCGGAAATTTTAGAAGGAAAAAATGAGAAATTTTTGGCACACAAATCGCATAAATTGGAGATCGTGTGCCACTCCTCCCCTATCCCTGCAAAAAAATGAAAAAATTTTGGCACACAAATTGCCGAAATCGGAAATCGTGTGCCACACCTCCTCAAACCTCCGAAGGAAAATGAAAAATTTTTGGCACACAAATCGCCAGAATCGAAGATCGTGTGCCACTCCGCCTCAACCTCCAGGGAAAAATGAAAAATCCTTGGCACATGAATATGTCAATATAATCATGTGCAAATAAAAGCTTAGGATGTAAAACGCACTTTTACTCTTAACTCTTAACTCTTAACTCTGAACTCTTAACTCATCGGGTTACCCGTTGCCGCGATTTCCGTGATTGACACCCCCGGCAAATGATAGTATACTTCGAATCGAAATAACAGCCCCGGGCGGAGCGGTCCGGCGGCAAAACAAAGAAAAGGCAGGGTGATCGACCATGCAAAAACTTAACGCAACCGAACTCGAAAAACGCCTGAATGAACTGGCGGACAACGGTATAAAAGAAGGATATTACTGCGGTATTGCCGGCAGAGTCCTTCAAAACGGCGAGACAGTCACGGAAGTGATAAAAGGCGTCGCAGATCTTGACAGCAAACAACCAGTCACGGCGGATACGATGTTCCGCTTAGCATCGATGACCAAGCCGATCACTGCTTCTGCGGTATTGGCCGCACAGGATCGCGGGCTGCTCACTGTATACGACGAAGTGCGCAAATACCTGCCGGATTTCGGCGAAATGTGGGTCGGACGCAAAGAAACGCGTGAAGACGGAACCGTAGTTGCCGTTCCTGCGGAAAGAGCAAAAAAGCAGCTGCGTATACATCACCTTCTGAGCCACGTCAACGGCATCGCTTCGGGCGAAGTCGGTAATATCCAGTACGACCGGATCCCGGCGGAGGACAGGCGCTCACTCAAAGATATAACAAACTGGATGGGAAAACATCTGCTGCTCGATTTTCAGCCGGATGAAGTCACGGGATACAGCGGCGTCGCCGCACAGGACGTTGCCGCCAGGATCGTGGAAATCGTTTCCGGCATGCCGTTTGACGAATTCGTCCGGAAAACTATTCTGACTCCTCTGGGGATCACCGACATAACGTTCACCCCCACCGACGAACAGTGGAGCAGGATGATGTGCATGTTCTCGCACGACGATAAACGCGGCGGATTTATGGATACGTCCCTCGGACGGACAACATTCGAGCGTTTTCCGATCACATATTTCAGCGGCGGAGCCTCGCTTACAGGCACGCTGAACGCATACACTAAATTCGCCGAAATGCTCAGGCAGGAAGGCACGTATAACGGCGTGAGAGTGTTGTCCCCCGCAGCCGTTGCGCTTATGCGGTCTCCGTGGCCTCTCCCCGGCACGGTCGGTATCGGGCCGGTAGAGACTTGGGGTCTCGGCGTGCGCGTTATCAGAGACGGTCACCCGTGGCTCACTTCGGGAATCTTCGGCTGGAGCGGCGCATACGGCACGCACTTCTGGATCGATCCGGCTAATAAAGTTACCGCTATTATGATGCGCAATTCACGGATCGACGGCGGCGCCGGAGCTCAGGCAACGCTCAGGTTCGAACAGGCGGTAAGCGCAAGTTTTATTTGAGGTAATGACCGTGACTGATTTCGACATTTCCAAATTATCCGCGCGGCTGCAGGGCATTTGCGACGATTCCGTCCGTTCAGGCAGCTGCTTCGGTCTGATCTTCCGCCTGCTGCAGGGAGGCAATGTTATTTCCGAGGTTTCTGCCGGCGTCGAAGACCCGGACACGAACCGCCCCGTCACCGCGGACACGATGTTCAGGCTGGCGTCAATGACGAAGCCCGTCACCACCGCGGCAATATTGTCCGCCTGCGACCAGGGCCTTCTGAGTCTTTACGACCCTGTCTCAAAATACCTGCCCGCATTTGACGAACTCTGGCTCGGAAAGCGCGGCGAAAATCCCGACGGGACCGTCGCCTTTGTCCGCGACCGCAAATGCACCGAAAAGCTCAGGATCTGGAACCTCATCACGCACACCAACGGCCTGGGCGCCGGAGAGCTCGGCTACGATGCGCAGTGGCGGATCCCTCGAAAATACAGGCAGTCGCTCGCAACGATCGCAGACTACGTCCCCGAAAACTTCCCGCTCGATTTTGAGCCGGGGACAAGGCTCAGCTACAGCACGACGCTCGGCGGAGATATTGCCGGCCGCGTGATCGAGATCGCTTCGGGCAAGGAATTCGGTGAGTTTATCAAAGAAAACCTCCTTGACCCGATCGGCGCCGTTGACATCACTTTCGAGCCGTCGGACGAGCAGCGGACAAGATTTATGCGCATGATCGACCGCGACAGCGCGGGTGTTTCCTTCTCCGACGATTCTCTCGGCCTTTCTACGTTTGAAAATCTGCCTCTCACCTACCACAGCGGCGGGGCGTCGCTCACAGGGTCGTTAAATTCCTACACGCGCTTCGCACAGATGCTGCGAAACGACGGTGCGCTTAACGGCGTACGCGTGCTTTCCGCAGCGAGCGCCCGCCTTCTGCACACGCCCTGGATCGCACCGGGCACAGAATGGATGGCCGAAAACGAGTCCTGGGGGCTAATGGTCCGCATCATCACCGGCCCGCATCCGTACCTTCCCGAAGGAGTATACGGCTGGAGCGGCGCGTACGGCACGTATTTCTGGATCGACCCCGCAAACGACATTGTCGGCATTCTCATGCGCAACTCGAGATTTGAAGGCTGCCAGGATTCGCCCGTTGCCCTTAAGCTCGAACGCGCGGTGTATGAAGAGATAAAGAAATAACAAAAAGATTGACGTAAACCGATAATAAATAACGAAAGGATTATTACCATGGAACTAAGTAAAGTCTATTCCTGCGACCCGAACGAAAAACCGCTCGATAACCTCGTTTCCGACGGAGGATTCGTAGGCATTTTCCGCAAAATCGCCGTCATCGGCGACAGCCTCTCGTCGGGCGAACTCGAAGCCCGCGACGTCGGAAGCCCCACAACGTACCACGACTGGTTTGACTACTCGTGGGGCCAGTACCTCGCACGCATGGCCGGGACAACGGTTCTGAACTTTTCCCGCGGCGGTATGACCGCATCCGAGTACTGCAACAGCTACGCCGATGCGATGGGCTGGTGGAGCAAGGACAAAGTTGCCCAGGCGTACCTCATCGCTATGGGCTGCAACGACCTGTTCGGCCTTAATCAGGAGATAGGCAGCGTCGCCAACGACGTTAAGCCCAACTGGCACTACAATAATCCCACGTTCTGCGGCTACTACGCGCGCATGATCCAGCACTATAAAGAACTCCAGCCCGAGGCCAAGTTCTTCCTGATAACTATGCCGCGCGAGCCTGTGCGCAATGACGCCGAGCGAGCGAACGAGGACAAGAGGATCGCTCACCGCCAGCTTATGTACGATCTCGCCGAGCATTTTGACAACACTTACGTTATCGATCTGCACGACTATGCGCCGGAGTATGATGATAATTTCAAACGTATGTTTTTCACCAGCGGCCATATGAATGCCGCCGGCTACCTGCTTACCGGGAAGATGGTCGTTTCGTATATGGATTATATTATCCGCCACGATATGGATAATTTTAATCAGTCGGGGCTTATTGGGACCGGTTTTCATTTCTGCGGCTGAGGAAGCGCTGAGTTAAGGCTCTTTGCGCAAGCGGCAGAGGAAGCGCTTAGTTAAGGCTCTTTGCGCAAGCGGCAGAACGGGTTAAGGCTCTTTGCGCAAGCGGCAGAACGGGTTAAGATTACGGTCAGGTTGTGGGATTAAGGCAATAGCACAGTTCTTTAGTTAGTTGTCTTTAAAGGTGTTTTGCTACGGAGCAGTGCCGCTTATGATGCTCGGATTTTACATTATTCTTACCGCCGGGATCGTCCTGGCAGGATTATATATCAGCGGTGTTATCAGGCCGCCGCTGCTGGCAAAGGCGCTGGCTTCCTGCGCCTTTGTCGCGCTGGGGGCCTGGGCGCTGTTTGCACTCGGGGCCTCAGGAGGAACAGCGCCCGGCGCCGGCGCACCGGGCCTTAACGGGACGGAGGGGCCCGGTGCAGCGGCGGCCAATTTCACTCCCGCCCGGCTGCTCCTCTTCTTCGGGCTCGTTTCCGGCGCCCTGGGCGACATCCTGCTGGAGCTCTTCGGCCCTGCCGACAAACGCTTTTTCATCGGCGTAGGAGCATTCTTCCTCGGCCACGCACTGTACGTCGCGTCATTCTTCTGCATTGACGCCTCTTCGGCTCTGATCGCGATCCTCTGTTCCTTCCCGGTAGCGGCAACATTGACGATATTGTCCGCACGCCTTCTCACCTTTGAAGGCGCCAGGCGCCTCCTGCTGCTCGTCTATATGTTCGCATTGTCCTTTATGTGTACCTTCGCCTGGGTCATTCTTATCCGCACGGGCAATATTCCTTTTTTCTTCATTGCCCCCGGCGCCCTGTTGTTCCTCGCGAGCGACACGTTTCTGGGCCTTCAGCTTTTCGGCACAGATAAGCTCAGGCGCCACTCCCGCCTGCTCGGCATACTCTGTCTTGCAACATATTACCCCGCACAGCTTCTCATCGCCGCGTCGCTTGCCGCAGATCTCATCTTTTAAAAACCACGAAGTTATTGCAGTCTCATTATTCATTATTCATTCGCTTTGACTGCCGGCAAAAAATAAAATATACTTTTGCCTGGCAATAACAGCAGATCCGAAAGATCTGATGCTGAGGGAGAAGGAACAGATTATGAAACGGAAAAACATAAATACCGGCGCAAAAAGACGGACAAACAGATGCATTGCATTGTCAGCAATCGTTCCTGCCCTGCTTTTGCTCATGCTGTTGTCAGCCTGCGGCTCGAAAAAAACGCGCACCGCAGACTTCGATAAGCTCAGCGCGGATAAGCTGCTTTCGTTTTTCACCATTCCTTCGAGCTGTACGTTAGAAGCTGCGGAAGATCCTGCAGAAGGCCGGGTAATACGCATTTCCTCATCCGATGTGCTGTTTCCCGAGACCCGGTCGCCGCATGTCTTCTTAAAATTTAAAGATTTATGCCACGCAGCCGGCGCAGGTAAACCGGACATTTCCCGCACTCCCTGCGTGATCTTCCGGATCAAGGCCGAAAACGTTTACGATCATATCTTCCAGCTGCTGCCTTTAGCATCGGTTAAGGAGGACGAAAGCACGCGGACTGCGGCGGTCGCACGTGTAGCCAAGACCGGTGACTGGCAGAATATATGCGTTGACCTTAGCGGCATCGCGGACCTTTCCAAACTGTCGATCTTCCGCATCGGATTTGAGGGATTCGCAGGCGGCGACGGAGAAAGTATGCTGATAAGCAGCATCACCTTCTGCACCAGGGCAGAAGCCAAAAAAATTGCCCCCGCCGAAAAATACGAATTGACCAGCGAGGCCGGTGCGGATCATTCACTCAGGTACCTGCAGTTCAATATACAGACGGAAAACGGTTCATTGGCCCCGATATTTACCCGTGCGGATATGTTCAGAAATCTGGTGGATGAACTGATCCCGGACGTGGTAGGCACACAGGAGGCCACCGATCAATGGCGCTGGTGGATGGACAATTACGTATTTAACGCTTCCTACTCCCGCGTTGGCGTGCCCAGATCCGACGAGGACAATGAAGGCACCCCGATCTATTACCGTTCGGACAAGTTCGAGCTGGTGGACGGCGGAACTTTCTGGCTCTCTGACACCCCGGACGTGCCGGAATCCAAGGTGGAAAATGCCAATTACCCCCGCATTTGCACCTGGGTAAGGCTTAAAGACAGACAGGCAGGCACGGAATTTGTAATGTTCAACACCCACCTTGACCACAACGGCGCCAATGATTCTACGGAGGCAAACGCGGTCCGTCTGGCTCAGCTCAAAGTGATTATAAAGTTCGCGCGCCAATTCAAAGGTCTTCCGGTCTTCCTGAGCGGCGACCTGAACAGCAGCCGGCTGAATTCCAAGGGCCAGCTGCGAATGCTTTACAAGCTGATAACCGGCGAGGAAGATTTCACCGACGATACAGGCGAGACATACAGCCTGCAACTTTCCGATGCGCGGCTTACCGCGGTGGAAACCGTGCCGGAGGATCGCACTGCGACAATGACCAAATATTATGACGAACGTCTGAATGGCTATAATCCTGCTGCCCAGCCAATAGATTACATATTTTACGACCCGGAAAACACCGTTGCGCTTTCCTACGATACTTTCCTGCCTACCCGTAATAACGAATATATTTCGGACCATCTGCCGGTGTTCGCGGTGTTCACTCTCCGGAAATGAATATTATATTTCTGCTTCATACTTCCGGTTTTGCAGTTTCTGAACACTAAATCTTTCACGCCAGTTCCGTAAGACCGGTGTAAAGTTCATAATATCTGCCCTTTTGAGCAAGAAGATCGTCATGATCGCCGCGCTCAATGATCTCACCGTGTTCAAGAACCATTATGGCATCGGCATTGCGCACAGTCGAAAGGCGGTGGGCAATAACGAACGTCGTCCGGTCTTCCATCAGCTTTGAAAGTCCTTCTTCAATATGGCGCTCGGTACGCGTATCGACCGACGACGTCGCCTCGTCAAGCACCAGAATAGGTGCCTTCGTGATCGCCGCACGCGCGATATTAAGAAGCTGCCGCTGGCCCTGCGAAAGATTGCCCCCGTCACCCTCGATGACCGTTTGATATCCGTCCGCGAGCCTCATAATAAACGAATGCGCTGAAGCCGTCTTCGCCGCTTCGATCACCTCTTCATCTGTAGCGTCCAGGCGCCCGTAGCGGATATTTTCCATGACCGTTCCGGTGAAAAGATGCGTATCCTGAAGCACCATCGCGATATTGCGGCGCAGGACGTCGCGCTTGATGTTGCGGATGTCAACGCCGTCGATCGTGATCGACCCTTCGTCGATGTCGTAGAACCGGTTCAGCAGGTTCGTGACAGTCGTTTTACCGGCGCCCGTTGACCCTACGAATGCTATCTTCTGGCCCGGTTTTGCGTACAAACTGATATGCTTCAGCACTGTTTTGCCCGGAATATATCCGAACGAAACGTCGTCCAGGACAACGTGCCCTTTCATCTCAGGCATCGGATCCGCATCAGGCACGTCTGGCGTTTCGGGCTCGGTATCCATAACGTCGAACACGCGCTCGGCGCCCGCAAGTGCGGAAAATATCGTCGCCATCTGCTGCGAGATCTGGTTTATAGGCATCGCAAACTGCCTTGAATATTGTGCGAAGATCGTAAGGCCGCCTGGGGTCAGACGCCCCATCACCATAAGCACGCCGCCTATACCGACGGTAACCGCGTACGAGATCTGAGAAGTATTGCCCATGATCGGGCCCATAACGCCGCCCCAGAAAGTAGCCTTGAACTGCTTACCGCGCATATCTCCGTTGAGCGCGCCGAACTCCTCCTCGCACTCATCCTCGTGATTGAACACCTTAATGACGTTCTGCCCGGTAACCGTCTCTTCCATATAACCGTTGAGCGCGCCGAGCGCCGCCTGCTGGCTGCTGTAATGCTTGCGCGAAAGCTTTCCGATCGCCACGCCGCCCCACGCAAATATTGGCACGAAAACGACAGTGATGACCGTCAATATCCAGTTCGTTGTCACCATGAACACGAACGTTCCGACGAGCATAATAATGCCGGAAAAGATCGAAAGCAGCGAATTACTGACCATCGCCTCGATATTGTCAACGTCATTTGTAAAGCGCGACATGATCTCACCGGTCGGTTTTGCGTCAAAATATCTGAGCGGCAGCTTCTGGAGTTTTTCAAACAGATCGTTTCTGAGCCGCTCCATCACGCCCTGCGTCATTTTCAGCATCGTCCGGCTCTGAATATACGTCGTAATTATTCCGACCGAATAAACGATGCAGAAGAGCACTACCGCGGCGAGGATGTAGTCCCACGCCGTCGTGCCGCTGCCCATCACTTTCGTAATTATTCCGTCGGCGATCTTTTCGGTCGCGGACATTTTTAACTGCGCGTTCGGGACAACGGTCAGCGTCAATTTATTAATCACCGGCGCCATGAGGTACGAGCCCGCCAGCGACGTTAACGTACTCACCAGCATACAGATAAGTGCGACGGCAATATGTCCTTTATAATGTTTCAGATACGACAGCAGTCTGCCTACCGTTTTCCCCGCATCCTTCGGCTTTCCTTTCGCCGCCTGGCTGCGTCCCGGACCTCCGCCCATCATTCCGCGCCTCGGCCCTGAAGCCGCCGCGCTGTTATATTGTGCCTGAAGCTGCTGCAAATTTCTCGGCATGGCTCATTCCTCCTTTCCGCTCTGAGATTCATAGATCTCACGGTACTCGGTATTGTCCCTGAGCAGTTCGTCGTGCTTTCCTACGCCTGTTATCCGGCCTTCGTTGAGGACTATTATCATATCTGCGTCGCGTACGGACGATATGCGCTGGGCAATAATTATCTTCGTTGACCCCTGAAGTTCTTCGCGGAATGCCTTCCTTATCTGCGCTTCCGTGGCGGTGTCAACGGCGCTCGTCGAGTCGTCCAGTATCAGTATCTTCGGCCGCTTCAGGAGCGCTCTTGCTATGCACAGTCTCTGCTTCTGACCGCCCGAAACGTTCGTGCCGCCCTGGTCAAGTTTAGTCTCGTAACCCTCCGTAAACGTACTGATGAATTTGTCCGCCTGCGCGTAAGAAGCGAATTCTTTAACTTCCTCATCGGTCGCTTCTTCATTGCCCCAGCGCAGATTTTCAGCTATCGTGCCGGAAAACAGCGTGTTTTTCTGAAGAACCATCCCGATCCCGTCACGCAGATTCACGAGTGAATAATCGCGCACGTTCACGCCGTC
>JAFWQX010000100.1 GCA_017508875.1 Clostridia bacterium | reverse complement strand
GAGACCCAAAATTCGTGCTATCATTCGGTTCGCCTTTTTTCAATTGCGGCCGTATCGGCAAGGTGGGTGGTACGGCCGCATTCCGCTTTTTTTCTATTTGCGGCCGTATAACTCTGAACTCTTAACTCTGAACTCTGAACTCTTAACCGTGCTATCATTCGGTTCCCTTTTGCGGCCGTATAAATGAGCTCTAAACTCTTAACTCTGAACTCTTAACTCTCAACTCTTAACCCTTAACTCTTAACTCTGAACCAGTTCCCCGTCTCTTCCCCTGCATTATTCCTTGCCCTATCGCTAAAAAAATGCTATAATTATTGGCGCGCAAAGGAGCATTACGGCTCCACACGCTATCACTTAAGAAAGGAGGAATGCAATATGGAAAATCAAAAGAAATTTGCGGTGCTTATTGACGCGGATAATGTCTCGCCGGAGCGCTTTGAACGCATCTTCGGCGAGATTTCTCTTTTAGGAACCGCCACATACCGCAGAATTTACGGAAACTGGGCGGAATACAACCGCAGCATGCTTAAAGAAAAGCTCGTGGAATATGCACTTACGCCGGTGCAGCAGTTTAATTACATTAAGGGTAAGAACGCGACTGATATAGCCATGGTTATCGAGGCTATGGACATACTGTACACCGGAGAAGTTGACGGCTTCGCGATCGTTACGAACGACAGCGACTTCACGAGACTTGCACTCAGATTAAGAGAAAGCGGAATGACCGTGATAGGAATGGGCGACGACGTTGCCCCCGCGTCATTCAGGGCGGCCTGCACAGATTTCATCGTACTGCGCGAATCGCGCCGAATTGCAGAAGAACGCATCGAACAGCGGAAACTGAGATTGTCCGCGAGGAAGCCTTCGCTGCGCACAAAAGCCGCTGCAGACGGTGTGTCAATGAAAAAAGCGGCGGAGCACGCCTCGCTGAAGCCGGAAGAAGCTATTGACGAAGCGGAGCAGATAACTGTCGAAACAGTCAGTGAAGTTCCGGTCGTCAACGAAGCGCCTGCCGCTACTGATAAGGTTCTGAGCGACCGCGAACTCAGAAGTGCAATACGCGATTTTCTGTTCGAGTGCGAAGAAGATGACGGCTGGTTCTCGGCGAGCACGATGGTCAATAAGCTAAAGGAAAAATTCCCTAGCCTTGACATCAAAGATTACGCCGATCTGCCGCTGTTCGCCGGAAAGCGCAAGATATGGACAACGTATTTTCTTGCCCTCGGTTTTTGCGAAAACAAGCAGAAGGGTCCGAGCAACTACCTTTTAAGGCTCAAGCCCGAAGAGCGCAGAAAGCTCGCTGCCGAGCGCGGAACAGATAGTTCTGAATCCGAAAATGCTGTTGCTCAGAGTGTAGCGGAAAAGTCTGCCGCAGAAAAAGCGCCTGAGATTTCCGCAGCTGCCGAACCCGCACAGAACGTCTCACCTGCTAAAAAAACGTCTTCCGGAAGGCGCGGAAGGCCGCGCGGCAAAGCCGGTTCAAAAGCGGAAAACGCCGAAGCAAAGACCGCTGTGGCGAAGCCTGAAGCAAAGAGCGCCGCGGAGAAACCTGAATCGAAGGACGCCGTGGCGAAACCTGAAGCAAAGACCGCCGTGGCGAAACCTGAATCGAAGGACGCCGTAGTGAAGCCTGATGCAAAGACCGCCGTAGCGAAGCCTGAAGCGAAGAGCGCCGTGGCGAAGCCTGAAGCAAAGACCGCCGTGGCGAAGCCTGAAGCGACAGCCGAAAATAACGCGGCGCCGGGCTCAAAGCGGAAAACAGGGCGTAAAACTGCATCTAAAGCCAAAGCCGAAGTAATCGAAAAAAACGAAGAAAAAATCGCAAACGATACTTCTGAAAAGAAAGCCGCAGTACAGAACGACGCACCTAAAAAAGCAGTCTCACCAAGGCGCGGAAGGCCCCGCAAAAAAGCAGCACCCGCTGAAAGTGAAAACGCCTGATAATTAAGTGCGTACAGCAAAAGGGCGTAAAAAAGCCGGAGGAATTTTGAAATCTCTCCGGCTTTTAATTTTTCACTTAAATAACCGATCCGTAAAAATCGATCAGAAAGCTCTCTTCTTCATGAAAACAACCGCAGCGCCCATAGCGAGAACAGCGATAACCGCGAACATTGCCACGGTCACGTCACCTGTCTGAGGTACGGTCTCAGGCTCGGTAGCAGGCTGTGTATCTTCACCGAATACGATCGTAAGAGTAGTCTGTCTGTCCGGGAAGGGTCTGTTCACCGAATCGTGAATATCATTGTCGTTCAGCTTTACGACAGTGCCGTCTGCGAGTTCGACAACGCCGCAAACCACGTTAGTTCCGGTAAGGCCTTCAAGAGGAACAGTGATCGTGAATCTCTCGGGATATCCGTTTGCCCAATCGCCGCCCCAGCCGCGGATCGTATCGACAAGGCCTGGTTCATTTCCGGATTTGAATGCAGGATCAAATACGATTTTATCGTTGATCATATAACCGAACTGCTTAACTTCCTGATTGAAGCAAACCCAGCCGTGATAACCTGTGGACTTACCTTCCAAAGCAACACCGTCAAGAGTTCCGTCTTCAGAGAAATATTTTTCGACAGCACCTCTGTCACCTACCTGAGCACCGTTCCAGAAGATAACGTCAAGGCTGTAGCCTATGTGACCGTTTCCGTCGTCAAGGAAGTTTACAGCTTCGATATTATCCTCTCCCTGTGTCTCATTACCGGCGCTTTCACCGGTTCCGACAACGAGTGTGAATTCATCTATTTTATCGTTTACGATTTCTTCGGTTCCGTCTTCAAATTTAGCAATTATCTGAAGCGTATACGTACCGTCATCGAGAGCATCGATGCCGACAAGCTCAAAAGCATTATCATCCTGACCGATGCCGGCATGGGTACCGAGCGAAACATCGACTTTAAATGCATTTGCAACGTCTGTTCTGTCTCTGTAATTATCCGCGCATTTGTATTCAGTGCCGTCAATAGTGTAAACAACTTCCTTAAGATTTGATCCCTCGTCTCCGTAAGCCCATCCGAGGATGAAAAGCTTATCGCCTTTATTGATGTGGATGTCTTCTTCTGTATTCCTCAGATTCGTCGCATCATCAGGCATAGTCGCAAGTGTATTATTGTTAATCGTCAGTCTGTCGAGACTGGTATTAGCAGATACACTGATGCACATTGCGACTGATAAGACAACTACAAGTGCTAAAATGGTGAGTTTTTTCATTCTAATTACTCCTTTTTCCTTTTTCTGTTCTGTCCGGCATTTAACCGGAAGCTTCTTTTTAATTATATATAATTTTATTTTTTCAGTCAATAAAAATTTTGCGAAAAATGTGCGAAAGTGTTGTGAAGGGCGGCTCTTTTCCTGTTCACGTGAAAAGTTTTATAAACAATGGAGGATGCTCCGACTTGAGTTTGCAGGCCGAAAGTTTTATCACGGTGCGGTGGCAATTCCTCAAACATCTTAAAGCGTGTTTTCAGCGGCACTGTCTTTTACTTCGCGGTCGGTCAACATTAGCACACAAATCGGCTTTTTCGGGTTTTGTGTGCCAGCACCGCGCCCCCTCTTGACCAATCTGAGGTTAGTGTGCCGGCCGGGCGCTGCCTCGTTGCCCGATATGGTCATTTTTACGGATATTTTTTCTGTAAGTCACTCAAAAGCGTTGTCTATGTATGATTTTGAGTGACACCTTTAAGGGAAAAGGTTAGTGCTCGAGCGATCGGCGGCACCGACCGGCTTGAATTTTGCCGCAGATTGTTATATTGTGCATGATAATAGCAAACAATTAAAATCAAAGCCGGGTGATTCTCCGTTTTGTCAAAAGAATGAGCAAAAAGACGAAGGAGACAGCACCCGAGTCACTCAAAAAAATGAAAAAAAGTATTATTTGAGTGACTCAACGAACAATAATTTTGTTTATTTTAAAAGGCGTGGGCGCAGAGGTTTTACTCGCGGGACAAAGAAGGCAGTACCAGCCCGGCGCCGTCTCCCGGCGGGATATTCGCGCAAAACACCGCCTGAATTTCGATTTTTAATTTTCAGGCGGTGTTTTCAGAGTGAGGGCGCCGTCTTCCATGGGAAAATGGGCGTATCAGTACGGCCGCTTTTAATCTTACGTTCACTTAAATAACCGATCCGTAAAAAGCGATCAGAAAGCTCTCTTCTTCATGAAAACGACCGCAGCGCCCATAGCGAGAACAGCGATAACCGCGAACATTGCCACGGTCACGTCGCCTGTCTGAGGTACGGTCTCAGGCTCTGTAACAGGCTGTGGAACCCGACGAGTCTCAAATATGGAATCCAGGCGATCAATGAAATCGCCGCCTGTCACCTTCCAGCCCTCTCCCGTCTTTGTAAATACAAACGTCAGCAATGCGTTTTCCGCGCCGCTTTTATCGAACTGCTTTTGAGTAGACTCTGTAAGCAGATTAAAAATCACAAGTTTTTCCGCTGCGTTTTTACCATCGCGCACCGTATAGTCGAAAGACGATATTGACCGGTAAATGTCGGGGCTGACGCTGCATGGGGCATATTCTCTGAAATACAGATTGCCGTCATGCTCGATCGCGTTCTGACCCGCCAGAAGCAGCGATGCCACTTCATCCGAACAGAAATCTGCCAGAAACGTTTCAAAAACGCTCCGGTCCTCCAGCCCGTAATACGCGCGCAGGTATTTGACCCCTCCGGCTTCTATCCGCTTAGGCTCCAGGTAGCGCTGCAGCGGAATATCATCCAGCGGATCGTAAGAACTGAACATTAGGTACACGTCGTCGGCGAGCGCACGCACTGCATTTCGGATCAGTTCTTCACTCAGCTCGTCCCTGTTGTCCGGGGCCTGTGCGTCGAGGATCACCGAAGACCAGTCCGCAGAGCAGATCTTCCAGCGGCCCGGTACATTGCCGTCGCGGGCGGTACCGTTTGCGTTGTCCGCCTCATACGTCAGCGTAAGCCGTATTTCGTGGGTCTCAAACAACATCGAATCCACGCCCATATCAAAATCCGCGGCTATGACAGCATTGCCGCCGTTATTGCTCAGAATTCGCACGTTCCCGTACGTATCCGGCCTTTCTTTCAGGATATAATTAAATTGGTGAGCCATGCAGGTGGTGTAATTCACCTCGTGCACCCGCGCCGTTACGCTGTCAATAAACTCCAGCCGCGGCTCGTAAAACTCCGCCGTCATATGGTTTCTGTAAAAGGTCCGGATAGCATCCCATTCCGCATCGGAGTAAACGTAAAACCGCATTGTCCCGTCCGTATAATCTCCAAAATCTTTGGGGTAACGGCTGTTATATGTATGCCAGAGCAGATCTTTTTCGCTTTGCGAAAACCCATTCTGCGCGAGGTATTCCGGGTCAACCGTAAGTCCGTCCTTGGGTTCGTAATAATCTTTCCAACAGCCGTTGTCCTGCATCGACTCGATCTTGTGGAACGCCCGGAACAGTTCGGCGGCAACTTCCTCGGACAGTGCTCTGTTTTCAGCTGCCGCAATTTCAAGCGGCGCGCACAAAACGACTAAAATGACCAGTGTTAATTGCAATGCGGCTAATTTTAAAAAGGTGTCAATGTGTAAGTATTTGCGTCTCATGTTGCTCACCCCAAAGAGTAGTAAACATCTGGTTGCCCCCCAAGAACTTGATAATCCTTGAGTATGTTAATTTGAAAAAAGCATCTTAAAAAGATGAGACAGCCCGGTAGTGATGAAAAGAGTACAGAAAATCTTTTCCGATCGATTTTTGGCACTTTTCGGTTTGGCTGTCATGAAGTTTACACACAACGGTTTTGGTGTAATCCTACATATAATAATGGTCAAAACCCAGAAAATGAGACACACTGATTCATTTTTCGGAGCCTGTCCAGTAATAAACACGCTCTACAAGTGTATGTATTTCATGAAGCAACGCTATATCTTCTTCGGTCAGCCATCCCTTGTCATAGGCAACGTGTAATTCACACTCTTCTCCATCTTTAATAACATAAAATCTGCATTCGGATGCATGGAAAAATCTGTGGCCGCAGATCGTCATTTCATATTCAGCCTGCATCTGGCTTGGAACAAACCATACGCTCACGCCGTTGAATACTCCGTAGCTCGTTATATTCTCTAAGGCATAACCGTCTTCACCGTCAAAATAACGGATGCGTTCACGGGAAATGTTGTGGGACTCTTCAAAGGCAGTTCTTTCGGCTTCGGTCAATAATTTATAACTTTCAGTTACAAGTTCATTAAGTCTGTTTATTTCTTTCTCGGAAGCTGATGGTCTATAAACCATTAGCGTTAACGTGTGTATTTCATACAATTTTGCAATATCTTCTTCGGTCAGCCAGCCTTCGCTATAGGCTATATTAATTTCGCATTCATCTCCGTCTTTAAAAGCCTTTATTTCGCAACCTGTATAATAATAAAACGTGTGCCCGCAGACGGTATTTTCATACTCATCCATCGTATCGTCAGGAAGAAGCCAGACACTTATACCGCTGAATACACCATAACTAGTAGCAGAACGAGCAGCATATCCGTCCTTGTCATCGAAATAACGAAAATGCACCGTATCGTGCAATTTTTCAAAAGCAGACCGCTCGGTTTCTGTCAGCAATTTATAACTCTCTGATACAAGTTCATTAAGTCTGTCTTCGCGCGCAGGTCTCGGCGTAGATACTGGATGATTCGGTTTATGCGTATCAGGAATCGTCGTAAAACCAGATTCTGTCGGAGCGGAAATGAGCGGCTCAGCTGTAGGCGTTAGTGTCGATTCGACAACCGGCAAAAGAGTGGGGGTTTCGTCTTTGGGCGCCAACGATCCTATTTTATCTGTTTTTTTGCTTGCAATGCCGTTATTGTTTGATTTACAGGCGGCACAATAAACACAGATCAAAAATCCCAAAAAGAAACAGATTACTTTTTTCATTATAAATACACCCTTTCTGAAATTAATGGCAGAATACTATGTCTGTGTCGCCTAAGTAATGATAGCTTCCTAAAGTAAATCCTTGATTATTGTATTCTAAAGCATGATTCAATGCTTCATATATAGTCCCATCTTGAAGATTCTCCTTTTCCCAAAATTCAACCAGCCAAAAAGAAGTTTAACTTCTCAGGAAATCTTACGAAATAATTATAACACTTTATATTTTGTATTTCAATTATTATTTTTAATGTTTTTCTGCATGTTTTTCTGCGTTTTTTCTAAAATTAGTTTTTTGCTTTTGAAATGATAGTAAAATCACAGTTTTAATAATTTTTTACAGAATTATCAAATTACATCATTCATCAAGCTGTCACTGACGATTAAGCTTAGATATTCTTTTCCTCATTTGCAATCCCAACACGTTCTGATTTCCCAAGCTGATTTCCCAATGCGCTCGCGAGGGGCGGCTCTTTTCCTGTTCCCGTGAAAAATGTGTTTTGATTGCGTCCTGTTCCGGACTGTCCAGGGTAGATCACACCCTTACGCCGCCTGGCCCTTTTATTGCTCATTTTTCTT
>JAFWQX010000099.1 GCA_017508875.1 Clostridia bacterium | reverse complement strand
TGAATATGCCACGATGTTTGGCTATACGGAAGACGAACTTACGTCGAATTTCGAGGAGCATCTCCGTGTCCACGCCGAAAAGATGGGGAAAAGCTACGAAGTCTATCGCGCCGAGATGGGTCTGAGCCAGGTGTCTCCTTCGTTTATAAAATACACTTCATTGATCGTCGAATGGCATCAGATCCCGATGCGCGGATCGAGTTTTTTCATTATCCCGTACACCTGCGCCGCGGACAATTCCCACGGTTCCCACCACATTTCGAGGTCCGGTTTTTCCGTGCGTACTCTCGCGAACAATTCGTTCAGAAACGCGCTAAGCCTTTTCTCCGCAGGCACTCCTTTGCAGTACGGACAATCGCTGCCGTCGCGGCATATGTCGGCGAGTTCGTCAATGTTGTAGATCAGCATTCCGTCGAGTTCCGGCACTTTTTCTACGATCCCGCTGAGCAGTTCGGTGTAAAGGTCAAGTACTTCAGGCCTGCTGATACACGTATCGGAGGCGAACGGAGCGACGGAACTTACCGATTCACCTTTCAGCACGCCGTACTCCGGAGGCAATTCAGAATAATCGCGGTACTCAGGGATCCCGAACAGCGCGAACGTACGCATACCGCTTTGTTTCGCCGAAACGGTCCTCTCTTTAAAGAGTCTGAAACGCTCTTCTACGTCAGGCGGAGAAATCAGCGGAAACTTTTTCGAGACCATCACGTGCTCCGGAATGACCGCGTCAATAAACGGCCTCGACCATGCGATGTTGACAAATACGGTATCAAAGCCGTACTCGCGCATCGTACGCATAGTTTCCGGGGAATAATCGCGGAAGCCTTCGCCGTAGAAAGACGGGTTTCCGACGATTCCGGCAATATTAGTGTACTTATTCATATACGACCGTCACCTCCGAGATCGTTGCCGAGGCATCCGCGTCAGAGTAAGTTGCTCCGGAAAACGCTATAACAATATCGCTTTCAAACTGTTTTTGCCCCGAACCGACCTTGGTCCATTTTTCTCCGTCCTCGCTCACCGAGAAAGTAAAGAGGCCGTTTTTCAGCTCAAGGCGCATATAAGCAGTGTCTGTCTTGTTTCGGTCCACAGCCGTTCCGCCGTTTAGCCACGAACCTTCCGTACCGTAAAATTCGTAGATATTAGCGGAAGAATACGTGCGCATGAATTTCCCCCAGACCCTCGCTTCTTCTTTGAAATTATCTGTTTGCGCTATGTAAAGTCCGACCTGCTGGTGATTTCTGTCCGGGTAATAGTCCGATATTTTAAACGTGATCGTGAAGTTATCCTGCTGCTCAGGCTCAAAGTATGCAGCATTCAGGTGATAAGGCATTCCGGGTCCGATCGAAAGAGAGATACTGTCTTCTCCGAGTTCAACGTCTCCGGAGGTCTCGAATGAAATTCCGAACAGCGGTTCATCGTGAGATTCGCCGCTCGTGGTAAATTTCACGGGGCCGCCTTCCATTTCGCCCAGGACGTTACCCGCTTCATCGACCGCGTATACGCACCAGCTGAATTCCGTTCTGGCGCCGCCGGAAGGAAGCCTTATACCGTTAATGTAATTGACACCGCGCACGTCTTTCTCGAGGACGGCGGATGAAGTATTTGCGCCCTTGAAAACTTTAAAAACGAAGTGGGAAATATTGTCCGGCATCGTCCAGCAGAACGAGGCATTGTTCGCGGCAATACCGGTCTCTCCGGATGCAGGAAATACGGGGCTGAACGCGCCCGGAACGACTGCTCCGGAAGCGGAGCCGGAGACCTCTACCGTCAACGTCTCGCCGCTTTTTACAGTCACTTCAAGCTTCGCAAAACAGCCGCGTGAAAGCTCTCCTTCAGATACAGCCGTGCTGCCGGAGGGAACGCGCAGATACAAAGTTCTCGTTTTATCCGTGCCGCTGCCGTTTCGTATCACGGCGACCGTTTTGTCTTTGGTGATGCTGCCGCTTACCGTCAGATCTCCGTACGCAAGGAACGAATCAAACGAGCAGCCCTGTTCCACGTACGATTCAGGTATAGCGGCGAAGAATCTCAGTTCGTTTTCCGTTTCTGCGTCCATGAGCATCAGGCTGAGCGCATCGACCAGCGCGCCGTGAGCGCCGAGCTCGGGAGCACGTTTATAATCGCTCTGGTTATATGTCGACTCGCACATATACGTATCGTCGTACAGCACCGAATCTGTATCGAGCATTGACCGCACGAGCTTTTCTGCGAGCTCGCCGTACCCTGCTCTGGCACAGAGCGCTGCGCACCATGCGCGGTTGAAATGATAGTCGAACGAACTGCCGCTAAGGACTGAATCGAGGAGTTTCAGGAACGTGCCGTTAAGCGGTCTCGCAGGCTGCCAGTAGTACGACAGCAGCGCCGGAGAGCCCTGGTTCGGGCCGTTGAAACCGCGCCTGAAAATATCTTCCGGAGAACGCGCACTGATCCCGTTTTCCGCGGCTTTCATAAGCGCCCAGTAAGCCGATTCGGACTGGAGCGTATCGCCCGCTGCCATCCTGAAGAAATCGCCGTCCGTGGGATTCCAGATCCCGGTGTGGATCAGTCCTCCGTCAGACGCGCTGTATTTAAAAGCGGTCTCCATCATTTTAAGCTGAGTTTCGAGCACCTTGCATGCGAAAGCGGGATCTTCATCCTTAAACGCAGCGTTTCTGAACAGGAAGGAAACCAGATTCATTCCGCCGTGAGTGGCGTGCCAGTTTTCGCGAAGCGACCAGCTCTCGCACGGCGTACAGTCGTACCCCATAAGGCCGCAGAGCACCGAAGCGCCCGGAACGTCTCCGAACAGGCCGCTGCTTTGGGCAAGTTCGCACGAGTGATCATAATATCGCTTCACCCAGTTTTCTACGTCGCCGGCAATATCCAGGTGTCCCGTTCGCTGCAGCGACGTCATCGAGAACATCATGTCGTATTCGAAACAGATGTTTCCGAAGAAGCCGTCAATATTAGTGCTGAAACAACCGGCAGGTACTCGCGCCGTTGCCAGCGCCGCAGCCTGGTAGTACTGCGAACGTAAATACCAGATCGAAAGGCCTTTGTCCGGGATCGAGATCCTGCCCCTGCTCCAGAAATCTGACCACCATTCGTCTGTCTGCATGCGGCAGCTTTCGTAACTCTCTGCCGCTTTTCTGACGAGATCGAGCGAATTATTGCCATCGGGAGAAAGATCCGAGGCGGGTGAAACGAAAATATAGAACGTACTGTTCTTAGGCGCGTTGACCGTCACAGTACCCGCATTTTCGTCATATACCACGCTGCCTTCCCCGGACGCTGCTTTAACTGCCAGATAAGCTTTATTTGTATTGTCCGTAGCCAGAATAGCCGAAGCGCAGAGAGCGTCGTTAGCGTTCTCGTACGTGACCACATACTGCCCTTCTTTTATCTTATCGTATTCGTATTGGTAGACCTTATAGCCTTCCTGCCTTGGCGCGATACTGAACACAAACGGCAGATCGGTGTCGCTGCTTATGGCGTAGCAGACCGTACCTTCTTCCGTCACGAACACGCTTCTTACGGATTTAACCGTCTGACCGTTTACGGAGCATTCCAGTTCCGTCGTGACAGTGCCGCTCGCTATATCGAGGCTCTGGCTCCAGCCGTCTCCCGACGTTCCTGCGTATACTTTTCCTTCGCAGCTGTAGCCTCCGGACAATGAGAACGGTGCGAGTCTCGTCGTGCCGTCCCACCAGTAATCGTACACGAGCATCGGGTCAAAATTGTAATCGGGAATATCGCCCGGCCTCAATGCGTATGATTCGGGAGAGGTAAATCCGTCGGTGCCTACGTACAGATTCGTTTTACCGAGACCGCATTGATAATACTCGAACTTCCTGCCGGCGAACCGGTCGCTCCCGCTTCTTTTAAGTGCGGCAGCTTTGAGCAGTTCATCAAAATCCGCTGTCTTAGCCGGAGAATCGTCAAACTTAATGTTCCTTATCTCTACCTCGTTCTGCGCCATAAACCCGATATAACCGTCTCCGGCGGCAATATCGCATCTGCTGAGCAGCAGTTCGCCGTCAACGTAAAATTCTCCGTACGAGCCGTCGAGCACGACTTTAAGCGTGTGCCATTGCCCCGGTTCAGCTTTTATATTTTGCCCGTATGACACGACGTCTTTTGACTCCAGCATCCGGATCCCGGCGTATTTTCCGCCTTCACTGATCATAAAAACGTTCGTATCGTTCGCGCCGCCTTCAGACGCCCTGTAAAGAATGCCGCAAACGCCTTCTTCTCCGAATTTAACGTCCATACGGTAAGCGGCCTGTTTCTGCCCGAAAGTGTTTTTAGTTTTCAGCACGGACTTTTCCCTGCCGGTGTGGCTCATGATACCGTTCTCTTCTTTAAAACCCTGGAGCGAAGTGAAATCGTTCGAAGAAAAACTGTATTTGTATGAAGTGTCATCTTCCATATTATTACCGCTTTCTTGTGGATGTTTCGTACATGATGATACTGAAACTGTTAACAATAACGAAAGTATAAGGCAAACGATCAGGACTATTGCCCTCTTTTTCTGTCTGACGATCATCGTCACACCTCCTCTCCTTACGTTAGCATTTTAACTTGTGCGGAAGAATAGAGCAATAGGAAAATGCGAAATAATTATTAGGATTTTTGCAAAACGTCCAATAATCCCATACACCAGAGAGTTTAGAGTTAAGTGGCAAGTGGCAAGTGGCAAGTGGGCGAACCGAGTGATGGCACGAATTTTGGGTCTCATGCGTTCCCTTCATTAATTCGCATTTCGGTCAAACAAAATTCTTAGCCATCTATCCGGC
>JAFWQX010000098.1 GCA_017508875.1 Clostridia bacterium | reverse complement strand
TCGCGCGCAAAACCGACGTCGCCGCTCATTTCTACGTAATGCCGCACCTCGCGCAGGAAGAACTGATTATTCCCGCCCCAGTCGCGCCTCGCGCAGCCCGGAGTACACATATCCGGTATCGCGCCGCTTTCAAACACGTTTTTCATCTGAGAGCGGAGGCAGTCGCGCACGCGGTCAAAGTTTCCGAGCCATTCTTCATGCGCCGTGTGTTCCATGTGCCACATCGTAGGCCAGTGGTGGAACGATTCGATCCAGCCGTACGGCCGCAGCCATGCGTATTCTACGTTGTAGAGCGCGTGCGTGAACGCTTCGTTTAGCACTTTATCAGGCGTATTCAGTACGGCGCTTTCTTTGAGCCGGATGTAATGCTCCCTGACTTTTTGCAGTTCATTTCGCGGATCTTTTGAGGCCGCGGACAATGCTTCTTCCTCGCTTCCGGCGAACGCAGCGGTCAAATATATTTCTTCTCCGCTTATACGGCATACGGCGTACGAAGCACCATCCGCCCCGTTTTTTGCGCTTTCGATGCGGACAATATCGAACGCTCCCTTTACAGCGGTTATGATCCCGCCGCCGTCACCCGCGCGCCTGAGCAGCACGGTGGTATCGTCAAAAACCTCAGCGCTGCAGCCGGGGGCGGAGGCAACGTCCTCCCCTCTGAAAGCCTCGTTTGGCGAAAAGTGCATAAACGCGAGACCTTCTCCGCCGAATTTAAGCCAGAACGGGCTGCCGGTGCGGTTAAAGACGCGGATCACAGCGCCTCCCAGATGTTTTTGCACCGGATTTTCGAACGCGGCTTCGTCGCGCCCGATAAGCAGCGGGCAAAGTTCGATATCGTATTCGCGTCCGTCAGATAAAACGGTATGTGAAAACAGACCGCCGGGGATATTGTCCGCGGTCGTAACGTCTGAAGTATTTTCATAAACCGACCATACCGGCGAATCCTCCCCGATACCGGTAACAAATTTCGCGAGTACGATCTGTTCGGCGCCGCGGTGGACGGTCCTGTCGTACGTCGTAATGCCGAAATTCGGGTAAGCCTGCCTCATAAAACAGATGCAGTCATGAAACGCAGTCGCGCGTTCGTCAAGAAGGTCAAGGCCGTAAGGCAAGTCTGATTCTTTTCCTCTCATACAGAGTTCCTCCGCTGATTATCGTTATTACGGTCAACGTTATCGTGATACCCGTATGTTACACTATATCCGACTCGCCTTCAATAGATAATTCATATTTAAGAATGGACAAATAATATACTCATAGTCCTGACCATCTTATTGACGTAGTTCGCTTTCACGGTGCAATTGACATGGGCGGTATTTGCAGAAGATGGATGATCCCGATGAAGCGGGCAATGCTTTTTTGTACTTTTCGTATATCGTGCACCATCGATTAATATTCAGTTTGTCCATTGAAATACGCGGTCAATGGATTTATAATAATAAAAACAGGCGGAATATCGCGTTAAAACACTTTTTTTTAGCGGAACGGCGGGAAGATCCTTATGAAAGACATAATTAAAAAATACACACTGGGCTTGTACGAAAAAGCGGTACCCGCAAGACTCGAACTCGGACAAAAACTGGAATTTATTGCCCGCTGCGGCTTTGACTTTATGGAGCTGAGTATTGACGAAAGCGCAGAAAAACAGGAACGCCTTACCTGGAGTCGCAGAAAAAGAGCGGAGCTCGCGAAATTGTCCCGCAGCATTTTGCCCGTAACGTCGATCTGCTTCAGTATGCAGCGCTCCTACCCTTTCGGAAGTTCAGATCCGGCGGTGCGAAGGCGCGCAGTCGAGGCGATGGATCAGGCGCTCGGATTTGCGTATGACACAGGCATCCGGATCATCCAGCTCGCCGGTTACGACGTTTATTACGAACCGTCTACCACGGAGACGCGCAGATATTTTCTTGAAAATCTCACGCTTGCAGCGCAAAGAGCATCGTCTTACGGAGTAATTCTCGGACTGGAGACAATGGAAAACGATTTTATGAATACGGTGAAGAAGGCCATGGAGTACGTGAAAGCCGTAAATTCGCCGTATCTGGGCGTCTATCCGGACGTCGGCAATATTTCAAACGCTCTTCCCGATGCTTCCGACGTAACGGAGGATATACTCTCCGGCCGCGGGCACATCTTCTCTGCGCACTTGAAAGAAACCAGGCCCGGGGTATACAGGAACCTGATGTTCGGCGAAGGACAGGTGGATTTTGTTTCTGCGCTCAATGCTTTTAAGGCGGCGGGAGTGAGCAGGTTCAATGCGGAGTTCTGGTACGGCGGAGGCGATCCCGCTGAAGAACTGGAAGCGGCACGAAGTTTTCTAAAAGAAAAGCTTGACGCGGTTTTTGCGGAGTAATGATAATAAAAGGCGGAGGCAGTTATGCTTGAACAATTAAAGCAGGACGTTTATGAAGCAAATATGGAACTTAACGCGAGGGGCGTCGTAATATTCACGTGGGGAAACGTAAGCGGAATTGACCGCGCGTCCGGTCTGGTGGCGATAAAGCCATCCGGCGTGGATTACGAAACGATGACCCCGGAAGATATGGTGATCGTTGACCTCGACGGGAATATTGTCGAGGGGCGGCTGAAGCCCTCGTCCGACACTCCGACTCACCTTTTCCTGTACCGCGCTTTTCCGAAAGCCGGAGGGATCGCACACACCCATTCGGAATTCGCGGTCTCGTTCGCTCAGGCCGGACTCGATATTCCGGCGCTCGGAACGACTCATGCCGACGTATTTTTCGGTCCCGTACCGTGTACGCGCTCGCTTTCCGAAGCCGAAGTCAGGTGCGAATACGAGAAGAATACCGGAGCGGTGATCGCCGAAACGTTTGCCGGGCGCGGGTTCGACCCTGCCGCGGTGCCGGGCGTGCTTGTGAATAATCACGGGCCGTTCACGTGGGGGAAAGATGCCGCCAAAGCCGTATATAACGCGGTAACGCTGGAAAAAGTTGCAGCCATGGCGTACCGGACGCTGATGCTGAATCCGGCCGCGTCAATGCCCGGCTACGTTCTTGAGAAGCATTATTACAGGAAACACGGAAAGAACGCGTATTACGGGCAATAATTGTCCCGGAAAGGAGCGGTTTTGATGAACAAGGTCAATTACGCCGGCAGGCTTACGGAGAGTACGTTCAAAGTCGGTACCCACACGCATGATTCATGGGAGCTTGTTTATTACACCGCAGGCTCAGGTACTGTGGAGATAGCGGACGGGATCTGCTCTTTTAAGGCGCGCGACGTCTTCCTTATCCCGCCCGGAGTGCCGCATTCGGACTACGCCGACGGCGGTTTCCAGAATTATCACTACAATTTCAATGACAACGATTTCGTGCGCAGTTCTTTTTTGAAATTTTCCGACACTGAGCCTGACGAATTTTTCCCGCTCGTAGAGCTGCTCTACCGCGAATACCACCTGAAGCGGCAGAATTATCACAATATAATCGACGGCCTCCACGATGTGATCATGCAGTACGCCGTCTCCGCTTCCGCTTCGAGAGAAGAACCGGGGAATCCGTACGTTGCCCGCATTATTAATGATATTATTAACAATATTTCGAACCCGCACTACCGCGTCAGTTCTGCTTTTTCCGACATTCCTTTCGCATCGGATTATTTCCGCCAGGTGTTCCAGAAGACTACCGGGTATTCGCCTCTGCAGTATCTTACGTTCAAGCGTATTTCGTACGCGAAGCAGCTTCTGCGGCTTAACTATCCGGACAGTATGTCGATACAGGAGATCGGACGGAGGTCGGGGTTTATCGACAGCTATTATTTTTCGCGTATTTTCAAAAAAGAGACCGGCCTCAGTCCTAAAGAATGGGCGCGCGCTCAGGCCGGATAGATGTAGAATAAATGGCGAGCGCAGAACACCGCCCGGATCTCGATTATTGATTTCCAGGCAGTGTTTCAGCTTTCAAGATATACGCTTTTTTATCCCGCGGTGAACGAAAGCACGTCGCTCTCGCCAAACGAATTCCTGGTCTGAAGGTAGTACGTCGATCCGGCCTTCAATTCCTCCTTCGGCACGCCCTCGTTCACGTTATAATAGACCCACTCACCTTCGCCCGGCGCGCTCCCAAGCCTGTACTCTGCCGGAAAACCATCAAGCGACAGCATCATTGCCCTGTCGGTCTCCTCTGTTACCGCAGGCAGCGGCGGCTTCTCCCCGAGCCAGTTATTGAGCGCGTAAAGATTCTGCTGAACGTTGTCAAACACCGCAAAACCGAAGTCAACGTTCGGCTCGATGTGAGTGCTTTCGTACACTGAGATGCCTTCCTGCGGCTGCTCGAACCATTCGAGCGGGTAGTTCCAGCGGGCGACAATGAGAGCCTGTGGCGACAGCTCCTTCACGTTCCTGAGCTGACGCTCGAACGTTGTCCGCCCGCCGATAACGTTATTTAGTGCGTCCCAGTTGAACCCGCCCTTGTGGACCGACGCCCACGCGACCATCTGCTCGACTTTGCCGCCTTTCCCCGCAGAATAGAAAGTACGGTACATACCCTCTCCCGCGGCATTGTCCTCCTCGTTTTCAACGAACAGCCACACCGGAACGTCCGCCGGCACCGCCCTGTACCCCTTTGCATCGGTCTCAGTGCTCTGGCTCATATATCCGTTGGTATAGCGAATATTCCAACGCGGGTCATTTACGAGCGCACCGTTCTGCCGCAGTTTCGCCTGGAGGCTCCAGTCGATGAAGATCTCAACAAACGGTTTCCCGGCGTTTTCCGTACCGTCGTCAAATCTGTACCACGCGTCCGTATATTTCTCGTACAGCGCGTACAGATCATCAAGCACGTCCCTCAGCCCGTCATAATTCTCCCCGGATAATCTTGCCGCGAAATATATCTTCGGCACGTCGAAGCCCTCCGCGCTCGCAGCCGTTTTAAGCAGATTCTGGCCGTTCAGGTACGTGCCTGTGGTATACTTCTTCCAGCCTGCCGAATCGGCGGTCCTGTAGCTGGTGTAGTTAGTCCAGTCAACGCAGATCGCGTTGCAGCCAAGCGCGCTGATCCAGTAAAGATGCTGCTTCGCCGTCGTTTCCTTGCGCTGGTCGTACAGGCCCAGCAGAGGCGTCGTAGCACGGTACATCCCGCTTTTCGAAATCGCGGCCGGATGCTCCGGATTCAGGTAGTACCAGCCCTTTTCCGGGCGATCGTTCGTTGACGGGCCGATATCATCGTCGTACCAGATTATCATATCCATGACTCTATTGTCCTCGCTTCTCTTTACCGGTTCCGCAGGTTTTTCAGACGCCTCCCTGCTCTCGGGCCCGTTCTGATTTTCAGATGGATTTTTTACGCATGCGGTCAATTGTATGAGCGTAAGCGCAGCCATTGCCGCCGCCGATACGGCGGTCAATATTTTTCTGCTTTTTTTAATTCTTTCGCGTGCCATTTTACTTATTTCGCTTTCTTTTAATTGCGACGGCGGCAATGACTCCGGCCGCTGCCAGCGCCAGCACGCAGCAGCAGATAATTATGACCGTTTTAGCCGTATTGCCTCCGGAACGTTCCTCTGCCTGCCCCGAAGCTGTCGCGGAAGCCGTGGCATCCGTCCCGGAAGCAGAAGGAACGTCAGTATTGTCAGCGGGCACGTCCGTCGCCGGAGCGGCAGTTGCGGGAGCCTTTGTAGCAGGCACCTCTGTGGCAGTTGCCGCGGGCGCCTCCGTCGGTTCTTCGAGCTCGAGCCCTTCAAAAATCAGCTGATGAAGCCAGGCGTGATATTGTCCCGAATCCGCTTCGAGACACGTCACTTTCAGCGTGTGCATGCCGTACGTAAGCGTATGCACGCCGAGTTCGGCAACGCTGTGTTCCCAGCCGCCCGCATGATATATATTTACGTTTTCTCCGATAACGACGTCGTCAACTTCGAATTTCAGCGCGCCGGAATCATTGTTCAGAATAAATGAAAGCGATACTTTATAAGTTCCGTTCGCGGGAATGAACACCGAGCCTTCAAAATACTCCCCTGCTTTCGCAAAATCGACCCAGATGGCGCTGTCAACTTCCGGCAGCTGATCTGCGCGCGGGAAAGGATTTTCAAGAAAGAAATCCGATGATTTTGTAAACGATTCGCCTGAGAATTCAAATATTTCCGAAGTCAGCGGCGCGTTCAGTTCGCGCAGCCTCAGGCGGTCGAGGATGCCCTGGTAATAGTCACCCTCCACGCCGGTGAGCTTCAGGATATGACTGCCCTTTTCGAGCCTGAACGAGCCAAGCAGCCTCGAAGAAAGCGTCCATTGACCGCCGTTGTTGAAATTCACCGGATCTCCGCAAGCCCTGCCGTCAAGTTCTGCTTTGAATATACCGTGGTTGTGGTTCATAATATAGTCCATATAGACGAGATAGTCTCCGCTTTTCTCTACTTCAAATTCGCAAAGCAGCGACAGTCCTTCATCGAAGACGTTGAACTCCACGCCGGCCTCGGCCGGAAGTGCTTCGTGAACGTACGGCTGCGTAAACGTCGGAAAATCGTCCTCGGTGTCAAGCGTCATATCTTCAAATTCGATGATAACGTCTGGCGTATCGTCTTCGGCGGCAAAAACGGCGAGCGTAAACACGGTCAATAAAATCGAGGCGCATAAATATGCGGCTAGCTTTTTCATCTGAACTCCTCCTTATAATAATCGATCCGCAAATACGGATCGATTATTCAAATAATGCCTTTTAACTGCTCAAGCACTTTAAGTGCGCTTATATATTTATCGTACTTTTTGCTGTAAACGGCATGGCGCGCAGGATCAGGAACGAACACTTTGCCGGGGCGAAGCATATTGTCCGCGGCCGAAGCGAGGTCTTCGAACCGTCCGGCGCAGACTGCCGCAGCCATAGCGGCGCCCATTGCCCCCGGCTCCGAGCCGGACATTGCCTCAACTTTTATTCCGGTGACGTCGGCGAGCATCTGCATCCATACCGCAGACACCGCTCCGCCGCCTCCCGCGCGAATAAGTTCCGGCTTCGAAGGCCTGTTTTTAAGCAGTCGGTTTATGTGATAATTATGAGAGAAAATAACTCCTTCAAAAACAGAGCGAAGAACTGCACCGCGGCCGGCGCCGGAGCGGAGATTCAGCCAGGCGGCTTTCCTAAGGGAGGCGGAGTTTGTGCCGTACATAAAAGGATAGAATAGAATATCGTGGTCCTCAGGAGCTGTCTCCTCCACCGCGGCGTCGATCGCCCGGTAATCCGGGTGTTCATCCCCCATTATCTCCGAAAGCACGGCGTCAAGGTTCCCGGCGGACGTAGCGCTGCTCTCTTCGATCAGGTAAAATTCCGGAAGGCAGAAAAGCGAATGATTGACCGCGGCTGCTTCCGGGAGCGGCTCCGGGGACAAGTATTCGTTGATGCTCCACGTTCCGGTGATGACGCATATCGGTTCCGGTCCTACGACACCCATCGCGAGCGCGCAGGCGTCAATGTCGAACATTCCGCCGCTGACAACGGTCCCTTCTTTCAGCCCCGTCTGTTCCGCCGCTTCTTTGGTCACCGTGCCGCACGCGTCTGTAGATCTGCGAAGCGGAGGCATGCAGTCAAACATTTCTTCGATCCCGTAAAGCGCGAAAAGCTCCCTGTCGTACTCTTTCGTATGCAGGTTCATAAGCGCTGTTCCGGAGGCATCGGTGTATTCGGTGTAAAGTGCTCCGGTAAGTATGTAGCGCAGGTAATCTTTCGCTTCGAGTACGTATTTTATGCGGCCGTACGACGCCGGATCGTTCTTTTTCAGCCAGTAAAGCAGCGAGGGTGGCTGGCATGCCAGTGTCGTCTGCATATTCAGCTTAGCCGCTTTCTGACCGATGCCGCACTCATACCAGCCGTTAACTATGTCAGCGGCGCGCGAGTCTGTCGAAGCGATCGCAGGAAGAGCTTCCCCGCCGTCACCGTGGATCAGATAAAGGCCCTTGCCGTGACCGGTGGTACCTACCGCAATAATTGACTCCGCAGTGCCTTCCGGTGCCTTGCCGATCGCCTCGCGTATGACCTCAAACGTGAGCTTTCGTATATCTTCCGGGCGGCGCTCATAGAAGCCGGCCGCGGGAGAGAACACGGGAGTCGAACAGGAGGCGCGGGAAAGCATTGACCCTTCCGCGTCGAAAATGCACGCCTTAATGTTCGTGCCGCCTATATCTATTCCAAGAAACAGTTTCTCAGCGTTCATTTTACCGTCCTCCGGTTTACTGCGCCT
>JAFWQX010000097.1 GCA_017508875.1 Clostridia bacterium | reverse complement strand
TCCGGAACGCCCTCGCCGCGTCCTGTGAACGGTACAAAATCCGATAACGGCAGTACCTTACCGGCTGCCGTTATACCCTTCTCTCTGAACAATTTTCTTCCCATCTCATTCAGTCCTGTTTTTCTTCCCTTTCTTCAGGATCAGTATCACTACGAACACCACTAAAGCCAGTGCGACGACGCCGAGAACTATCCCGACTATAAGCATAACGTTTACACCTTCAGGCGTTTTCGTATCTTCATTGGCAAAATCGCCTACGTCAACGACGCACCCCTCTACGTATCGTCCGTCAGCAGTCCGCGCAGTAATTATAGCACTTCCGTACCCGGCTGCGGTAACGTGGCCTGACTGATCGACCGCCGCGACTGACCCGTCGGACGTTGACCAGGTAAGCAGTTCGGAGGCGTCAACGTTTTTGCGTATTACTTTTATATCTGTTTCGTCCTCGGGGCGCAATTTGTACGCCGCTTTTTCGAAGCTGATCTCGTGCCTGAACGAGCCTTCATATAATTGCTTTACCAATTCTTCGCCTGCTTCGGAATGCAAGATCAGCAATTCGTCAAACACCCCGTCGGTCGTAAACGAGCCGCCCGGAAGCGAGCCGAGAACGAGCGGGAACGATTTCCTGTCAATATCTCTTGAGAGCCTTACCCGCCCTTCTTTCTCGCCGTTGATCCAGCAGTTGAGGTTCTGGCCGTCATAAGTGAAGCACAAATGAATCCATTCGCCCATATAATTATTCAGATTGACCCCGAACGAACTGTCGCATATGTCCGGACAATACAGTTTCAGATCGCCTTCGTTCGCATATATTTCAAAGTGGCCGGGAACTTTCTGTCCTTTGCAGAGCAGTACCCTGAAGCCGCTGAAATTTTTACCGCCCTTAAACCAGAACGAAATGACCGTATCTGTGAATACGACGTCGGATTCTGTCAGAATAATATTTCCTTTAACGGGGCGGATCGCTTTTCCGGAATCGGGCGCGAAGCCTTCGACGTATTCAGCATCTGCCGCATTCCCCGGAACCGAATGATACCCGGACGCGTCTTCGATCACGTCTGCCTCGTCATCAAACGGCCAGTAACCAGTCACCGTATTGTCGAGTCTGAACAAAGTCCGACGCGAACGGTTCCCGCCGGACGTATCATCTTTCACGCCTATTACAGTAAGAGTCTTGCCCGTAAAATCTCCGTTATAACCTGAGATCGCGAGGTCAACGCTGTATCCATCTTCTCCCGGTGTCGCAGCTGTTACGGTACCGCCCGCGTTCAGCAGATAATAGTCCGTGTTCGATGCCGATTCCGGATCCACTTTGCGGCTGAACCATACTTTAATTCCGTCCGGTCCGGTGATTTCGATCCGTTTTGCGTACGGGGCAATATTATCGGCTTTGGTTTTTGCGGAAACGGTCTTACTTTTATCGGAACGGTTCATTCCGTTGTCAACGGCAATCAGTTCCAGATCGTATTCGGACAATTCAGAGAGTCCTTCTACCACGTATTTGTCCGCCGTTCCTTTTACAAGTGCGTAAAGATTTCCGTTCAGGTATAGTTCGTAATAGCGTATCGCGGCTTTCGCGTCCGGCTTATTCCAGCTGAGTGTGACCGTGTCAAAAGTTTCGGCAGCCGCCTTAAGGTTTTCAGGCGCTTTCGGAGCGGAAGTATCGTTCTTATCTTTGAAATTGAAGCCTCCGAATCCGCTTATGAGCGACGCGTCGTTTACGCTCACGGTGTACGATTCACCGGGCTCGAGCCAGAAATAATTGTCCGAAGGCCTGAACGTATCAGACGCACTTCCGGCGTCAATATTGACCGCGATCGCCGGGATATCGCTGTTGTTCTTAAACGTGACGGAATTCCCGCCCGTTTCGACGTCAACGTCAGCCGCGGGGATCGCGAAGAGGCAGCCCGGATCTTTCCCGGCATTCATGAAGATGTACGTCCTGCCTTCCGCTTTTCCGTCTTTGTAGAGCGTGGTGACAATAAACAGCGGCGCATGGTCCGTCTGTGCTGCAGTCAATGTGAATTCTCCTGCCTGCTTCGTCATATTCACCGAGCCGCTTCCGGTATATCGCGATTCTTTTACGACGTTGAGCCGTTCGTCATACGCTTTTACTACGACTTCCCAGTTTGAATTGCGAAGTGCGTCCGCGTCGTCGAGGACGTGTACAGGAAAAGCGACCGATCTGTCAGTTTTATTATACGTGTCGTAACGGTCCATTCTGAGTGCGGCCGTAAGCGGAGCGTACGCGTCCTGAAGGAACCAGTATGCCAGCTTCGGAGCGCCGTAATAATCGACAACGCTCCATGAAGCGCCAGGATACACGTCGTTGAATTTATAGAACATTACCATCGACTGGTTCGGGAAATTGATACGCGAATTGAGCGCCGCAGGATAATCCGCCATCATCTGCGCGATCTGGCTTCCGGTTATAAGGCTCTTAAGATCCGTTACTTCGACGAACTGTGAAGCGTAATGAATGAAAGTGTCTATATCGTAGCCGTAAGGCGTAGGATTCCAGCCTTTCATACCGTTGAAAGTGGCGGTGTGATAAGCTATGGTTCCCTTCTGGTCGATCGGCCACTGCTCCATCTCTTTTTGTGTGGCAAACTTTGCGACAGACTCATAGTTCATCATTGAATCGAGTCCGTATTCGTGCAGATTATTCGTTGTCGCGTAGTAAACTTCGGCGTAGTGATCCGGAGTTTCGCCGCCCCAGTGGATGTGGTCATGGGTTATACCGTATGATCCGACTCCGCCGTCCTGGCGCCAGAAATCTCTTGTCCCGTCGTACCGGTAAGTCAGCGTTCCGATCTTGTTCATGACCTTATCGGAAACAGGTGCTTCGCCTTCATTGCCGCCGCCGTAAACGAGCAGGCTCGCGCGGTTGCGGATGCGTTTGGTATTCAGGATAACGGTCTCGTAAAGTACGTCGGAAGGCTGCGTTTTCTGGCTGTCCCAGCAGCAGGGCCATTCCTGGTATACGCACAGTCCGTATTCGTCGCACAGGTCGTAGAAGTCATCCGTCTCGCACATTCCGCCGCCCCAGGAACGGAATACGTTGAGGCCCTGATCTTTGGCGCGAAAGAGGATCCTGTCATAATCTGCTCTCGTGAAATTCATTACCGCGTCGATCGTACACCAGTCCGCGCCTTTCAGGAACAGAGCTTTTCCGTTGAAAACGGCGGTGCGGTTATACATATTCGCGGCTTCTTTCCGGCCGGTAGCAACCATTTTAAGCGTGCGCACGCCGAACGTCGTGACGTCGTAAGAGCGGCCGCCGGAATCGTCAACGAAAAGCGTCTCCATCGTGTACAGATTCTGTTCTCCGTACCCGTTCGGCCACCAGAGTTTGAATTCAGGGAGGTCAAATCGTAGCCGCACGTTGCGGTCTCCTCCTTTTTCCGCATCAGGAAGCCGGTATTCGAACGAATATGAACCGCCGCTGAAATTTTTGGGAGAGATCGTGCAGAATATTGTCCCGCCTATCTTCCTGCCTTGCCCGGTGACGTCGGAAACGTCAATGCTCAGATCCATCGTGCCTGTCTCGTGTGAAACTGTCGTAATGAACGGATGATCAAGCACTGCATCCGGCCTGTCTTCGATACTTACGGAATTCCATATGCCTATCGGCGGGAGATCCGCGTAGTGCCACGCGTAAGAGCAGTTAAACACCACTGTTTTAGTGTAATCGATGACCGGGAGGAGGTGTACCGTAAGCTCGTTCGCGCCCTTTTTCACTACGCTGCTGACGTCAATATACGGGCCTCCGAACATGCCCTGGTGCGTACCGACTTTTTCGCCGTTAAGGAACACTTCCATCCTGTCGGCAACGCCTTCGAAGCACAGGTACACGTTATTCCCGCTGCCCTCGTAATTGAAACTTTTGTAATAATACCAATCCTTCTGTCCGAGCGCTTTCGCCGCAGCGTCATTCGTTCCCACCGTTGGATCAGCGATAACGCCCGCCTTATACAGCGCGCCGCTCAGGCTGGAAGGTACGGATACTTTATATGCTTTTGAAAGATCATTCTCGCCTTTTTCTGCTAAAAGCCAGTCGCTTCCGTCCAGCAGAAGTTTGTAGCCTGACGAAGCTCCGGCGCCGCGGGCCTGGTTCGATCCGTTCGAGAGCGTGATGATCTCCGGCTGCCCGTCCATGGGAGAAGCGGTCTTCATATAGTTTTGCCGCTCCGCATCCGCCATACTCTTTGCAAATGAGATCACCGTACCCAATAACAGAACGATGCAAATCGATATTGTCAATGCCGTTATGATTTTCCCGCGTCGCTTCATGATATACTCTCCGTAATTATTTCTTTTTCTTTGCGATAAGGATCGCCGCTGTAACGGCGGCAACGATGACGATTCCGGAAATGACCGCAATGATCACGCCGGGGTTAGTACCGCCGCGTTTGTCATCGGTATCTTTTCCGGTTTCTGTCGCTTTACCCGGTATCGGTGTTTTAACGTCTTCGCCTGCATCTTCCGTTGCAGCTGCAGTAACTACAGGCTCGTCGCTCTGAGTTGGAGCGGGAGTATTCGTGATCTCGGGCGTGCTTACAGGCTTCTCGGTCGGTCTCGTGTATCCTTCCGGATAATTATCTTCTACGAGTTTGATGACTTCTTCGTGCGCACCGGCAGGATCGGAATAGAGTTTTTGGATAAGTTCATCGCTGAAAGCGTAATCCGCAAGCACGATCTCATCGTACTCTCCTGCGCATGTTAGCGTGCGGTCGTTGAGTCCGGCGATCGAGAGTATGTCGTCCGCGCTTCCGAGTCCACGCATATTGATCGTGCGTTTAGCGGAATATACTTCTTCGCCGTTAAGGAAAACACGGAAAGCATCAGCGCTGTTGACAGCGGCGATATGATTGTAAACGTCACGCTCTACTGGAGCGATTTTTTCGATGTTCAAGCCATTGCCCGTTCCGTAAAACGCCAGTTCTCCCTGATCGCCGTCAACTGTATAATACAGTTCAAAATGGTGGCTCGTTTCTTTTAACGCGATCGCCAGCGGTACGGTATACGTGCCGTGAGAGTTCTCCTCCCATTTCACCCACATAGATACGGTAAAATTGGTTAGGTCAATATTATCCGGCAGCGGATCACTCAGCAGCGTCGCTTCGGTATAGAGACCTTTTCCTGCCTTTCCGTCAACGAATCCGTCAAAAGAGTCGTCGCTGTCCATTTCAATTGCGTAGTGCGAGTAATCTTTCGTGTCACCTTCGAAAGGCCAGAAAAAGACCATTTTGCCTTTATTAACGTCAGGCGGCGTAGTAGGTGCGGCGGTTGGCTGGGCGATCTCCTCCATAGCGGCAGGTACTATCTCTTTAGATCCGTCGGACCATGCCTTTAAAGCAGCTACGTCATCATATGATTCTTTCACGTCTGCCGCGGTCATAGGATAGTTTGCATAAAACGCGTCGTCGATGACCCCGTTAAACCTGAACGTATCGCCGTCATGGTTAAGCGCACCTACGGTGACTGTGTTGTATGCTGCCTGGCTGACGTCCAGCGATCCCTTTGCTTCTTTTTCGGCAGCAAGTTCACCGTTTACGTACATACGGACTGTAGCGAGGTCGTACGTCACAGTGACGTAAGTCCAAGTATCGTAAGGTACGAAAACGCCGTCTGTCTCGCTGGAAAGACCTCCTCCGGCACCCGGAATATACGCCAGCAGCTGACCTCCTCCCTCACTTTCAGAAGCGTGCCCGATATGGACCTGGAATCTTTCCGGCAGGTTATCCTGCGTATTTCCCTTCGAGATAATAATATTCCATTCCGTAGCGCCGCTGTTAAGAGTAAACCAGGCGCCCATTGAAAAACCTCTTAAGGTATTATCGGTTATAACTCCGGAACGGACAGCAGAACCTTCTGCGGTGTTAAGCGCTTTATCATGCTTTCCTTCAGCAAATTCCACCTGATTATTTGAAGAAAGGTCCAGCGTGCCCGAAGCGTCGGAAGCATTCCCGTCAAAAGCCCAGTAATGCATTTTGTTTGCGGAACTGTCATTGTCATGCGATGCATTTGCGCGTAACGGGGCCGCAGAAAAGAAAGAAAAAGTCATACAGATGACCAGAGCGGCCGGAATTAAAAAGGCTCTGATCCTTTTACGTCTTGATTTCATAGTATTGTTCCCCTTTCAATAAAAAAGCCGATGCTGTTTCTGCCTGTCAATAATATACCATCGATACCGGCCTCTGGCAATAAACCAGAATACATAAAATTTGCATAATTGTCCAGTTCGAATTAAAGCCATAGTAGATTTGAGAACCATTTTCAGGTTGAAATACGTCAGTATAATACGTATAATTATTGTGAAAGCAGCTCTAAGGGGGATCAGATAAATGGACATTAGTTCAATTACGATCGGTGAAAATATAGCTTTCAGTTTTGAAAATGCCGTCGTGCATCCGGAGATAAATATAGTAAAATCGCTGGATAAATTGTCCGTCGTACAAAGCGTATATGGATCATACTCCATTTCGCTTGACAACGGCGAAAAATTCGAGACCGGCGAAGGCGGGGTCTTCATTGCCCCGTCAAAAGTGACACAGCATATAAACGAGAATCCGGGCGCTGACGGAACCATGACTGCGCAGTGGGTGTTTTTGGACGTCGAGGTCAATAAATTAGATAAGTTGGACGAGCTTTTCTCGTTTCCAGTCATTCTTCCGTCCAGATATAATCAACGTATTTTCGAACTGATATCG
>JAFWQX010000096.1 GCA_017508875.1 Clostridia bacterium | reverse complement strand
GAGTTGCGGCCGTACGAATTTCTTATTTATACGGCCGCAAAAAGGGAAAAGTAGGAATGCGGCCGTACTACCTACCTTGGCGATACGGCCGCAATTGGAAAAAGACAGAGCTGCGGCCGTACGAATTTCTCATTTATACGGCCGTAAAAAGGGAAAAGTAGGAATGCGGCCGTACTACCTACCTTGGCGATACGGCCGCAATTGGAAAAAGACAGAGCTGCGGCCGCGTTTCTCGCTCATTTATACGGCCGCAAATAGGGAAGAGGCGGAATGCGGCCGTGCGACCATATCCGCTTCGCCATTTTTATATATACATTTCCACCGAATTTTGCTAAAATAATCCTGCTAACATGAGCTGACGCAAACAGCTGAAAATATAAGGAGGAACTTTATTATGAAATTCTGTGCAAACTGCGGCGCCAAGATCGATGATAATTCCAGATTCTGCCCTAAATGCGGCAAAGCGCTTTCCGATATTTCCGCCGGTCAGGCAGCGGGACAGACTGCCGCCGGAGGCCCTTCGCCGGTTAACCGGACCGCTCAGCCGGGATTCGCGCCGGATTATAGCGACACATCGACGTATTCTACAGCGTCAGGCCGGAACCTTCATTACGTTGTGCTTCAGGTAACGCTTAAAGAAAAATTTTTAGGAACAGGTTCGGGGAACCTTTCTGCGCTCGAAGCGTGCATCAACGAGCAGGCGGCGAAAGGGTACAGACTACATACGATCGCTACGGCGACGGGCAACAGCACCGGTTTCCTTGGCGGCGACAGGATACAGGCGACAATGGTTTTCGAGAAGATCATTTAAGCCCGCCCGGTTTCGCGGCGTTTCACAGCATATAAAAGCCGAAAGGCAGGAGGATAATTATGGCAGACGAGAAAATTCTTTTCGGCACTCCAAAGCCGTTCCCGCTGAAGGGTCCTTTAGCGGGGGAAAAATACGAAGCGCGTACGAGCGGGACCGCGTACGTATCCCAATACGACACGTCAATATATCCGACACAGGAGGACCTTGTTGTTGCCATCAGAACGAATGCTTCAAAAATTATCGAAACCGGGCTTGCTGACTGGACTGTCAAAGAAGCGGTGAAAGTTGACAGCAAAATGAAAATAACCGCAATGTTGACCGAAGGGTTTGCTCAGCTCGGGATCAAAGCGTCTTTTGTCCTCAATAACGTTCAATTGACCAATGAGTCGGAGTTAAAATATAAAAGGACGCACGGAAATTATTTCGAAGGCTCTTCCGGACTGTTTTCAGATATGTATGCGAAGCAGCCTAAACTTGAAGACCTGATTCCCGAAACGCACGGTCCGGTCGTTAAGATCTATTCAAGTTTTTCGAGCTCCGGAATGTCGATCGGAAGCGCTACGTCAGGACGCGAGACGTTGACCTGGCAGCCTGACGGCACGCTCCTCATAGAGAGCGTTGACAGGGGAAACGGCGTGGAGATCCACGAAAAAAATATCGGCGGAGCAGAAGCAGCCCGGAAACTGCGCGAATATGTTGCCGCCAGCTGCGTTGCGGAGATGGCTCAGATCGATACTATACCGAGTCCTTTCCAGATGACGGATTATTCTTCGAGTTCGCATATCACTTTTACGTTTGACGACAGTTCGATCGGAGGGGCCTCCAACGTGGAGCGTTCGCTTGACTGCGGCTCGTTCTGGGAGCTCCAGCGCCAGACGATAAGTAAGATACGTGAACTGATCAGGGATTGTGTCAATACCGGAAAGTGCATAGAACATACAAAGTCAACGTATGATCAGAGGGCTCCTTCTTTCGGCTTTATGGGTATGGGGATGAATCCCGGCATGGGCATGGGTATGGGCAACGGCCCCGCACCGGCGCCCGCATCGCCTGCGCCCGCACCGAAGACCACTCTTCCTGACAGCCCGGACAAATGGATCTGCAGCTGCGGCGCGGAAAATCTGGGCAAGTTCTGCTCTGAGTGCGGCGCAAAAAAGCCGGAAAAGAAAGAGATACAGTGCGAATGCGGGTATATAAGTTCAGGAAAATTCTGCCCGAATTGCGGGAAAAAGCTTGAGCCAAAGCCATCCGAACCTCCTGCTCCGACGTATACTATGCAGGGACCTTCCGACGGAACAGGTGTGCAGATAGACCCGCAGAAATCGAGGATAGTCCCGGCGCCGTTCGGCTTCAGGTTTGTCACCGAGGAAGAGGCAGCCGCCATCGAGGAAAAAAGGAAAAACGAAAAGCCCGCCGGCTGGACGTGCGAAAAATGCGGTGCGGAGCTTCAGACCGGTGACAATTGCGAGAAATGCGGTGCGGAAATCAGGAAAGTCATATTGTTCTCATACTCTTCGTACGCTTAAACGAATCCTCCGCGCTATGAGGGCGGCTCCGTTTACGAGTTTTCCGACACGTTGCTGATCTATGAAACGTATTATAATGACGACACAAAATTCCGCTTTATTTCAGCGGACGTTATTGAGCGCGCATACGAAATAATAAGGGAGACCGGCGTCGACAAGTGGAAGGACTACGTTGGCAAGGAATGCGGCATGATGGGCGGCAGGTCCTCCGTCGGATTCAGAGACGGCGATGATTTTGTCGGATCATCGTCAGATCAGATGGGCAACGCTGTGATGGGCGCATGTTCGGCGTTGAGGTCGCTGTTTGACTGCGCTATAGTTTGAGGATCAGGATCTTCAAAGCATGACCGGTGTGAATATGTGGAGTATGGATCCACGAATAA
Source organism: Clostridia bacterium (assembly GCA_017508875.1). GTDB lineage: Bacteria > Bacillota > Clostridia > UBA1212 > UBA1255 > UBA1255. The sequence goes on along the minus strand of JAFWQX010000096.1, from coordinate 4,995 downwards.
GCGTACCATCAACATTCAAAAACACGACTTTTCCAGGGAGTCCGCAATTTACATTCTGGAACATCCAGAGGCTGGAATCGTGAAACAAGAGAAGCCGCTTAGGTTAAGCTGGAATGCCATACAAGAGTGCAAGAATGAAGGCGTGAAGAACGATGCGGAATTGATTCACCGTAGTGCGATGAAATATAGAGGATAGGTTTTGACTGGTGAAGTTGAAATGGCGCTGAGTTGAGAATTAAGAACCGGAGGTTTTGTTTATGGCAGAAAGTCAAAGCATCGAATATAAGGAATCCTGGAGGGATGAATATCTGAAGTGGCTTTGCGGTTTTGCTAATGCCCAGGGCGGCACCATTTACATCGGTGTTGATGATGCCGGGAATGTTGTCGGCGTGAAGGATGTAAAAAAGCTAATGGAAGATATCCCGAATAAGATTCAGTCCGGGCTTGGCATTGTTGCCGATGTGAATAAACATACTAAGGACGGGAAAGACTATCTTGAAATAAAGGTTGATCCGAGTTCGTTCCCCATCAGCTATCATGGCGAATTTCATTACCGGAGCGGTGCGACCAAGCAGCAGCTGACAGGAATAGCTTTGACAGAATTTATCACGAAAAAGACCGGCGTCAGGTGGGAAGATGTAACTGTCGATGGAATTACCGTTGACGACCTGGACGCGGAAAGCTTTAAGATATTCAGGAGAGAGGCGCTTCGTAGCAAGCGGATGACCGAGGCGGAGCTAAATATTTCAAATGAGGAACTTCTATCCAAGTTGAAACTATTATCAAACGGTAAGCTGAAGCGTTCAGCCGTGCTGTTGTTCTATGATGATCCGAGTATTGTGCAGGTTGGTAGTTTCGTTAAAGTCGGTAAATTTGAGCACGGAACAGTGGCGTATCATGATGATCTTGAAGGTTCACTCATTTCTACAGCAGATAAGGTTGTGGATCTGATCTATCTCAAATATTTGAAGGCAAAAATTACGTATGAACACGACCGGCGTGTAGAGACTTATCCTTTTGCGAGGAACGCCATCCGCGAAGCGATTTACAATGCCATCGCTCATAACTGTTATATGTACGGTACTCCAATACAAATACGGATTGAGGAAGAGCAGATTATTATAAGCAACCGCTGTATCCTTCCAGAAGGATGGACTGCGGAGACATTGATGGAGCCGCATGATTCCATTCCGTATAATCCTGATATTGCCAATGTATTTTACAGAGCGGGATATATAGAAACCTGGGGACAAGGGATTCAGAAGATTTGTGATGAGTGTGTAGCGTTGGGAGCAGAGCTTCCGAAATATGAAATAATTGGAACAGGACTCAGAGTATATTTCCCGGCGCTTAAGAGTGCTCTTATAGATCAGCCTAAAGCACCAAAGCACCAAAATACGGAAAAACACGGTGCTTTGGACGATGCAGTGGTGCTTAGGATCATTGAAATATTGAAGGAACAGCCTGATATTTCACAGGAGGCGTTAGGCGAAAGGTTAGGAGTGACACGCCGGGTTGTACAGAAGTATATAAATGCTCTTAAAGAAGCTGGTCGAATAAAACGTGTCGGTGGAAAGCGGTATGGGCATTGGGAAATAAATGAATAATGATGTAGCGGCCTCCGGCGATGAACCGGGAGCCGCTATTTTCATGTCAGTCTTTTTTATAGAAATCAGTCTCGTAGCCGTCGGCGCGGAGCAGGATGTCCGGCATCCAGTCCGGAGATCTGCCCATCTGCTTACAGATAACATTCAGGTCAACATCAGAGCTGCATTCGATAATCAGCTCATCATGAACGTGACCGACGATGAAGCAGTTTCGGACCGTAGGATTCGATCTGGACTTTGTTCTGGAGCAATTATCAGAATTGGATGAAGTCAGCAGCCGGGCGATGATGGGGCGAAGGAGATGCTTCTGGTTGATAACGTTGATAATCGGGAGTTCCTATGTGAGCTGGTTCAGAGTATGTGGGAAGAACTGCCGGAGAAGAAATAAGAGAGAAGTAATGGCTGCGGTCAGCGGAGATTGAGTTCTTTGCTGGCCGTCTTTTTTTGCCTTTTTTCGGCTTTTACCGGAATTATCTCGTCAAAGGGCGCTTAGGAAGATAGAAGGGAGGTGCCTGAGATGAGCACAGAGATGAAAAAAGAGTTGCCCTGGTGGCAGAAATACACATTAACGCTGAATGAGGCATCTGAGTATTTCGGTATCGGATATAAGAAGCTGAAACTTTTTGTCCAGCAGCATCCTGAAGAAGACTTCGTCCTCTGGAACGGCAACAGAGCACTGATCAAGCGTGAGCAGTTCGAGAAATACATGGACAGCCAGATGAACGTGATCTGACCGGAAAAACTTTTTCGAATTTATGTGGTAAAAGAGCTATGTCTGTGGTATGCTATTGATACATAGTCGGATACATACTATGCCGGAAATGCCCTTAAAATAAGGAAAAGCCGAGATAAATCAAGGGAAAACTGAGATAAATTGGGAGTCAAAATTGATGATAAAAGTGTTATTTGTGTGCCACGGCAATATCTGCAGGTCGCCGATGGCTGAATACATATTTAACGATATTGTCCGCCGCGAAGGGCTGGAAAGGGACGTGGAGGCATTGTCCGCGGGAACGTCGGCAGAGGAACTGGGGAGGCCGGTGTATCCTCCGGCGAAGAGCTACCTGAGAAGGCTCGGAATTGACCCGTCCGGAAAGCGCGCGCGAGTGATGGAGCGCGGGGATTTCGAGCGCTTCGGCCTGATCGTGGCGATGGAGCGGTACAACGTGCGCAATATGGCGCGGTTCTGCCCGCCGGGCGGTATGGATAAAGTCAGGCTGCTGCGCGATTTTACTGATTCGCCGGGGGATATCGACGATCCGTGGTACAGCGGCGATTTTGAAGGCGTCGGCAGGCAGATCGAAGAGGGCTGCGCGGGGCTGCTCGAATATCTGAAGCGCGAATATCCGTATCTTCGCAGGGGACAGGGTCGCGGGAAACGTTCGCAAGAATAAAAATGTTTATTTTTGCCATTATTTTGTCACTCATTTTATCGGTGAACAGAGTATAATATTATTGGCGCCGGAGAAAGCAGCGCGGGGTGCGTTCTATGCGAAGCGTTGCGGCGCGATATAATTACGAAATCGGAGGACGATCTTTTGAAAAAGCATATATGGACAATATGTTTTTCTGCGGTTCTGTTTGCGTATACACTGTATGTCGCGCTTGATACGTTCGTCATACGCAGGGTTTACGACGCTAATGCCGTGAAGGTCAATACCTCTATGTTCGCGACTCCTTTGCCTTCGGCTACGAGTACTGCGGTACCTACGGAAACGGACTATCAGGCGGAAGAAACTGCATTGCCCGACGTAAATACGGACGTTCCTACTGCGACCGCTGAGCCAACGCCCGTTCTGCCATACCAGGACGAAGACAGCTACATTGACGAAAACATAACGATCGAATTGTCAACGTATGAAGAATACGGCACGGCGATATACGTTGCCGACGTCAGACTGAGCTCGGCCGAATATCTTAAAACCGCTTTTGCGCAAAATAAATACGGCCGGAATATTACCGAGTTTACGTCGGAGATCGCACGTACGAACGAAGCGATCCTGGCGGTGAACGGTGATTATTACGGAGTGCAGAAAAAAGGTTTCGTTATCCGCAACGGCGTCGTCTACCGCGACAGCGCGAGGGGAGAGGACGTGCTGTGCATATATGCCGACGGTACGTTCGGGATCGTGAGCGACAATGAACGGACTGCAGACGAGCTTGTTGAGAGCGGCGTATGGCAGGCGTTTACCTTCGGCCCTGCTCTCATAAAAGAAGGCGCGGTGACGGTAGATGAAAATGATGAAGTCGATATGGCGCTGGCAAGCAATCCGCGCACCGCGCTCGGTATGATCGAACCGAATCATTTTGTATTCGTCGTGTCCGACGGCCGTACCGAAGAGAGCAAAGGGCTCAGTCTTTATGAGCTGGCGGAATTTATGAAGGGACTCGGCGTTAAGACGGCGTACAACCTCGATGGCGGCGGTTCGTCGACAATGTATTTCGGAGGCAGAGTCATCAATAAACCGACTTCCGGGAAAACAATAAAAGAGAGGAAGGTGAGCGATATTGTCTACATCGGCGCATGATCCTTCGTCTTACGATATTTCCGGGAAGAACGCGATCACCCGCGGGGGAAAGGCTGTCGTTCCGTACGGCGCCGAGCTTCTGCGGCGCGGAGAACTAAAAAAGCATCTGGTGTTTAATATTGCCGCCGCGCTCTTTCTCCTTGCGTTTGGCTATATATATGAGTCGTTCAGCCACGGTGTCCATTCGCCTTTTATGACGTACGCGTTCACGGTTCCGCTTCTTGCCGGGGCCGGTGTGTACGCCGTGCTGCTGGCCGCTAAGAAGTATCCTGCGCGTGCAACGGTCCTTTTGTGGAATTCGTGTATCGCGGTGTTTAGCGTGGGGAGCGTGTTTAAAGGTGTTCTCGATATTTACGGGACAACGAATTCTCTGATTTTTGTTTATCCTGCCGCCGGCGGGGCGCTTCTGCTCGCGGCCCTGGTATCCGTGCCGGTAACGGCAATGATTCGGAAGCACAACGGATAATTCTCCTGCGCATCCGTTCGTTTTGTAGAAACACCGCCTGAAAATCCAAAACTGAAAACCAGGCGGTGTTCTGCGCCAATATCCCGATGTGAGACGGCACCCCTCGCCAAAATACTACCTCATTAACATTGCACGAAGCCGGATAGCGGAGCGCACGGCCGCAGCTCTGTCTTTTTCCAATTACGGCCGTATTGGCAAGGTGGGTAGTACGGCCGCATTCCGCCTCTTCCCCTTTTGCGGCCTTCTAAATGAGCAATTCGCACGGCCGCAGCTCTGTCTTTTTCCAATTGCGGCCGTATTGGTGAGGAGGGTCGAACGGCCGCATTCCTTCTTTTCCCTTTTTGCGGCCGTCTAAATGAGCAATGAGGCCGCTTTTCAACCTTTTGATCTTTGG
>JAFWQX010000095.1 GCA_017508875.1 Clostridia bacterium | reverse complement strand
CCGGTTCCGGCAGGTCCGATACCGAACGTGACGGAATTTTTCCTAATCGATTCGACGTATTCCGCCTGGCCGAGCGTCTTTGCCTTAATAGGCCTGCCTTTAGCCGTCACGCAGATACCGTCGGTCGTATATTGATTCACGGACTGAACGCCGTTCTCGGCGACCAGGTCGCAAAGATATGCGGTAAGCCGTTTATTAACGGTTTCATTTTCCTCGGACAGCTTCACGAGTCTGCGTATTACCGCTTCTGCGTTTTTGAGTTTTTCTTCCGCGTCGCGGTCGTATCCGTCGCAGGAAAGCCGTATGTTCCCGTCGGCGTTGATCGAAGCGGCCACGCCGAACGCATCCGAAATAACGGACAGGTTTTCATCGTTCTGCCCGAAAAGCGAAGGTGCGTCATTAACTACGAGGTCAGTCAGTACAGTATTCAAAACCGTTTTCCCCTTTCAAAAAATATGATCAGCCTGAAGGCTCATCTTAAGAAGCGGCACTGTCATCGCCGCCGCCTGGTCTTCCGTTTTGTATTTTACCACAACTGCGGATAGTTTGAAAGACCAGCAGAATACACATGAATGCCGGGAACACTACCGCGGCTCCGATACCCGGGATCATATTGCCTCCGAATGCGGCTGATACCGTTCCTACGAGGCCGGGGCCGCACATGCACCCGAGATCGCCGGCGAGGGCTAAAAGTGCGAAAAGCGGCGTCCCGAACCGTGAAAGTGAGGCGCTCGCGGCTGAAAACGTGCCGGGCCAGAAAATACCCACAGAGAAGCCGCACAGGCCGCAAAAGATCAGTTTCACGAGCGCATTCGGAATGAATATTATGCATAGGTAGAATGCCACGCACATAAACGCGCTCGCGGTCATATATATATTCAGGGACAATTTTTTCCCGGCCTTTCCGAAGAACGTGCGAGAGATACCCATCATTACCGCAAAAAGCAGCGTGCCGGCAATATCTCCGGCGGATTTATTGACCCCGAGCCCCTTCTCGGCGAAAGCGGATACCCATTGTGCTATCGACTGCTCCGAACTGCCCGAGAAGAACATCATCGCGAAAAACAGCCAGAAAGTCCCGGATGACAGCATTTGGCCGAGCCGGAAACGTCCCTTGACCCCGGTCTTTTTAGCAACTGCAGCGGCTTTAGCTCTTAAACTGTATCCTGGAAGCGTTTCGGGCAGTTTCATTCCTGTGAAAATGATGCCGTTTACGAGAAGGATCAGCGACCATAGAAGCGCGAGTATGCGCCAGTGACTGATGCCTGCAAGGACGAAAAACAGCGTTGACAGCGCTATGACTCCGGCGTGTCCCCAGCAGTAAAACGAGTGCAGGAGGCTCATACTGGCGCTCTTGCTGCCGGAAGGGATCGCATCGACGATCGGGCTCACGACGACTTCGAGCAGTCCTCCGCCGCACGCGTAGAGGAACATACATATTAGCACGCCTCCAAAGTGATTGTTGAATAATCCGGGCAGTACGGAAAGGCCTGCGATTCCCAGGAACGAGAAGCCGTGGGCAATGATCATCGCGAGCTTGTATCCGATGCGATCAATAAATTTTACGGCGAGCAGGTCAATGCACAGCTGCAGACCGAAATTGAGCGAAGTCAAAAGCGTGAACTGGCCGAGTGTTATGCCGAATTCGCGGTTAAACTGCACAAGGAGAAGCGGCACAAAATTATTGACCACCGCCTGCACGACGTACGCGGCGAAGCAGCTGACCGTAGTCTTCCTGAAGCCCGGATCATTGTCCCCAGTGATCTGTAAAGACTGTTCCGCTGCCATCTGTCACACCCCGGATGATTCCGTATTTACGCCGAGCGCCGTTAGTTCCGAACTGAGCTCGTCTATCCTCGTAAGCAGGCTCAGCATCTGCTCGTCGTCTGCGCTTTTTTTCGCATACAGTTCGGCGAGTTTGATATGGTCGCTCGCGATATCCGGATCCGCCATCGATTTTTCGAGTTCTGCGCTTTCCGATTCGAGTTTAGAGATCGCGGCCTCGCAGCGTTTAAGTTCATTCTGAAGCTTTCCGACTTTCGAGCGTAACTCTTTTTGTTTAAGATACTCTTCTTTTCCGGAACCGGGCCGCGCGTCTGCCGTATCAGCTGAAGCAGAAGAGCTGTTTTTGCGGAATGCTGAAATATCGAGCGTGCCCGTAGCGATTTTTTCGCGAAAATATCTGTCGTGTGATACGGCTATGACGGTGCCCTCGAACTTCTGAAGCGCTTCTTCGAGCACTTCTCGCGAAGAGATATCGAGATGGTTCGTAGGTTCGTCAAGTATAAGCAAAGGCCTGCGTTCGTAGCTTATCATAAGGAGCTGCAGGCGCGATTTTTCGCCGCCGGACAATTCCGTGAGGTTCTTGAACACGTCCTCTCCCCTGAACCCCATTGCCGCCAGACTGTTGCGTATTTTTACGGGAGGGACAAGCAGTGCCGCGGGTTTTCCGGGGTAATTCACCCTGTCGTACAGCGCGTCAAATACTGTGCCTTCACCTGAAACGTCAGACAGATCCTGCGCGTAATACGAAAAGGCTGTGTTTGACCCGATCCGGAACGAACCGCGCACGTACTCTCTTTCTTTTTCCGTAAGCTTTCCGGCGATTATCCTTAGGAACGTGGTCTTTCCGCAGCCGTTCGGCCCGGTGATGAACAGGCGTTCGCCGCGATGTACTTCAAAGTTCAGATCGCTGAACAGCTCGTTTCCGGGATATGAAAAGCCAAGAGACGTTACGTTCAGTACGTCTTTCCCGCCCGGAACGTCTATCTCAAAGCTGACGGCAGGAGGATCTTCGGGCGACAGCGGCTTTTCGATCTTTTCCATGCGGTCCAGATATTTCAGTCTGCTGTTTACGGCTATTATATTTCTTTCTCTGTTCCATTTGCGCTGGTTCTCAATAAACGCGTTTATTCTGGCGATCTCCCGCTGCTGCTGAACGTAGCATTTCTGCTGATATTCCGTATCCGCCTGCCTCAAAGCCACGTATGATGAGTACGGTGCGTTGTACAGGAATGCTCCGGTACGCTCGATGAGCAAAGTCTTTTTCGTGACTTTGTCAAGAAACGTTCTGTCGTGGGATATGACAATAAGCGTTCCGCTGTATTCGGCGAGTTCTCCTTCGAGCCATATGCATGACTGCTCGTCGAGGTGGTTCGTGGGTTCGTCGAGGATAAGTATTTTTGAATCGGCCAGGAGCAGTTTCGCGAGCGCCAGCCGCGTCTTCTGACCTCCGGAGAGTGTCGAAACGTTTCTGCCAAAGTCAGATTCGGAAAAGCCGAGACCCTTCAATATGCTCTTAACACGGCTTTCGTACGTAAGCCCTCCGGCGTCCTTGTACCTTTCGTACAGTTCGGACAATTTTCCGGAAAGTACGTGACCTATTGCCTCCGAGTCCCCGAAGCGGATCAGTCTTTCTTCAGTCTCCGCGATCTGCTTTTCGAGTTCTTTAAGATGCGCGTAAGGGCGCATGAATTCATCGTATATTGACAGCTCGGAATCGAGCCCCGAGTCCTGGCGGAGGTAAGATATTGACGACCGCACCGATGAGTGTATAAAACAGCTTCCGGCCGTCGGAAGATACTCCCCGGTAAATATGCGTATGAGCGTAGTCTTTCCGGCGCCGTTCGAACCGATAACGCCTATCCTGTCGCCTTCATTGACCGAAAGATTCACGCCGTCGAGGATTATATCGTCGCCGAATGCCATCTGCATTTCTTTGCACGTAAACAGTATCATGCCGTTTCCTCCAAAGGCGCGTCGTAAATGTCCTGGCGGCCGCTCATCATACACGCTGCGTTAACGTACATCGCTCCGCGTCCGAGCAATATGCCTGCGCATTCATTCAGTGTAGAGCCGGTCGTAAAAATATCATCCACCAGAAGTACGCGCGATCCGAACAGCAAAAGTTCCGGATCTGCAGCTTCGAAACGTTTTTCGGAAGCGCGTTCTGCAAAATTTTCGCGGCTCGTGAAAGCTGCGGTTTTGGCGCGGTCGTTACGTTTCAGCAGGTCGCGGAAAGGCCTCCCGGAGTATTCGGATAATTTGCGGGCAATCAATCTCGACTGATCGTATCCTCTCCCGGCGAAGCGTTTCGGGCTCACGGGCACGCAGGTTATCAGGTCAATGTCTTCGTACGCTCCGTTTGATGTTAAGTAGTTATGCATTATCCGAGAAAACGATTCGGAAAGCCATTCTTCCTGCCCGAATTTGTATCTGAGCATCGCTTTTTTTGCATTTCCCGAATACCTCATCGGAACGTACAGTTTCAGGACTTTCTCAAGCGCCTCGTGCGGAAGCTCGTCCGCCGTTTTATAAGTTATGAGTTCTTCACGGCAGTTTTTGCATGATCCGGCGCTATAAAGCTCCTGCGCAGCTGTTATACGGCCGCAGAACGGACATTTTTCCGGGAATATTAGATCTATGATAGAAAACGTATGTTTCATTTATCTGTTGTTCTCCAAATCAAAAGCCGCCGTATCGTCTAAGCTTGAAAGACCGAAGTGATTGCCCCGCCCCGCTCCTGCGCAAAGCCTTTTCTCTAAACAGGTATAGCGCTTCTCTTCGGTATTGTTATCCGTCATTGCCCTTAGATAACGCCTGTCGCCTATCATGACGACCATCTTTTTTGCCCGCGTTACGGCTGTATATAATATATTTCTCGTACATAATCTCTGCGGGATCCCGGACAGCACTATCACGCAGTAGTCGAATTCGCTGCCCTGACTTTTATGTACTGTGATCGCGTAGCAGTGTTCGAGCTGGGACAGGAGCTCGATCGGATATACGGCAGTGCGGTCGTCGTCGAAGATGACGGTGACCGTCCGCTCGCCCCTGTCGATCTCAAGTATGACGCCCATCTCTCCGTTGAAAATGCCTTTCCCCGCCTGGCCGCGGAACGTCCTGCTTTCCCATTCGATCTCGTAATTGTTTTTTATCTGCATGACCCTGTCTCCGGTCCTGAAGAGCACGCCTCCGTAATTCAATTCTTCTGTCGTCATTGAGGCTGCAGAAGCAAACGGCGAAGAGAACGTGGAGCCCCCGGAAGAGGCGGAGGATGCCGGATTCAGCGCCTGCTGGAGTAGCGCGTTTATATTTTCGACGCCGCATTCGCCTTTCCTGCCCGGAATCAGTACCTGAATGTCCCGGACCGGATCGATCCCGTACGCTTTCGGCAGTCTCCGCGAGACTACGTCTATTACAGCTTCAGGGACGGATTCCGGAGCGGCGCAGTCGATCATGAAGAAATCTTTTTCACGCTTGTTCATTTCCGGAAGAAGGCCGCTGTTGATGCGCTGGGCGTTGTACGCGATAAGGCTGTCGTCCGACTGGCGGTATACGAACGAAAGAGTTGTCACCGGGAACACTCCCGAAAAAATTATATCTTTCAGGACGTTGCCCGGTCCGACCGACGGAAGCTGGTCTTTATCGCCGAGCAGCAGAAGCCGCGCGCCCGGTCTTAACGCTTTTAGCATATGATAAGCGAGGATCGTGTCAAGCATTGACGATTCGTCAACGATAAGTGCGTCGGCGTCGATCGGATTTGATTCGTTCCGGTTAAACCTGAGTCTGCCGTCGTCTTCGTACCCGTCGTCAATGCCGTCTTCATTTGAGAAAGCTGAGTATTCCAGCATCCTGTGGATCGTTCTGGCCTCGATTCCCACCGCTTCCGCCATTCTTTTTGCCGCTCTTCCCGTCGGAGCGCAGAGCATGCATTTGATCCCCGAGAGCGAAAGATATTTATAGACGGCCTTTATTATAGTGGTTTTTCCTGTGCCCGGGCCGCCGGTTATGACCGAGAACGAATTATCGACCGCGCTTTTTACAGCCGATATCTGTACGTCGTTCAGATCGAAACCTGTTTCAAAATTGAGTTCGTCGATAAAGCCTTCGAAAGGAGGCCCGGAAGTCACCGGCCTGAATGCGGATAATTCCTTAAGGCGGTCGGCGATGTATTGTTCGCAGTCGTCAATATAACTGAGAAATACGTATTCTTCTGCGTCAACGGTCTCGTCCGCTTTATACGTGCGCAGCGCCCCTGATGCGATCAGGCTTTCGAGCGCTTCCTCTACCGGTTTCTGTTCCGAGGATAATTCGAACGCTACGGAATCGGTGAGCATTCTGCGCGGGTAACAGACGTTTCCGAATCCGAGCTGGGACTGGAGGTAATATTTGATATACGCACATAGTCTGCTGCCCGAATTCTGATTTACGCCGAGGCTGAGCGCGATCCTGTCAGCAGTCTTGAATCCGAGCATCGGGATCTCATCTATGAGATGGTACGGGTTCCGCCTGGTTACGGCTATAGAATTCACGCCGAACCGGTCGTACACCGACATTGCGATCTTCGTTGAAATATTCATATCCGCGAAAAATTTAAGCGTCTCTGAGACGTTAAAATATTCGCGGAATTTCTCGCCGATGACGCCCGCCCTTTTAGCGGTTATTTTTTTGACTTCTTTAAGCCTTTCCGGCGTATACAGGATTATATCAGCAGTATCGTCGCCGAACTGATCTACTATCGCTTTCGCGGTCGCGTCTCCCACTCCGGGAAAAAGCCCGCAGGACAGGAACGTGATAAGGCTCTCACGGTCTGAAGGTATGGATTTGGTACACGTATTAACGCGGAAAGTTTCACCGTAAGTATGATGAGTCTCCATCCTTCCGATAATTTTCACAAATTCTCCGGGAAAAAGCTCCGGCATGATCCCGGCAGCTCTTATCGTTTCTGTGCTATCGGCAGGCTGGAATTCGATCACGGTAAAACCATTTTCCGGATTCACGAAGATCAGGTCTTCGACTCTGCCGCTGATCTCGTCAAACCCGGAGCCAAATCCGTCAGCCATATCTTTCTCACCAAATCAAATCAGTCAGTTTTTTTCAGTAAACAGTTCTTCAAATTCGTCGCCTTCGAGACGCTCGCGCTCGATAAGGATACCGGCGATTTCTTTGAGTTTGCCGATATTGTCGGAAATGAGTTTAGTCACTTTCTCTTCTTCGGCGTCAATTATTTTCTTTACGGCTTCGTCGATCAGCGCGGCGGTCTCTTCGCTGTAGTTCTTTGAATGGCCGTAATCTCTTCCGATGAATATCTCGTCGCCCGATCCGGTATTGAATATCACGTTACCGATCTCGTCGCTCATACCGTACTTCGTGACCATGCTTCTTGCGATCGCGCTTACCTGTTCCAGGTCTGATGATGCGCCGGTGCTTATGTCGTTAAGCACAAGTTTTTCAGCAACTCTTCCGCCGAGGCTGATGTCGATCGCCTCCAGGAGCTGCGCTTTGGTTACGTACGTGCGGTCCTCGTCAGGTCTGTGAGCGGTATAGCCGCCCGCACTGCCCGCGGGAATAATAGAAACGCGTTCCACCTTTTCCGTTGTCGACAGGTATTTTATGGCGATCGCGTGCCCGACTTCGTGGATAGCGGTGAGCCACTTGTCCTTATCGGTCATAACGCGGCTGCGCTTTTCCTTGCCAACGACAACTCTAAAGATAGCTTCTTTAATATTCGCCGAGGAGATCTTATCGTGATTTTCCCTGGCGGCAAGCAGCGCGCTTTCGTTCAACAGGTTCTCGAGATCGGCCGGCGTGAATCCGGACGTATTCTTCGCAACTTCCGCAAGGTCAACGGTCTCGTCGAGCGGCTTGTTTCTCGTATGAACTCGCAGGATCGCTTCTCTGGCTTTCATATCCGGGTAAGAGACGTTGATCTTTCTGTCAAATCTGCCCGGTCGCGTGAGTGCGGGGTCAAGTATGTCGGGACGGTTCGTGGCGGCCATGACTATTACGCCGGTGTTGGACTCAAATCCGTCCATCTCGACGAGCAGCTGGTTAAGTGTCTGTTCACGCTCGTCGTGGCCTCCTCCGAGACCTGCGCCTCTGTGACGTCCTACGGCGTCGATCTCGTCGATAAATACTATCGCAGGTGCGTTCTTTTTAGCCTGTTCAAACAGATCTCTTACTCTCGCGGCGCCTACGCCTACGTACAGCTCAACGAAATCCGAACCGCTTATGTTGAAGAACGGAACTCCTGCTTCGCCCGCGACGGCCTTTGCGAGATAAGTTTTACCTGTTCCGGGAGGGCCTACGAGCAGTACGCCTTTGGGAATGCGCGCTCCGAGAGAATCGTATTTTGCGGGATCTTTGAGGAAAGATACGAGCTCTTCCATCTCTTCTTTTTCCTCGTCAGCTCCGGCGAGATCGGCAAATTTGATTTTGCTTTTCGTATATAATCTCGCGTTGCTGCGCCCGAAAGTCAATCTGCCGTTGCTGCCCGCTCCGGCCTGGCTCTGCCTGAATATCATAAAGAACAGGAATATGGCAAGTATACCGAGCATCAGATACGGAAGGATCCTCACAAGGAAAGGCACCGAACGGATCTCGGAATGATATTTTACCGGATTACCCGCCAGGACCTGGTCGATAATAAGGCCTTCAAATTCGCCCTGATCAAGTATCTTCACGTCATATTTACCGGCCTTCAACGATTCATCCTTTGTGCTGTCAGCCTTCAGAACGACCTTTGCCTTATTATCCTCGTATTCGACAGATTCAACGTTTTGTTCGTTCAGTTCAATGATAAACTGCGAATAATCGAGCTTTTTGTTGCCGACGAAATTTGTGATCAGCACCACCGCCAGTACGACGAGGGAGAATATCAGGATATAAGGCGATACGGCTTTTAGTATTTTCATCTTTTACCTCTTTATTTTTCGTAGATGCTTCTTTTAAGTACGCACAGTTCGGGAAGGTTTCTGAGTATTCCGTCGTAGTCGAGTCCGTAACCGACGACGAATTCATCAGGTATTACGGCGCCGACGTAATCGGGTGTGATGTCAACTTTTCTGCGTTCCGGTTTGTCGAACGCGGTGCAGATTTTAACGGACAGCGGAGAGCGGTTCTCAAACATGGCTTTTATGTAGTTAAGCGTCAATCCGGAGTCCATTATGTCTTCGACGATGAGCACGTGTTTATCGTTGAGCGGCTTATCTATATCTTTTAATAGTCTTACTACGCCGGAAGTTTTTGTGGATGAGCCGTAGCTGGACACAGCGATGAAATCTACTTCAAGAGGAAGATCGATCGCACGTACGAGATCCGCCATAAACACGAATCCGCCTTTTAAAACGCAGATGAGGAAAAGATTCTTACCCGCGTAATCCCTCGTGATCTCCGCACCGAGGCGTTTAACCATTGCCCTGATCTCATCTTCCGTGAGCAGTACTCTGTCCGAGTATGCTTTTAAATCTTCCATTGTCAATTATCCTCCCGAATCACTACACGTATTATTTTTGCTGTTTTTTCATCTATGCGCAGAAGTTCGCTGGAACAGATCCCGGGGATCCAGAGCACTTCACGGCCGGCTGCGAGCAGTTTAAGGCCGCTTCTTTTTTCGTACGGGATCTTAAGGTCTATGAGCAGCTTCCGGACTTTCTTTTTCCCGTGCATTCCAAAAGGCGATATCACGTCGCCGGCTTCCGGATGCCGGAAAACAGGGACGCCGTTTCCGCACTTGTGTATTATATCAATATATTTGTTTTTGTCAAAATAAACGAAGCGTTCGCCTGCGGAGAATCCTTTTTCTGCTTTTATTTTTTCTGTTTCTCCGAATGTCAATTCTTCGGCGGCAAATCCGGTTTTTTCTCCGGCAGAATATTCTGCTTTTTCATCATCATTCTTAAGGCCGCCGTCAGTCCGCGGGCAATATGTCTCACCCGCATTGTTACCGCAGTAAAACAGCGCGCCTGAATGAGTGAGCCTCATCTTTACTCCGCGCCCGCATTCGGCTGTTTTACCTAGTTTTCCGGACGTCAACACTTCATAAACGCGCATGACCGCGTCGGAATTTATATCTTTTCTGCCCTCGTACGGCGAATTTGAAGAACCGTCTTTTACCATCGAAATAATATTGCGGATCACCCGCCTGCCGGCGCCGGGATGAAGCATTTCCAGTTCTTCCTTATCCGCAATTAATCCTTCCGGACATTCTTTTACGTGTTCAACAATAAACGCATCCGCATCCGCATCGAGATAATCGCGTTCGTCCGCTGCGATCCCGGTCTGCCTTACGAGCACGTCGCGAAAATCGTAGCCGATGTTATCCGAAATAAACGGAATGATCACGTTGCGCACGCGGTTGCGAAGATATGTATTGTCCGCGTTGGACGAATCCGTTATGAAATCCTGCCCTTCCAAGCGAAGATATCCGGCTATTTCGCGGCGGTCAATATCAAGCAGCGGTCTTATTATATTGCCCGCGCGGTAGGGCATGCCGGCCAGTCCGTCCACCGAGCAGCCGCGCAAAATATGCATAAAAACCGTTTCCGCGTTGTCGCCCTTATTATGTGCGACGCATATATAATTATATCTTTCTTTCTCCGCCACCCTGTTAAGGAACTCGTACCTGTATTTTCTTGCGCACTCCTCGATGCCGGATTTTTCTGCTGCCGCTGCGGCGCTTATGTCTGCTTTTTCAGAGAAAACAGGCACTTCGAGTTTAGCGCAAAGATCCTTCACAAAAGACTCGTCTCTGTCGGATTCATCGCCGCGCAGACCGTGATTAAAATGCGCAGCGCCGAGCGTGCCTTCCGGGAGATACTTTTTTAGCATAAGAAGCATGCATACGGAATCTGCGCCGCCGGATACGGCAGCGAGCACTCTTTCGCCTTCCTGATACATACATTTTCCGGTCAGCGCAGCTGAAAAAAGTTTAAATGGATCTGACACTTTCACTGTTTGTTTGAATTGCTTCCGTCCTGCGCGAAACTGATATTTTTAAACTGGGCGTGATCAGAGTCGTACAGGAGCCGGACCGTACCCTGAGAACCATTTCTGTGTTTTGATATGATCAGTTCTGCGACGTCCTTGAATTTGCTCTCTTCGTTTTTATGATAGTAAGCGTCGCGGTATATGAACATTACTATGTCGGCGTCCTGCTCGATCGTTCCGGATTCGCGCAGGTCGGAAAGCATCGGGCGCTTATCGTCGCGCTTCTCGACGCTTCTCGAAAGCTGGGATCCGACTATTACCGGCACGTCAAGTTCTTTCGCCATAAGCTTTAAAGCGCGCGAGATCTCGCCTACTTCATTGACCCTGCTCTCGGTGCGCGTGCCGGAAGTCAGAAGCTGCAGATAGTCGATTATTATCAGTTTTATATCTTTTTCAAGTTTTAGCTTGCGGCATTTTGCCCTTATCGAGTTTACAGACACGTCAGCGGAATCGTCGATATACAGCGGCACGTCTTTAAACTCTTTGATCATATCTTTTACCGAAGTCCATTCTGCGCGGCTGAGATCTCCTGTGCGCAGCGTCTCGCCCGGGATGCCTGTGTATGAACTCATTATTCTTCTGGAAAGCTGAGTGGATGACATCTCGAGGTTGAAGACTGCTACCGGATATTTATAGCGGCCGGCGGCAACGTTCGTGGCAATGTTCAGCATAAGGGCCGTTTTACCCATTCCGGGACGTGCGGCAATAAGTATCAGATCGGAATCCTGGAAGCCCGAGAGCATCTTATCGAGTTCTATAAAACCTGAAGGAATGCCGGACAATCTATTGCCCTCGAACGAAGGGTCGTTGAGTTTTGCGCTGAGTACGCTCAATCTGTCGTAAACTTCCGGAAGTATTTTGCCGATCGGCCTGTAGCTGTTAACGTTGCCCTTCTGCACGAGTTCGAATATGCGTTTTTCGGCCTCGTCCAGCGCCATATTAACGTTCCCGTCAGGCTCGTACGCCAGGCGCGCGATCTCCGACGAAGCCTTCAGCATACGCCGCTGCATCGATTTTGCCGCGACTATTTTAGCATACTCGACCGCATTGGAAGCGAGGGGCACGTCGGCCGCGAGCGACGCGATGTACTCCGGATTCATCGTACTCATCTTACCGGTGCTTTCGAGCAGATCGGTAACGGTGAGCATATCTATGGGCATCGATTTTGTCTTGGAAAGAGTAATAAATGCCTCGAAAATGTTCTGATGCTCCGGGCGGAAAAAGTCATCCGACTGACAGATCTCCATCACGTCGAAAAGGCAGTCCGGATCCATCAGCACGGCGCCGAGCAGCGCGCGTTCTGCTTCGATATTTTGCGGTTCAAGCTGCTGTTTCATAGTATCAATCCAGTTCGCAATTATTATTCAGGTCTGACGTCTACCGTAAATTTCGCCGTGACCGTTGGATAGATCCGCGCGATGCATTCAAATTTTCCGAGCACTTTTATAGGTTCTTTGATATCGATCTTTTTGCGGTCAATATCAAGCTCCTTCTGCGTCTTCGGTGCGTCGGCAATATCTTTCGTTGAGACGGCGCCGAAGAGCTTACCGTTCTCCCCGACTTTCATGCGGACAACGACTTCGGTACCGTTAAGCGCCGAAGCGGCTTCTTTAGCCAGCGCAAGCTCGCGGTTTTTCTTCTCGGCCTGCGCCTTCTGCTTTTCTTTTGCGTCGTTAAGCGCACCTTCAGTGGCAGGTTTTACGAGTTTGCGCGGAATAAGGAAATTCTTCCCGTACCCGTCGCTCACGTTAACTATCTGCCCTTTTACACCCAGATCTTTTATATCCTGAAGCAAAATAACTTTCATAACAATATCCTCCTTTAATTCTTGAAATACGAATCTACTGCGTCAAGCAGTTTCTGCTCGCCTTCTGAGATCGAACAGTCCTGAAGAAACGCTCCGGCGCTGGTCAGATGGCCTCCGCCTCCGAGTTTTTCCAGAATGACCTGCACGTTTATATCTCCCCACGATCTGCCGCTTACGGAAACGCCGTCTCCCGATCCGGAAAGTACGAACGAAGCATCGACGCCGGAAATATCAAGAAGTCTGTCCGCAGCCATTGCACACACGAGCTTCTGGTTTTTAACGTCCTCCGGACATCGCGCCACAGCCACCCTGCCGTGCTTCAGCGAAGCTGCCGACGTGACTCTCGAAACGGCGGAATACATATCCATATCAGGCTGGAAATATTGCCTCACCGATACCGTATCCACACCTCTCGAACGCAGGAACGACGCGACTTCGAACGTTCTGCTGCCTGTTTTGAACGTAAAATTCTTCGTATCTACGAGTATCCCGGCATATACGGCTTCCGCTTCGATCAGCGGCACGTCCGCATCTGGAGACATATGTCTGAGCATCTCTATCAGCAGCTCGCTCGCAGACGAGGCATAAGTTTCGGTATAATCCAGCACTGTGTCTTTTATATAGTCCGCGGCGCGCCTGTGGTGGTCAATGACCGCGACTCTGCTGCAGTAATCGAGCAGCTTCGGACATTCCGTTAAGCCCGGTCTGCTCGTGTCAACGACGATGATCAGCATGTTCGGATCGATCAGGTTAAGGGCGTAGCTAGTGTCAATGATGACGTCGTCGTACTCGCTGTGTTCCTGAAGTTTATTGTAGAACACGTCGATAGACGGGTTCGATTCGTTGAGCACTATGTGCGCTTTTACTCCTGCGAATACGCACGCTCTGTAAGCCGTCAGCGCGGATCCTACGGAATCCATATCCGCGTTCTTATGACCCATAATAAGCACTATGCTGCTCTTCTCTATTTCGGCGCGGAGCATAGAAGCCATCACGCGTGCTTTAACGCGGTTAATGCTTTCAACGTCGATATTGCTGCCGCCGTAGTAAGAGTCTCTGCCGCCCTTTCTGACGACTGCCTGGTCCCCGCCGCGGCTCAGCGCAAGCTCAAGCGCGGAAGCGGCGAGCGAATAGTTCTCCGCCGCGTTTTCCCCGTGCGCACCGACTCCGATGCTCAGCGTGACCTGTATACGGTTACCTACGGAGATCTTCTTTACCATGTCGAGGACGCTGAACTTACCGTTCTCGAACGATTCGAGCGCCTTATCGTCGCATATCAGCAGGTACCTGTCGCGGACAAGCTTTTTAATAACGGCGCCCGAGTCTCCTTTCCAGCGGTCAAAAATCCTCGCGAGTTCGACGGAGATTTCGTTGACAACGGCTTCGCCGCTCGACTGGAATATTTCGTCGTAACTGTCAACGGCGATCTCAGCGACTGCCGCTCTTTTCTCGTCGTACAGTTTTTGCAGCGACAGCAGCTGTGTGATCTCAATAAAATAGACGATTATCATAAACGATTCGGGGCCGCTTTTTTCAGTCCTTGCCACGTTTACAAGCATATTGAAACTTCTGCCCTCGAAGACTACGGTGTCTGACAGGTCCAGAAGCGAATTGTCAAGTTTTCCTTTGAGTTTTAGGTTATAGAGTGTTCTGAGCTCCGAATTGAGTTTCACGCCGTCGTGAAAGATCTCACGCAGATTATTATTCGCCCAGATGAGCGTACCGTCTTCCGTAAGGAAGGCCATCGGTATCTCGAGATCCGAAACGGTCCCTACCGGAGGGACGTCTTCGACGCCGTCGGTATATACCGAGAGCGATTTTGCGCGCTTTATTCGGTACCGGCGCAGAATTAAGAGCACTGCGACGTTAAGCAGAAGGCACAGTGAAAGAAGGGAGACGACAATGATCCCCATGCTGATATTACCGTTCGAAAAACAGTAATACGCAGTCAGCGTCAGGCCCGCGACAAGCAATATAAGATTAATCACTGCCATGTTAAGATGGCGTACCCACCTGTTGTTCATTCTGTCTCCGTCCGGTTTGGATATAAATAACTATTATAAAAGCCGCAAACGGCGCTGGATACGTAAATACCCGGCGCCGCATAATGAATAAATATCAATGATTCAATCAATCTGCAGTAAACGGCATAAGCGCCACTTGTCTTGCTCTTTTAATTGCAATCGTAAGCTCTCTCTGATGAGCAGCGCAGCATCCGGATACACGTCTGGGGAGGATCTTACCTCTTTCAGAAACAAACTTTCTGAGACGGTTCACGTCTTTGTAATCTATTCCGTTGACCTTATCGGCGCAGAAAGGACAAACCTTTTTTCTCGATCTGCGTACTCTGGTCATCGTTTTGCTGTCGCCTTTGTCAGAGCCTTCCCTTGCATTTTCTTTTTTTGCGTAGGGCATATTGAACTCTCCTTTCCTAAAATACGGCGCTCAATCAGAACGGGCAGTTATCCTCGTCGTTGAGCGAAAAGTAAGTGTCATTATTATCGGCGGAAGCGTTCGGAACTGAGTTATTTTCCGTTTTGGGAGCCGGGGCGGCCTGAGCAGACCTGCCGAAAGCGGGTTCTTCAGGCAGCGGCGCGGAACTGTATCCGTTATCCTGGCGCTTGCTCTCGACAAATTCTATGTCGTCGGCAATGACTTCGGTCGCATAATGTCTTTTTCCTTCATTATCGTCCCAGTTTCTTACCTGGATCGAGCCTGTGACCGCGATGCGGTTTCCTTTGGAAAAGTATTTGGACACGAATTCAGCCGTCTGACGCCATGCCACCACGGGAATGAAGTCCGCAGTAGGCTGATTTTCAGATTTTACCCTTCTGTCAACGGCTACAGTAAACTGGCATACAGCAGTGTTCGTTGCAGTATAGCGAAGTTCGGGATCTCTGGCAAGTCTTCCAATCAAAATAACTTTATTCATAAACGCGTCTCCTCTCTAAAGCGACACCAAGATCATTCTTTTTTCGTAATCATATGACGAATGATACTGTCGTTGATCCTCATAACGCGGTCAAGCTCCATCGGGAAATCAGGGTTGGATGCAAAGTCGATGATAACGTAGTATCCTTCCGTGAAATCCTGAATCAAATAAGCGAGTCTGCGTTTTCCCCATTCGGTAAGGTTTTCAACCTCGCCGGAACCTGCAATAAGGTCCTTGAACTTAACGATCACCGACTGAGTGTCTTCTTCGCTGAGCTCCGGGTTAAGTATAAACATAACTTCGTATTTGTTCATCATTCTTCACCTCCTTCTGGACTAAACGGTCCCGCCAAACGAGGCGGAACAAGGATTGTCGGCGTATATTATACCACAGCCGGCAAAAGGAAAGCAAGCTGTTTTTTTGCCGGAGACAACGCGGCCGGCAACGCGGCAACGAGGAACGGGCAACTATCTCCGATGAGTTAAGAGTTAAGAGTTAAGAGTTAAGGGTTAAGAGTAAGAGGCGAAGCGGCCTCGTTGCTCATTTATACGGCCGCAAATAGGGAAAAGGCGGAATGCGGCCGTGTGCCCTGCCTCACCAATACGGCCGCAAACGGGAAAAGAGAGGAATGCGGCCGTGCGAATTGCTCATTTATACGGCCGCAAATAGGGAAAAGGCGGAATGCGGCCGT
>JAFWQX010000094.1 GCA_017508875.1 Clostridia bacterium | reverse complement strand
GGCGCCGTCTCCCAGCGGAAAACAAACGCAAAACACCGCCTGGATTTCAGTTTTTATTTTTCGGGCGGTGTTTTCAGAGCGAGGGCGCCGCTTCCCGTCGAAAAATGGGCGCAAAACACCGCCTGGATCTCAGTTTTTAATTTTCAGGCGGTGTTTTCAGAGTGACACAAATTGCCCAAATTGAAGAACGTGTGCCACTCCTCCCAAATTTCACGGAAACAGGAAAATAGCCTTGCTTTCTATTAAGAGCAAAACTATCTGGAAAGATATAGCGTCTTTGTTGGTATAAATCGACAAGACATTTTATGAAACGTGACGCAGAGGTTGGAGCAAAGGATGTTTAACAGTATACAAAATCCGAAAACAGATTTGTTTTACAGACGGGTATATGCTACAATTGATGATGCCGGAAGGAATTTGGCTTAACAGAGGGGAGACCCGACATGAAAGATCCTGCGATACGCAGCAACCGGATACAGTGTTTGTTCGCTCTCATTGGGGCGAGCATTGTCGCGGTGTGCGTAATTATCGGCGTGACGATGAACCTTGTGACGCTCTACGACGAAAATTTCGACCACATGGGAATCAGAACGTTTTGCATGTTCACGGTAAACTCAAACATAATCGCAGGGCTGTCGATGCTGCTCTGCCTTCCGTATACGGTCGACGGTCTGCGCACGGGGAACTACCACCTGCCGGACTGGGTCGTTGTTATGATGCACATCACCGTTTCAGCCGTCTCACTGACGTTCCTGGTTTCGCTCTTCATTCTGGCACCCGTAAAAGGATTTTATCTTATTTTCTCGGGCTCGCGCTTTTTCCTGCACGGCGTATGTCCGGTGCTTTCCATAGTGACGTTCTGCTGCTTCATCAACAGCCACCTGGTGCGTTTGTGGGAGGCTGCCCTCGGCCTGGTGCCGGTGCTGCTCTACGGAATAGTGTACGTCATCATGGTCGTTTTTATTGGCGAGGAGAACGGAGGCTGGAACGATTTTTACGGCTTCGTGACGCGCGTTCCGTTCTGGGTGTCGCTGCCTGTGATTTTGATCGCCGCGACGGGAACCGTTCTCCTGCTGAGGCTTGGCCACAACGCGTGCTGTCTGTACAGGCGCAAAAAAGACTCCGAGCTCTACAAGGCGGCGTACGGCGGGGAGGACCTCCGCAGGGTGATCGCCGAGATGGCGCGGTCGCAGAAAAGAGAGTCAAAGCAGAAAGATCCGACAGTTCCGGTTCAGATGATCGGATACATGATCGAAAACAGCGGTTCCGACCTCGACCCGGACGAAGGGGCGAGAATCTATTTTGACGAGTGGATGAAGGTCTGAAACGACCGCGGGGCTGGAAATAACTGTATTTTGATAATACGTGTCGAAAATTGTCGATTTTTGTCGTTTTTTGTCGAAAAATTTATTGTTGTGAACTGTTTACTTGAAGCGGCGTTTTGAGTATAATACGAATACAGGAGCGCCGCAGCAATTAATAAAGAAGAATCTGCTTCCTGAATCTCCCTGCCTTACGCAGGTGTTTCAGAGGATATAACGATGGAGGAGTCTGCTTCTTTATTAATTAAAAACAGTTGCGGGTCTGATCATTTGTCAACAAACGGCTCTGCGAGACAGAATAAGCGAAATCCGCTTGCCGGAAGATTTATGCTTGTTCTTCTTTTCGCCTCTGTATTGACGGGGGCGTTCAGGGTACACTTTGCCGGGCTGGGAGCCGCAAATGAGGAAAAACTCTATGCCTTAAAACGTTCCGGAGCGCTGAGCGGATTTATATACCGTTCCGTTTGGAACAACGACGACAGGCTTGTGTTCGTAAACAGTACTTTTAAGGCGGTCGTGGACGTTTCGGCACTTGAGGAAGCGGTTAAGGAGCGCCTCTCGGCAGGCGCCTTTGTTACGCTTACGCATTATTACATATACGAAAACGAGTCTCCCAGAAATCCCGGAGTATTCAATTACAGACGGTACCTTCTGTCGCGCGGAATAACGTACTCGGTTAAATTATTTGCCGACGGGCTCGGACAAACCGGAATAAACAGCCAAAACGCTTTCCCCGGCGTACTGCACCTGCCCGGAGCAGTTGTCCGTGCGGCCATAAAAAACAGGCTCGGTCCGCTGCTTAAGAATGACTACGGACCGTTGACGGCAGCAATAATGACCGGGGACACGGGGGCTCTTGACGAGAACATAAAAGATAATTTCAGAAACGGCGGAGTATCTCATCTGATGGCAGTGTCAGGAATGCACGTGACTTTTGTTTTGCTGCCTCTAAGGGCGCTCGTTAAAAACAAAAGGACCGGCTTCAGAGCGCGGCAGATATTGCTGCTGCTTCCTGTGTCCGCCTTTCTGGCAGTAGCCGATTTCAGCGCAAGTGTGATGAGGGCAGGCATAGGGGCGATATATGGCATGTTGAGCGCGGCGTTCAGGAGACCGAACGACCGGTTCAACGCACTTTGCTGTTCTGCCGCCTTGCAGATTTTTATAAATCCGTACGTGATATTCGGTACAGGATTTATTCTCAGTTACGCATCGGTGCTTGCACTTTTATTCATTGCCCCCGGAATATCAAAACTGTTTTTAGCGCTGAAATACCGCGAAAGAAGGGGTATAAAAAAGATCGACGCGGTAAACAGAAGTGCGCTCAGCGCCGGTATCAGCGTAAATATTGTCCTTATGCCTTTGAGCGCGCTGTTTTTCGGAAGTGTCTCACCTGTTGCAATTGTCACGACACTGTATGCCTCGCCGCTGGCAGCCGGAATATGCATCGGAGGATATGTGCTGTTTTTATGCGCATCTTTAGATTTCCTGTATGTGCTCAGGCCAATAAAATGGATCCTTACGTATATGCTTAGGGGAGTATGCAGAGTCGTTTCGCTTATCGCCGGTCTTGGAGGCTCGCTGCCGCCTCCTATAGGCAGAATAAACGTGAAGAAACCGCCCGTATATCTGATCATCTTAATATACATTATCATTCTGCTTATATTCTCTCCGCTCCGGGAACGTGCCGCTCAGGCGCTCGGGAGAATTAAAAACGCATTTTCAGGCAGGACAGCCCCGAAAATAGCCGCGGTGATCGCCGGCGCATGCGTTATAACACTTGTGATCGACCTGAACATAGAAAGACCGATTATAGAGGCGCTTGTGATCGATGTCGGACAGGGGAGCGCGATGCTGATAAAGGCGGACGGCTATGCAGGGCTTATCGATACAGGCGACGGAAAGACGGACGTCGCGGAAGTTATCCGGGCGAGCGGTATTCGCAGACTCGATTTCGTGGTGCTTTCTCACGGACATTCAGATCATACGGGCGGATTCGGGTCAATATTATCGGAATTCGCTCCGGCTTCGCTTTTCGTAAGTGAAGACAGTACGCCTTCGCTCATGAAAGCGGAAAACGATGCGCTCGAAGCGGGCTGGAAGGTCACCGCTGCCGGGAACGGGGACAATATAAAGCTCGGGCGGGTGACAATGTCGTTTATTGTCGCCGATTCGTTTTTCGGCGGCAGGAGCGACGCGGACGAGAACAACGCTTCTTTATGCGTCGTGTTTTCATGCACGTACGGGAGCATCATTGTCACCGGCGACCTGCAGAAGGAAGGTGAGGAGGAACTCTGCGAAGGGAGAGCGTTCACGGACGTTGACGTTCTCATCGCGCCGCACCACGGCTCGGCGTCAGGCAGCGGGACAAAAATGCTGTCGCTAACTTCTCCCGAATATGCTATAATCAGCGTGGGCCTGAAAAACAGTTACGGACACCCTTCAAAAGAGGCAGTCGGGAGGCTCGAAGCATCGGGCGCTGCTGTTTTAAGGACAGATTCCGGAGGAGGAATCGGTATAGTGATCAGGCACCCGGGCATTTTCAGAAGAAAGAAGGTAAGCGTATGGCAGACGCTCTGAGCGGAGAAATAAAAACTGTAGCTGAAATGAAGCAGCATCTTTCATCCGGGCTGTATGCTCCGGCTTATCTGCTTTTCGGAGATGAAACTTATCTTAAAGAACTTTATCTTGGAAGACTGAAAAAAGCTCTCGCCGATGATGAGAATAACATAATTACTTTTTCTGGCGATACCGACGTGCCCAGGCTCGAGGAGGAGATAGGCGGGATATCGCTGTTCGGCGACCGTAAGCTGATCATAGTTCGCGACTGCGAATGGTTTAAGAAGGCAGGAGACGTTTCGTTTCTGGAAGGGCTGGAAGGGACGGGAACGTCCGTGGTGTTCTCGGAAAACAGCGTTGACCGCCGCTCTGCCGCGTTTAAGGCGTTTCTGAAGCACGGGATAGTATTTGAATGCTCTGCCGCTGAAGAAACGGATATAAAGAAGCTGCTCGCAGCCGAAGCTAAAAATGCCGGAAGGATATTGACGCCGGACGCTGCAGCGTTGATGATCGGAGGGCTCGGTACAGACATCACGAGCCTTTTGAACGAACTGGAAAAACTGATATTGACCGTGCCGGAAGGCGGGAGAATAGAAGAAAAACACGTGAGGAAGGTGTGCTCACTCTCGCCTGCAGCGAGGATATTTGACCTTACCGACGCAGTCACGCGCGGAGATACCGGCAGCGCGCTTAAACTGCTCCACGCGCTTACCGACGGGCAGGAACGAGACAGAGGATCTGCGCTCGGGGTTCTTGCGATGCTCTTCAGGAACTGGGAAAACATTCTGAAGGTAAAGCTGCTCCTGGCTGAAGGCTTCAGCGAGAGTGAGATACAGAAAATAACAGTGCAGAAACCGTACCCTGTAAAGAAGCAGTGCGAACAGAGCCGCAAACTCTCATTTGATGAATTGAGGAAGAAACTCAGATATCTGATGGACCTCGATCAGGCTATAAAATCGGGCAATATCGACGAAAGTCTCGCGCTTTCGCTTGCGGTATCGGGGTGAGCACGTATTATGAGAAGATTTTTTATCGATAAAAAGCAGGCCGGGAAGGCTGAACAGAGCGGGATGATCATTATACAAGGCAGCGACGTGAATCATATCGTTAACGTGCTCAGAATGCGCCCGGGCGACCGCATATTGTTCAGCGCGACCGACGGCCGCGAATTTGAGGCTGAAATAATGACCTCCGGCCAGGATGAGGTATGCGCGGAAGTCAGAAACGTGAAACTTAACACCACCGAACCGGCAGTCAGCACAGTCCTGATCCAGGGAGTTCCCAAGGGCGATAAAATGGACCTTATTATACAGAAATCCGTCGAACTGGGGGTGTGCGGAATACTGCCTGTGATCACGGAACATACTGTGGTAAAACTGTCGCCGGAGGACGCCTTGAGGAAAAAAGCGAGGTGGCAGCGCATTGCCGAAGAGGCCGCGAAGCAGTGCGGGAGAGGGATCATACCGGAAGTGTTCGAACCTGCCGCATTCAAAAAAGCAGTATCGCAAAGGCCTGCCGGAGAACTTAAAATACTTGCCTACGAAAATGAAGAAAATTACACTTTGAAAAAATTACTTGAAAAGGCAGGAGACTCGTACCGGGGCAGCATCTCTGTTCTTATCGGGCCAGAAGGCGGATTCAGCCCGGAAGAGGCGGAATTCGCTTCAGGCTGCGGATTCGAGTCAGTATCGCTCGGTAAACGCATATTGCGCACCGAAACAGCCGGGATCGCAGCTCTGGCGGGAATAAGGTGCTATTTTGAAGACTGAGGATAACGTGTGTTATCTGTTGCTTTCATACGGCGTAAAAAGCCGGAACGACGGAGGAAATTCAGGTGAAAAAAGAATTTTATTGTAAATATATAACCGAACACAAAGGCTGGTTCACGCATAAAGCCGAACATGCCGTATGGATGGCGGAAAAGCTGTGCGACGACCTCGGGGATCACACGGTCAATACCGGCCATCTGCTATGGGGGCTTGCCGACGGATATACGGGGATCACCTCCGAACTGCTCGAGGGCTACGGCGTGACTATGGACAATATCTTCGCCGAGCTTGCGAGAACGTATAAAAAGCCTGACGCGGACAGGGAAAAACCCATGATCTGCGTTGACTGGGAGGAGTATAAAGAGAAAGATCCGCGCGATCCCGAAACTGAAGCGCCTGATTTCAGCTACGGCTTTATGAGAACGCTTGAGGACAGCTACGCAAACGTCATAAAACGGACAGAAGAAGGAAAAAAAGAAAAGATCGGAACGCTCCATCTGCTGCTCTCGCTCCTTTGTTTCGATTCATACGCGCTCCATATCCTAACACAGCTCGGTGTCAGCGACAGGTCGCTCGCCTACGAGACAGCGCAGCTTCTGAACACCAATGAGATCATGAAGAACAAGCTTATGTTCCAGATGAACGGCGTTGAACTGCCTGACGAGGACGAACAGCAGGCGGTACTTCAGAAGATCAGAGAGATCGGGGCGAGGCAGCAGGCGGAAAACGGCAGAGAAGGCCAGAATCAGCCCGTTATGGCGCAGATGTCACCTCTGCAGTACTTCGGTACGGACATGGTAAAAGAGGCCTCAGAGGGCAAATACGGGCCTTTTATAGGGCGCGACGACGTGCTGCAGAGAATAATAAGGATCCTGCTCAGAAAAACTAAAAACAGCCCGTGCATAACAGGGGAATCCGGCGTCGGGAAGACCGCCGTGGTCGAAGCGCTCGCAGCCAGGATAGCCGAAGGCTCCGTGCCGCCTGCACTCGCAAAAGTCAGAATAATCAGCCTCGACATGAGCGCTATCATTGCCGGCACCCGGTACCGCGGCGATCTTGAAGAACGCATGCAGCCTATAATAGAAGAAGCGCAGGCGGACAGAAACATCGTGCTGTTTATTGACGACATACACATCCTCGCCGGAAATGCCGGAGACGGCGGAGGAGATGCCGCCGGTATGCTGAAAGAAGGCCTGTCCGAAGGGAATCTGCGTATTATCGGGGCAACGTCGACTGCGGATTACAGGAGACTTTTTGAAAGAAATACCGCGCTGTCGCACAGATTTCAGCCTGTCGCGGTGAAGGAACCGGACGAAGCTGAAGCTGTGCTGATGATAAAATCTGCGATGCCCGCTTATGAAAAGTATCACGGCGTCAGATTCGCGGAAGGGACTGCGGAAGCGGCGGTTAAGCTGAGCGCGAGATTCATAAGCGACCGGTTCCTGCCGGATAAGGCGCTGGACGTTATTGACGACGCCGCTGCTTCGGTGAGAGTAAGAGATCAAAAAGCGCGTTCTGAGAATGGCGGAAACGACGGAACAGCTGCCGGCGGACCTGCGCCCGGAACGGGACTCAAAGCGTACGCGAAAGAATTGTACCGACTGAAAATTGCCGCCGTAAAAAGCGGAAAGAGCGACCTCGCGGCAAAATATGACGCTGAGGAAAAACAGATAATGAGCAGGATCTCATCCGCTGAAAAGGATGACGCGATCGAAGCCGGCTCTAAAAATGACGTTAAAAACAGGCCTGCCGTCGAAGTCAGTGACGTGGAAAAGGTCATATCTCAATGGACCGGCGTTCCTCTTGAAAAAGTAGGGGAGAAAGATTCCAGAAAACTCCTGAATCTCGAGGCTGAAATACATAAGCGGCTGGTAGGTCAGGACGAGGCGGTCGTGCTGGTCTCCAAAGCCGTGCGCAGAGGAAGGGCCGGTATGAAAGATCCTAAAAGACCGATCGGATCTTTTATGTTCCTCGGACCTACGGGCGTGGGAAAAACGGAACTTGCGCGCGCTCTGGCCGAAAACCTGTTCGGAAGCGAGAACAGCATGATAAGGCTCGATATGTCGGAATATATGGAACCGCACAGCGTGTCTAAAATGATCGGTTCGCCTCCGGGCTATATCGGGCACGATGACGGCGGACAGCTAACAGAAAGAGTAAGACTTCAGCCTTACAGTGTGATCCTGTTCGACGAGATAGAAAAAGCGCATCCGGACGTATTCAATATTCTGCTCCAGGTGCTCGAAGACGGTATGCTCACCGACGCGAAAGGCCGGACGGCAGATTTTAAAAATACTGTTATCATAATGACGTCAAATATCGGGGCGCGCGATATAACGGATAAAAGGACGCTGGGATTCAGCGACGACACAGAGAAAAACAAGTATGAGGCAATGGCGGATTCCGTGCGGAACGAGTTGAAAAAAGCATTCAAACCGGAGTTCCTTAACAGAGTTGACGAGACGGTGATATTTAAACCGCTCACGCCTGAACAGACGGAAAGCATAGCAAAGCTGCAGCTTGAGCTTGTCCGTAAAAGAGCGAAGGAAAACGGCGTCGAACTCATATTTGCACCCGAAGTGGTTAAATATCTTTCGAAGAAGGGCTTTGACCCGAAATTCGGCGCAAGACCGCTTAAACGTGTAATAAGGAGAGAAATAGAAGATATGCTGGCCGAAGAGATAATAAAGCGCTCCGGGAAGGGAAAAGAAGGTGGCAGGGCGGCAGTTATTGCCGTAGGAGTAAAAGCGGACGGAGAAGGGCTTGAGGCCGCGGAAAAGAAAGTGTGAGTTCATTGATCGGAGCGTGACGTGAATGGCGAAAAGTAAAACTGTTTTTTATTGTACGCAGTGCGGATATGAATCGAACGGCTGGCTCGGGAGATGTCCGGGATGCGGGGAATGGAATTCGTTCGTTGAAGAGCCTGCCGAGAAGAAAAGCTCCGGTAAGAGCGGAGGGATCCCTGCGATCGCCGGTATCGGCGGCACCAGACCGCTTAAAATAGACGAGATAGACTGTGGCAGCGAAGGCGTGCGCGATTCTTCAGGCATCGGAGAACTCGACAGAGTAATGGGCGGAGGAATTGTCCGCGGCTCGATGGTGCTGGTGGCAGGAGATCCGGGAATAGGCAAATCTACGCTGATGCTGATGATATCGGGGCACCTGGCATTGTCCGCGGGGCGCGTGCTGTACGTATCCGGAGAGGAGTCGGAGCGGCAGATAAAGATGCGCGCCGAAAGGCTCGGAGTAAAGGAAGGACAGCTGTTTATTTACAATGAAACTTCGGTAGACAGTATAGTGGCTCAGATAGACGCCACGAAACCTTCTTATATAGTGCTTGACTCGATACAGACGCTCGAGGACGAGCAGCTGACTTCCGCACCGGGCAGCGTGAGCCAGGTCCGCGAGATCACCGCGAAGTTTATGCGTATAGCGAAAATACTCGGCATCACCGTATTCATCGTCGGGCACGTAACGAAGGAAGGCTCCATCGCCGGGCCGCGCGTACTGGAACATATGGTAGATACGGTACTGTATTTTGAGGGCGAGCGCCATCTAAGCTACAGGATATTGCGAGCGGTAAAGAACAGGTTCGGGTCAACGAACGAGATAGGTGTTTTCGAAATGCGTGACAGCGGCCTGGCCGAGATCGAAAATCCGTCTTCCGCTCTGCTCGAAGGCAGACCGAAAGGCGTGAGCGGCACGGCTGTGGTGGCGGCAATGGAAGGCAGCAGACCTATGATGCTTGAGATCCAGGCGCTGGTTTCGGGCTCTTCGCTCAACATGCCGCGGCGTATGTGCGCCGGGCTCGATTATAACAGAGTATCGCTGCTCATCGCGGTACTCGAAAAGCGCGCCAGCTACGCGCTGGGTAAGTTCGACACGTTCATAAACGTTGTGGGCGGGATCCGCCTGAACGAACCTGCTTCGGATCTGGCGGTCTGTGCCTCAATAATGTCGTCATACCGCGGAGTTCCGCTCCCGTCCGAGGCCGTATATATAGGCGAGCTCGGGCTGACAGGAGAGATCCGTTCCGTCACTAATATAGAAAAACGGGTAAACGAAGCGATAAGGCTCGGCTTTACCAAGATATATCTGCCTTCGGGCAATGCAAAGAGTCTGACTGCGCCTCCTAAAGGCGGCGAACTGGTATTCGTTGACAATATTCTTAAGCTTTCGGCTGAGTTGGATAATTATTTCGGAGAGGATGGTAAATAAAATGGGTAAAAACGGTTTAGATAAAGTGAAAGTATCGGTACTCGTACACGACGGGTTCGAAGAAACAGAATTTATTGCCCCGGTCGATCTGCTGAGGCGCGCCGGCGCGGAAGTGACCGTAGTGAGTATGACCGGCGACAGGCAGATGAAAGGCAGCCACGGGATAACGATATTGTCCGACGCGCTGTGGGAGGAAGCCGGAGATGCGTTTGAAGCAGACTGCCTGTTCCTTCCCGGGGGAGGCCGGAATTCTCACAGCCTGCGCGACGACGAACGCGTGACGGAACTTGCCGCGCGCATGTTCAAAAAAGGCAGTGTCGTATCTGCGATCTGCGCCGCTCCGATAGCCCTCGAACGCGCCGGTATCCTTTCCGGCAGAAGAGTGACGTCTTACCCCGAATGTCTCACCGGGAGCGATTACGAATATCTGACTGAACCGGTGGTCGAAGACGGGAATCTGATAACGGGCAGAGGCGCCGGATGCGCGACGGAATTCGGGCTGAAACTCGTAGAAAAACTATTCGGAAAAGACAAAATGGAAAAACTTGCCGCTTCAATAATGTACCCGCACGACGCCGGGGAGCTCTGACCACGGAGGCACTACCTATGGATAACTCTTACAAAACAGTCAGGCCGAGCGCGTATCTGGAAGGCATAAAACCTGCGCTCCGGAAGCTCGGCGCGGCGCTTGAAAAAGAATATGAATATTACAGCATTCTCGCTGCGGACAATCATTCCCGCACGTATTCGGTTTCGGCGGGCGGCGTTTCGGCTTCGGCGGATCAGCTGCAGACCGGCAGGGGAATAGTGGTGCGCGTGCGAGACGTGAAAGGGTTCGCAGAGTACAGCTTCGACGAATTTTCCGAAAAAGAAATTGACGCCGTCCAGCGCGTGATACGCGATAAAATAACCGGTATGCGGGATAAACTGAACCTGCCGGGCGGAGAGCTCGAAAGAGGGGCATTGACCGAGACCGAACTGCGATTCAGCAAGAGCACCGAATACCTGATCCACCCCGAAGAACTGGGCGATAAGGGGATAATTGACCGCATCACCGCGCTCAGGACCAAAGGTCTTTCAATGGCGGAAGGGCTTCTCGACTGCGCCGTGAGAGTGAGCTACCAGGAAGTTCATAAGATATTTCTTTCGAAGAAACGAGACCTTGAACAGAACTATCTCTGGACCGTGGGCGGAGCTACGGCGCTGGCCAGGAGGGGGCAGGAGATCAAAGATGCGTACGGGAGCGTTTCCGGGCTCGGCGGGGCAGAAATACTTGACGGGTTAGAAGAAAAGCTTCAATCATTTGCGGATACGGCGGTCATGCTCCTTAAGAGCGAGCCGATGGTCCCGGGGACGTACGACTGCGTGTGTACTCCGGACGTGACAGGTATGATCGCGCACGAGGCGTTCGGGCACGGCGTTGAGATGGATATGTTCGTAAAAGACCGGGCGCTCGCAAAAGAGTATATCGGGAAGCAGGTCGCATCGGAACTTGTCACGATGCACGACGGCGGCTCGGCTGCCGCGCAGACCGGAAGCTATTTCTTTGACGACGAAGGCGTGGAGGCGCACGATACGGTGATCATCGAAAAGGGCATACTGAAGCGCGGGATTTGCGATACGCTCAGTGCTCTTGCGCTCGGAAGCGCTCCTACGGGCAACGGCAGAAGGCAGGATTTCGCGGCAAAAGCCTACACTCGTATGACGAACACGTTTTTCGAGGGCGGCAATGACAGTTTGGAGGATATGATCGCTTCGATCGATTACGGTTTCATGCTCGAAAATCCCACGAGCGGCATGGAAGACCCTAAAAACTGGGGCATACAATGTATGGTCAGCCACGCGCGGGAGATAAAAAGCGGCAAATTCACCGGAAGGGTATTGTCGCCCGTCGTACTTACCGGTTACGTGCCGGACCTGCTGAAATCGATATCGATGATGAGCCCGAACGTGGAATTGTCCGGAAGCGGAATGTGCGGAAAAGGGTACAAGGAATTCGTGAAGGTTTCAGACGGCGGCCCGTATATCAAAGCGCGGATAAGGCTCGGCTGACAGATGCGCAGGAGGTTTTGAAGTATGCTTAATATGATTTTAGCCGCGCTTAAAGCTGCGGGAATAGCTGAATATATTATCACCGAAGAAAAGAAGGAAACGGCGGAGCTGTATTTCGTCCGAAAAAAGCTCGATATGCCCAGACTTCGCAGCGTAAGCGGCTTTCGCGTGAGAGTCTTCCGGGATTACATTTCGGACGGCGAACGTATGAAAGGCGAGTCCGAGATCAGATTGTTTCCGGGACAGACGGCCATCGAAGTCGAAGCTGAACTTATAAAGGCTTACAATGCCGCGGGATTCGTTAAGAACAAATATTATGAGCTGTATGCGCCCGGGCCGGATCAGGCCGGGGACAATGCGGTCATAGATGAGGACGGGACCGCGGATGCGCAGGAGATGTGTCTGGCTGCGGCAGAAGAGCTTTACGGCGCGGATACGGACAATGTTTCGTTCGTTAACAGTGCCGAGATATTCGGTTCAGTGAGCAGGATACATATATTGACCTCCGCCGGTACCGACGTGGCGTACGTCCAGCGCAGAGTGCGCGGAGAGTACGTTGTCCAATGCAAAGAACCGCGCGACGTGGAGCAGTATTTTGATTTTAAATATAAGCCCGAAAACCTGCACGAACTCGGCGGAGCGGTGCGTGAGGCGCTGAAGACCGTGCGCGACAGGGCAGGCGCGATCGATCCTCCTCAGGCGGGAGTATATGATATTATTCTGTCCGGGAAACACCTTAAAACAGTTCTGGATTATTACCTGGAGCGTTCATGCACGTCGATGGTATTTCCGGGCTATTCCGACTGGGCGAAGGGCACGAACGTGCAGGGGGATAAGATCACGGGCGAGAAACTGTCCGTAACCGCCGTTCCGGACGCGCCGTACTCGAGCGAAGGAATATTTATGCCATCCAGAAAACTTATCAGCGACGGTAAGCTCGAATTACTTCACGGCAATACCCGCCATTCGAGATACATCGGGGCTGAACCCACGGGACTTTACTTTAATTTGAAAGTAGATTGCGGAACCGTAGCCTTCGACAAATTAAAAGAGGGATGTCTGTATCCCGTAAGCTTCTCCGACTTTCAGTTAGACAGCTTCTCGGGCTTCTTCGGCGGAGAGATAAGACTGGCGTATCTGTTCACGGATAGCGGAGTCAAAGTGCTCACCGGAGGTTCGATCAACGGCAATATTTCAGAGGCTCAGGGTGATATGACGTTTTCGCTTGAAAGGTACGCGGATTCTTCCTACGAAGGGCCGCTCGCGGTCAAATTAAAAGGAGTGCGGGTGGCGGGCTGCTAAGGGAGCGGCTGACCGGAAAGCATACAAAAAAGTCCGCGCGGCAGGCAGCAGGCGCGGGCTTTTTTGTTATATTATATGCGGCGGATGAAGATAAGCCGAGTATCAGAACTTGAGCTCTCTTACGCCGTCTCCGATCGAACAAACGTAAAACTCGGGAGTGATGCCTGTGCGCTTCTCGTATCTTGCCCCGAGCTCCCGGCAGAACTCATCGGCAGCGCCTGTCGGGATAATGTTGATCGTGCAGCCCCCGAAACCGGCCCCGGTCATTCTCGAGCCGAGACAATAATCAAAATTCTGCGCCTCTTCAAACATTGCATCCAATTCGTCTCCGGTCACTTCGTAAAGGTAACGTATCGAATCGTTAGCTTCCTTCAGCGTTACGCCGAAGCCCCTGAGGTCTCCGTTCGAAAGTTCCTGCGCCGCCTTAGTGACTCTCGCGTTTTCCCTGATAACGTGTTCGACGCGCATTCTGATCACCGGCTCTTTATCAAGCACGGGCCTCGCCTGAGTAAAATCATCCTCCGAATACTCGCAAAGATTGTTAAGCTTTCTGTCAGGCAGCGCCTTATGCATAAGCTTAAGCCCTTCCTCCACCTCTGCGCGGCGCTCGTTGTATTTCGAGGCGCCCAGAGAGTGCTTCTTCTTCGTATTTGCCAGCACGAGCGTATAATCTCCCAGCTTAAGCGGAACGTAGCTGAACTCGAGCGTAGAACAGTTAAGAAGGATCGCATTGTCCTCTTTCCCCATAGCCGAAGCAAACTGGTCCATAATGCCGCAATTAACGCCGCAGAACCGGTTCTCCGCACGTTGACCGGCCAGCGCAAGCTGCACGCGGTCAAGCTTTTTCGTCATTGCCTTCGCATTTTTAGCCAGTGAAAGCATCGCAAGCCCGGATGCGAGTTCGACGGACGCTGACGAGGACAATCCCGATCCGAAAGGCAGTGTGCTGTCAAACAGCATATCCATACCTTCGAGCTCGCACCCCGCCTCGGCAAGCTCCTTAGCTACGCCCGCCGGATAATTTCCCCATTTAAGCGATTTAGCGGCGTCAATGTCATCCAGAGAGAACTCTGCCGTTATTTTGAGATCGGTCGCGTACATCCGCACCTTCCTCGTCCCGTTGTTTCTGCAGAGCACGGTATTTGAAAGCGTGAGCGCGGCAGGGAACACACGGCCTCCGCAGTAATCTATATGTTCTCCGATAAGATTCACTCTCCCCGGAGCGTCAAAGACTCTGATTCCTTCACCTTTACCGAACACTTTTTCAAATGTGCTTTTAAGCTTATCCAAATCATGCGTGTATATCATAATTCATACCTCCCCAAATAAGTGCGGCCGCGAAAAGCCCCGGTCAGACGCCAACAACAAACGCCTTGAAAAACCGCGTTAAATAGTATATAATATTTACGTCTTTTTGCATAGCAGAATTTTTTATTTTACTGTGCAGAAGGATCCGGAGACCAGGTCCCCAGCAGTTGAGAAATGGAGTATGTGATGCGTTTTAATATTGGCGATAAACTTGCTTACCCTTTTTACGGAGCCGGAGTAGTTGAAGATATTATCCACTCGGAAGTGCTCGGCGAGGTAAAAGAATATTACGTGATATCTTTTTCCGGGAACAGAGTAAAGGTAAATGTTCCTACAGATAAAGCGGCTGAAAACGGGCTGAGGTGTCTGATCAGTCCTGAAAAGCTCCCTGAAGTTTACGAGCACTTTAACGTTCCCGTCGACGTTAAAGGCGAGACCTGGAGCAAGAGAAGCAAGGTTAGTATGGACAAACTCCGCGGCGGCGATATACTTGAGACCGTTGAAGTTTATAAGTATCTCAGACTCAGAGAAAGGCATCGTACACTCTCTGCGGGAGAAAATAAAATTTACCGCGGCGTATACTGGGCGCTGGTGAGCGAACTGTCATTCGTTGAAAACGTAAGCGTCGAAGAGATAGATGCGAAGCTGGACGCAATATTTGAAAAGCTTTGAGCAGAGCTACGGGACCGGTAAAAACAGCCGGTGCAGTGTGACCGCCATTTGAAAAGGCTCACGCCTCTTTGATCCTGACACTAAGATACAGAAGCGTTTTATTATTCCTGCGAGGTGCGCTTTAATGGTAGATCCTACCGAACTGGGAAAATCTGAAAAGCTGAAGCAGAAAGAGGAGAAGAATAACCGCTACGGCATTTCTTATCTTTTCGGGCTGCTCGGAGGAGTGCTCGGAGGCATACCGTTTATTGTCCTGTATATTACACTCGACCTGATCAGCTGGCCTTTTATGATCCTCTCCGGACTCGGAGTGTACGTGATGTATCTGTATTTCCTTGACGTTAACGAGCGCCGCAGCCGCCAGCTTTTATTCCTGCTGCTCGCGGACCTCACGGCAGTGATAGTCGTTCTGTTTTTCTTTATACTCATACAGCTCCATAAAATAGGCGCGGGCATAAGTTTGAAGAATATAATAGACACGTACTTCAGAAACGGATACGTCGTAGGCTCGTTTTTGGATTATACATTCTTCTGGCATCTGTTTGCGCTGTTCTTCTCACTGATAGGCTTTTTCGCAGTATGGCTCTACATAAAATTCGCCGTCCCGCGCTGGGAGAAAAAGCACGGGAAAACGGAAGAGGGAACCACCGGATTCAATTCCAGAAAGCCTTTGAAGTCCAGAAGGAAAAAGATCAGCGGGATGAAATAGTAACATAATAAACGTAATAACGACGTAATAATACCGGAATAATTCAATTTTTATGATCGACAGCGAAGACAGAGAAAACATAAACAGCCAGGAAGAATACGGTGGCGAGGCTCCGGAATATCCGGAGAAAGACGGCGAAGTATTTTCCTTTAGCGAGATCATGCGCGACAGCTGGGCATGTTTTAAAAGCGGCTTCTCAAAGCTGCTGATGCTTGTACTCGCGGTGACGCTTCCGCTGTCAATATTACAGGTCTTCGTCATTGATCTGAATTTCGAAAAAGCGACTCCAGCGTCTTTGCTACTGGATAATTTAAATAATGCCTCCGGTACCGGGACGGCGATGCAGGACTACGGTGATTTTTACGGAAAAGTATTTCTATATCTGGGTATTACTGCTTTATTGACGTCTATTTCGCTTATAACAGAGGCGGGAGCAGTCATCTTCGCCGGAAGCAGGATGGGTTCGCTCCACGTTCCGGAGAACTCTCCTTCGCACAGAATGGCAGCTGAAGGGGAGATGACGTTCTCACTGCTTTCTGAACTGTCATTCAAGAGTTTTCCCAAGCTGTTCCTTACTGTGTTTATAGTTCGCCTGTTCACGGGACTCGGGTTGATGATGTGCCTGATCCCCGGAATATTTATTTATTACGTTACGATCTATGCAGTGTACAGCGTTGAACTTACGGGGCTGTGGGGAAGAAAGGCAATATTTGTTTCCACCCTCTGTACGAGAAAATATCCGAAGGTTTCCGCGCTGTTCGCCCTTTTCTTTTTCATAGGCTCAGAAGCGCTTCTTTCACTTGCCCTGAGCGGGATACTCTCGCTTATTGCACTCCTCGGTGCAGGGCCGGTCGCTTCCGGGATGATCGAAGTGCTGCTGATGTGTGTAAAACAGCTCGCGCTCCTGTTCTTCGCGACGTGCGGAGCGGTGCTCTTTTCAAAAATGCTCCCTGGAATCGAGCCGCTTATCTCTGAAAGCGGCATAAGAGGAAACCGGCGCACTTTATAAACCGTGCGCAAGTCCTGAAATAATAAGATAGGTAAGGGTCAATATTCGACTTTGTAAAGATATAATCCGTCGGGCGGCGCTGTCATTCCGGCTCGCGTGCGGTCAAGTGATTCTATGATCTCCGGTATTTCGCCGGGGGTCAGTTTTTTCTTGTAGATATCCATCAGGGTACCGGCCATGATCCGCACCATATTGTACAAAAAACCGTTGCCCCGAACCTCAAAGCAGAGCAGAGGATGCGCCCCGCCGAAAAACGGATCGAGCGTAAAAACAGACGCATCTGTGACGGTCCTGACGGTGCTGCGGACGTTGCTCCCTTCAGCCCGGAAAGCGGAAAAATCGTGAGTGCCTGTAAAATGAGAAGCGGCGGAATTCATTGCCCACAAACGCGCTTCCTGCTCCGCGCTGCTAAGCGTATCGAAAGCCGGAAGCTTGACGTGCCACGCCCTTTTCCAAAGCATAGTATCAGCGCAGGGGGCAATATACGTAAGATACCTGTAGGTCTTGAATCTGGCGTCGTACCGCGCATGGAACGACGCAGGCACCTCGGAGGCGGATTTTGCGGCAATGTCTCCGGGTAGAAAAGAATTCAGCGCGGCAGGAAATCTGTCAGGAGGGATCGTTGACGACGTGTGAAAATTCAGCACGAAATTCCTGGAGTGCACTCCCGCGTCAGTCCTGCTGCAGCCAGTCACCTTTACAGGCTCCTCGCAGAGTTCCGAAAGTGCACGCTCTACCTCGCCCTGCACGGTGGGGGCGTTCTCCTGGATCTGCCAGCCGCAGTAGGCGGAGCCGCAATATTCGATTGTCATCGCAATATTTCTGTCCATGATACCGAAAATCGCCCCGCGCAACGGAGGTTATGAAAGCATTGCCGCGCCGATGATACCGGCGTCGTTGCCCAGAACGGCCTTTTCGATCCTTGTTCTCGGAAGCATTTTAGCCCCGTAAGAAAATCTGTAAACGTATCTCCTAAGAGGCTTTAGCAGCCCTTCGCCCTCTTTTGAAATACCCCCGCCGATCAGAATGATCTCGGGCTGGAAAATGTTGATATAATTGACGATCCCTTCGCCCAGATCCTTTATATACTTCTTAACGAGCGCGGTGCCGGTCTTATCTCCTGCACGCATGGCGTCGAATGCGGTCTTTGCGTTGATCTTACCCATATCTCCGCCGCAGAGCTCATTAATAAGCGATTCCGGATGTTTCTGTGCGGCGAGCTTCGTTTCGCGAATAACAGCCGTTGCCGAGGCGTACGCTTCAAAGCAGCCCCTCCGGCCGCAGCCGCACTTCACGCCGCCTTTCCGGACGACCATATGACCGAGCTCGCCGGCAACGCCGTTGAACCCTGTGTAGATCTTTCCGTTAATAATAATCCCGCCGCCTACGCCCGTGCCGAGTGTGATCGCCAGACAAGTCTGAGCGCCTTTTCCGCCTCCGAAAAGCGCTTCGCCAAGCGCGGCGCAGTTCGCGTCGTTGCCCAGATAGACAGGAATATCCGTAAAACGCGCAAATATCTCACGTATATTTGTATACCGGAAGGGGAGATTTACGGTCAATATCAATATCCCTGATTCGTTGTCGCACGCCCCTGGACAACCTATGCCGATAGATCTT
This sequence comes from Clostridia bacterium, assembly GCA_017508875.1. Lineage (GTDB taxonomy): Bacteria > Bacillota > Clostridia > UBA1212 > UBA1255 > UBA1255. Next base: position 7,807 of record JAFWQX010000094.1, on the reverse strand, counting down.
ATTTCTTCGCGCGGGACTTTCCACTCGTCAATAAATTCGAGCGTCTTCTTCGCCATTATTTCCGTGAGTCCTTCCGCCGTGGCGTTTCTGTCGGTCGCAACAGATTCTTTCCTGATTAACTTCCCGTCATCGCTGACAAGACCGAAAGCAACGTTAGTTCCTCCGAGGTCAATTCCGATGCTGTACATGTTCCAGTCCTCCTGTCTTACTTGTATATAAAAACCGTTTCTTTCTCCGGTTCGTTTCTGTCCTTTCGCTCAGTCTCTCGGCTTGAGCAGACCCAGCTTGTAATTTGCCCTTACTATTATCGCACCCGCGACGTACATAAGCGTAATGATCAGTATCACGATGTTGTCGATCGTGACCAGAACGTTGTCCCTGCTGATCACCGATACGTTTGAGAATACCAGGCTGAACAAAGTAACGCCGAGCAGCACCATTCCCATTGCGAACGCGATCTTTATATTCTTCTTAGTCGGATTCTTCCATAGCATATAGCCCATAGATCCTATCACGAAATGCAGAATTATATGAACTATCGTAAGCGTCAGATTCATCCCGTACAGGAAGCCGGAAGCATTTTCGCCCGATCTGAAATCGAACAGAAACCGTTTTGCGGCGATCAGGTCTATAACGGCAACTATCGACCAGATTATTAGTATAAATCCGGAGGAGAGCATGAGCCTTCTTCCTATCCTGTAAACGCGGTTTTTCTTAAGGTCTTTATATTCTTTCCTCGCGTAATTTTCCGCGGCAAACATTATCAGTATGAAAGCGGGAATGGCAACGTACAGGAATATTCTGAGCAGGATGTACACGTTCGGGTCCTTTGCCAGATTCCGGACGGCATCGGATCTCCACGGATGCAGAAATTCTCTGGCAAGTTTCGACTGGAGTATCGACTCTCCGGCCTCTTTGTTGTAGCTCAAAAGTTCGGAACCGATCGTCTTTCCTCCGATATAAGCGCTCGGAAGCATGAATCCGAGAAGCGTTGCCACCGCCGTAACGGCGAGCAGCGATATGGTGCGGTATTTGTTGAACGGTATGCAGGAAGAGAATATAACTACGATACCGGCGATAGTCATCATTACCGTCATCATCGTGCCTACGTTCGTGTCCATAATGAAGGGCTCGGCGCCGAACGACTTAGGTACGACGTTCGCCAATATCGGAAGAAGCAGCGCGGCGGCCGCCAGCAGACCTGCCGCGATCGCTCTCGAGATGATGTTCTTCATAAATGAACCGTAAATAGGATTCCTCCGCGGTTCCATTGACAGCAGGAATCCGCCCGTGCCTATCACGGCTGCTTCGAGCATATAAACGTTTTCGACCGAGAACCACATCTGCCCTTTAGAAAGCGGGATGAGCGCGAATGACAGCAGAAATACTCCGAACGCTTTCATGAGATAAAGCACGGACGTCTTCTGGATGTTTCCGATAACGCGGCGGCCTTCACCGACGACTTCGCGCAGGTGCGAAAAGTCATTGTCGAGGAGTACGACGTCCGCGCAGGATTTTGCGGCTTCTGTCGCTTTCGCGAAAGTTATCGACGAATCAGCCTTGCGCAGCGCGAGAATGTCGTTAACGCCGTCGCCCGTCATTGCCACCTTATGCCCGCGGCTCTGGAGCGCTTTTACCAGCGCCTCTTTCTGCTCTGGTGATACGCGCGCGAATATCGTATATTTTTCGCAAATGTCAGGAATTTCTTCGAGCGGAACGCCGGCTAAAGAAATATATTTGTCCGCTCCGTCGATCCCGCACTGTTCTGCTATCTTGCTTACTGTGAGCGGATTATCGCCGGAAATCACTTTAACGTCCACGTGATTCTCTTTAAAGAACTGCAGCGTGGCCGGCGCGGTTTCGCGGATATGGTCTTCTATAACAAAGAATGCCTCGAGAACTCCGTCGAGTGTAAGCGCTATGACTCTTTTTCCCTGCTTTGCGCAGTCGGATGAGAATGAGAGGCGTTCGTCGTCTTTCGGAAGCAGGTATTCCGGAGCACCCATCAGCAGCTTGGAACCGTCGTTATAAACCAGTCCCGAATACTTATTTGCGCTCGAGAAGGGGATCTTTTCCTTGAAATCTACGCTCTCGTTTATTCCGTACCGCTGGAACAGAGCCTCAGCCGTGGCGTTCCTTTCGCCGGTAACGCCTATGATGTCGCGTATATGTTTTTCAACTGTTTCCTCCTGCACGAAAGCTTTCGTATCGGCAACTTTCATTGTCCCGTCGGTGAGCGTGCCGGTCTTATCGAGGCAGATGACGTCAACGCGCGAAAGATTTTCGAGCGAATACAGCTCCTGTATGAGCGTCTGCTTTTTGGACAACTGGGCGATCGATATGACCAGAGCTGCCGAAGTGGTAAGTACGAGTCCGGAGGGGATAATACCGATTCCGAACGAACCGCCGGTCAATATGATCAGCGCCCATGCCACGGGATCTTTCAGATCGAGCGCTCTGCCCCAGATCGAAACGTCTGAACCGGTATGCGATATTTTAATGGCGAGCGTGGCGATCACGGCGGTGAGCGCTATTACGAGCATCACGGACAATATCTTCATTATTTTTATGATCGTTGTCATCAGCTCGGATCTGTGGCGCGCTCCGCCTTTTACTTTCTTTGAAAGTTTCGCCGAATAAGTATCGTCTCCGACGGCCACCGCTCTTGCCCTCGCGTCTCCGACAATGATCGACGAGCCCGAAAAGATCGTATCGCCGGGGAGTTTCTTAATATAATCCGATTCGCCCGTAAGCATTGACTCATCTACAGAAACCTCGCCATCGATGACCTCCACGTCAGCCGTCGCCTGGTCGCCCGCGGCAATGGCCACGACGTCATCGAGCACGATCCCGGACGCGTCAATTACACACGTTTTTCCGTCGCGCACAACTTTAGATTTCGTGGCGGTTACGATCTTCAGCTTTTTTATGACGTTCATGCTGTGGATCTCCTGCACGGTACCCATAGTGACGTTCATAAGCGCGGGAAGCACGAAAACGAATTTTGAAATGCCGAAATATTCGCCGGCAATGTCGCTTCTGCCTATCGCATTGAAATAAATGATAAAGAAAACAAAAACTGCCGCGATAGAGAATAGAAGGGTATTAAAGAAAGTAAACAGATTTCCAAGGATGATCTTTCCTGCACTCTTCTGATTAAGGTCCGTGGCAACGTTAACGTACCCTTTTTCAGTCCGTTCTTTTACCTGGGCGCTCGTAAGTCCGGCTGCAGCCGTGGCCAGTGTCCTTTCGACAGGAAGTCTTTCGGTGCTTGACTTCATTTCAAGTAACTCTCCGTTATGTTAAAGAATATAAAAATAACCGCATGCCGCCTTGAATTCCCGCCCGTTCCTGCCGGCGTTTTTATCCATGCCGCATGTTGTACTATATTATATACCACGCGCCGTTTTTTTGAATACTTTTTTTGAAAAAAAGTGTCCGGAGAAATCTGAAATGAAAAGTGAGAAAACGAGAGAAATAGAGAAAAACAAAGAGAAAATCAAAGAAACAGAGATATATTTTAAATTCAAGAAAAAAAGTGCTTGACAAGCACTTCGGCGTTGTAATAAAATGCCGTCTGTTCGCCGCAATAAGGCGATCCTACAGATAATCAGAGCAGGAGGAACACCAAGCTATGGGTACATATTCAGCTAAAGCCGCTGACGTTGACGCAGCGAAGAAGAAATGGTACGTTATCGACGCCCAGGGTAAGACGCTGGGAAGACTGGCTACTGTTGTCGCCAGAATACTTACCGGTAAGAACAAACCCGAATACACTCCGAACCAGGACACCGGAGATTTCGTCATTGTCCTTAACGCGGATAAAGTCGTTGTCACAGGTAAAAAAGAGACCGGTAAACTTTACCGCCATCACACCGGTTATGCCGGAGGACTTAAGGAAGTTAACTACAAAGAGATGATCAGACGCCATCCCACTTATCCTGTGGAAGCCGCTGTACGCGGTATGCTTCCCAAGAACGCGCTGGGACGCCAGATGTTCAGGAAACTGAAGGTCTACACCGGCACAGAGCATGATCATCAGGCTCAGAAGCCCGAAACTTACGAGTTTTAATGGCTCATTTAGGAGGATTCAGTTATGGCAGATACATATTTTGCAACAGGTAGAAGAAAGAAATCCGTAGCCAGAGTAGAACTGCTTCCCGGAAACGGAACCATCACTATTAACGGAAAGAGCATTGACGAGTATTTCGGACTTGAGACTCTGAAACTCATCGTTCGCCAGCCCCTCGAACTCACCGGAAACGGCGGAAAGTTCGACGTGAACTGCAAAGTTGTAGGCGGCGGCTTTACCGGTCAGGCAGGTGCCATCAGACACGGCATCTCCAGAGCGCTCGTTGAAGCGGATCCGGACAGCAAGACGAACCTTAAGCAGGAAGGCTTCCTCACCAGAGACCCGAGAATGAAGGAAAGAAAGAAGTACGGTCTCAAAAAAGCGAGAAGAGCTCCTCAGTTCAGCAAACGTTAATTATTCAGGCTTGTATCTCAGACCCCGGATGAAAATTCGGGGTTTTATTTAATAAAAATGCAGGGTATAGCGCGGGAAAACATCAAAAAGAATAAAGACAAGCTGCACAGGCGCGTGCTGGTGACGCACAGCGCAGAGGAGACTGCGGCAGCAGGGAAGGAGCTTGCAAATATGCTCACGCCCGGGGATGTCGTTCTTCTAAACGGTGATCTTGGGGCGGGGAAGACTCATTTTACCCAGGGTATCTGCGAAGGGCTCGGGATCGACGCGTATGCCGTGAGTCCCACTTTCACTATTGTCAACGAATACCGCTCGGGCCGCTCCGTGCTTAACCATATGGACGTTTACAGGCTGTCTGATTTCGACGAACTTATTGACATCGGTTTTGACGATTATCTGTCAGGCGGCGGGATCACCGTCATCGAATGGGCGGATAAATTTGAGGAATTGTCGCAGCTCCCGGAACGGACTTTTAAGGTCGATATTGAGCGCGTGAACGGACCGGAGCAGGATAAAAGGCGAATTACCGTCGTTTTCCCGGGTGATCCCGGGCTTTCGGACGCTAACGGGAATGAAACGGAGGGGGAGTGAGGCCATGCTGATACTCGGGATAGATACCTCCTGCGCGAGCGCGGGCGTGGCGCTTATTCGCGATGACGCCGTAATTGGCAGGGTCGCTCAGGTGGATAAACGCACTCATTCGGTTAAGCTGCTGCCGGAGATCCAGGCGCTGCTGGAATCGAATTCGCTGACGCCGTCAATGCTCGATCTGATCGCCGTCACGGCCGGGCCGGGTTCGTTTACCGGGCTGCGTATCGGGGCGTCAACGGCTAAGACTATGGCTCGCGCACTTGATATACCTGTTATAGGTGTAAATACGCTCGATGCGATCTGTACGTCGCAAGACGCTGCTTCAGAAGGCGATCTTCCCGTTCTGGCTCTGATCGATGCGAGAAATACGCGCGCTTACGGCTGTTTATACGTAAAAGGCGCTCCGGCCTGCATTCCTGCCGTTGATAAGGCAGACGTTCTGCTCGATTCCATACCACACGAATTTGACGGGTCAGTCATCCGCGTCTGCGGCGACGCGCTTAATAATAAGGGGATAACGGGTATACTTGACGCCGAAAAACGATTCTCCTTTGTGACTGACGGGAGCGTGCTGTACCCCGATCCGGCTGTTGTTGCCGCCCTCGGACGCGGGCTTTTTGAAGCAGCGGAAGACAAATCGGTATTCGCGCCGGAAAAGCTTGCGCTCAATTATATGAAGGAGTGGTGAAAATGGATCCTTCCGCATCGCTCTCGACCGTATCTGCCGTTGCTCAGCTTGAAAAGCAGTGCTTTTCAGACCCGTGGAGCGAAAACGTGATCGCAAGCGCGCTCAGCTCGGGCAATTACGTTTTTTCTTATATTTATGCGCCTGAAGATGATTTTGAGACCCGTGAGATGTTGCGCGCAAAGGGCAATGAATCCGGTTTGATCGGGTACGCCTGCGGGCTTATTTCTTTTGATCAGTGCGAGGTTCAGAGGGTCTGTGTCCTTAAAGATTTCAGGAAGCGCGGCTTCGGAGAGCGTCTTATGAAGGAGCTCCTGACCGCCTTTAACGCCGTAGGAGCCGCATCGGTATTCCTCGAGGTTCGTTCGGGCAACGTCCCTGCGAGAAGGCTTTATGAGAAGCTGGGCTTTCGTGAGATCGGTGTCCGCAAAGCATATTACGGTGACGATGACGCGGCGGTGTATGAGTTGGAAACGGGGAACTGACAGCTTTCAACTGGGGACCGGTTACGTATAACGGGCGGCTTCCTTTTTATTTTTAATATTTTTCTTGAAATCTGCTTCTTATGATTGTAAAATATTACCGTTGTAGCAACATCTTAAGGAGGTAGCATATGTTTTGTAGTAATTGCGGAAAAAAGATCGATGACGGATTGAGATTCTGTCCGGAATGCGGCGCTTTTTTAGGAGAAGTTTCAGAAGAGGAAAAAACTGAAACTGTAGTAAATGAAGAACAGACTGTCGCGGAAAACGCTGAGGCAGAGGCTGCTCCGGCGGATGAATCGATTGCTCAGGAAGCTGCCGGCGCGGTCATTGCGGAGGCAATTGCCGAAACAGAAACGGTTTCGGAGGCTGAGAAGATAGATTTCGACGCGCAGGCGGAAGAAGCGAGACTTGAAGCACAGCGAGTGGAAGAAGAAGCTAAAGCGGCTATTGCCGAGGCGCAGGCTAAGGCGGATGCGGCAAAGGCTAAAGCGGAGGCGGCCATAGCGGAAGCGAAAGAGAAGGAAAGGCGAGCGGCAATGGCGAAAGCTGAAGCGCAGGCGACGTCTTCAATCAAATCTGCAAACCGCAGGATCGCTGTGGCTGAAGCTGCGAAGAAGAACTATGATACCGCGCTTGAAGAAGCCAGACAGGCATATAATCAGGCAGCGGCTGCCATATCGGAAGCGGAGAGCCTCGGTGTTACCGGACTTCCCGAACTGTCCGCATTTGTTGAAGAAGCTGCGCCGGTACAAAAAAATGCTCCGAAGACCGCAGCGGCTCCTGTCACTGCTGCACCTGTTAACGTCCGGAACACCGCTTCTCAGGAGAGCAGCGTAAAACTGCTTTCTCCCTGGGCGTATTTCTGGCTCAGCATTCTTTACTGCATTCCGGTTATAGGCTGGATATTCCTGATCATACACTCTGCGAGCAATAAAAATCTCAACCGCAAGAAGTTCGCGATCTCGATCTGGATCAAAGTGATCATATGCCTTGTGATCTGCGCTATTATCGCAGCGCTGTATCTGATCTTCAGAGAGAACGTGTACGTGAAAACGATCTAAGAAATGATAAAAGGAATAATAGAACTGGTGAAGTCATATTTCGTACCGGCCTGATCGTCCCGCTCCTGTCCGTTCCTTCAGGCTCTTAACGGAAGCTGATATTTTGACTGACGGTTTTCGCCACGAATAGGCGTAACAGACAAAACGTTCGAGATCCCGGGGAAAAACCGGGATCTCGCTGTATACAGCCAGTTGTCCCTGCCTTACAGTGCAGGCGCCCGTTTTTGGCCGGGCCGTTTTTCTGACTAATCAATCGACTGTTGATCGACTGTTAATTGAATGCAAATTGACCGCAAATTGGCAGTCCCTTTTTGAACTAATAAATTGATTCTTTCCTGTTTCCGTGAAAAATGTGTTTTAACTGCGTCCTGTTCCGGAATGTTCCGGGTAGATCACACCCTTACGCCGCCTGTCCCTTTTATTGCTCATTTTTCTACGGAGGTTTGTGAGGAGTGGCACACGATTTCGAATTTGGGCAATTTGTGTGCCAAAAATTTTT
>JAFWQX010000093.1 GCA_017508875.1 Clostridia bacterium | reverse complement strand
TGGCAAATTTCAATTGTTATCAAGGTAGATATAGCATCTAGTAATTAGTAACCAGTACGTGGTATTCGTAGTGGTACACGACTTCGTCTTCGGTTCTGCTTTCTACGACCAGTTCCTTATACCCGCCGTCCGCAAGCGCGGTCTCGCTGAGTGCATTGCCGTCGTACGGCTGGATCTTATACCTTCCCATTGGCGCGGAAACAGTTTTTGTGCCGAACGTGATCTCCGAAGGGACCCAGAACGTCAGGGTATGTGCGCTGTGCCTTTCAATTTCGTCGTCCGTACCGTCGCAGGCCTTGTATCTTATCTGGTCCTCCAGTTCGTCTTCTTCAAGCTTGAGCGTAGAAAAAGGCGTTGACTTCACCTTGATCGAAAAAGGAGCGCCGGCAGCCGCACAATCGGCTTTTTCCGCTGATATTGACTCTTCGGTAAGCCCGAACCATGAAAGCCAGTTAAAATCAGTGAGGATGACGTAAATACCGTCGTCGAAAACGTCGCAAACGGCCTCAAGATATTCGTATGAGTCATTGGCAAAATTATGAACTTCACGCGGCCCGTTCGGATCTGCCCCGGGAAAGAAAGTAGGATCGGAAGCGCTGTCAGTGGCGCCGGGGGCAACGTTGCCCGCCCCGTCTGTCGCAGCCGCCCCGTCTGTCGGAGCGTTAGCGGGAGCATCCTGCCTTTTACAGCCGGATGTCGCGGCAAATATGGCGCAAACTATCAGCGCAGCGGCAATTACTATATATACGTTTTTCTTTTTAAACACTGTTTTCATGCTTGTTTACTCCTCCGTCGCATCAGCAGCACCGGCAAGTTTCATGAACTCTTCCTCGCTGATGACCGGCACTCCCAGCTCTTTCGCCTTCTTATTCTTTCCGGAGCCGGAATTCACGTCGTTGTTGATCAGATAATCAGTTTTTGAAGAGACTGAGCCCGAAACTTTTCCGCCGCGTTCTTCGATAAACTCTACCATCTTATCTCTGTTAGAAAAGCCGTTCAAAGCACCGGTAATGACGAACGTTTTGCCTTCGATCGGCGAATTTGCACCGGATGACGCCTGAACATCATTGTCAACGTCTGCGCTGACTGAACGCACGTCATCGGAAATATCGAGCAGCCCGGCGACTTCCTTAAACTCTCCGAAACGTGAAACGTCCGCGGCCCAGGCATAGATATTGTCATTAATAATGCTTCCGATGCCGGAAACGGCGCTGAAATCGTACTGCTCAGCTATAAGCTCCGTGAAGCGTGAATACGCATTTCGACCGAGAAAGCGCGAGATCTGCTTCGCCATATCCTTGCCGATGCCCGGGATCCCCGCCGCATTCAGCAGCGCGGAGAACTTCACGCTGCGGCTCTGAGATATTGCCGCCTGAAGATTGTCGTACGACTTTACCCCGAAACCTTCGAGGGTAACGATATTGTCCCTGAAACGCTCAAGCCTGTACAGATCTGCGAACCTGCGCACAAATCCCGCGTCAATAAACGTTTCGAGCGTTGCCTCCGACAGCCCCACGATGTTCATCGCGTCCCTCGACACAAAATGTGTAAAGCGTCCCACGTGCTTTGCCGGGCAGTCCGGATTTTCACAATACAGCGTCTCGATCCCTTCGTTTTCGTGTATCGACGTCGTGCCGCCGCATACGGGACATTTATCGGGGATCAGAGTCTCCCCCGTACTTTCAAGCGTTTCCGCGATCTGCGGTATGATCAGATTTGCTTTATAAACGCTCACACGCGACCCGGTCCCGAGCCTGAGCGAGCGTGCTATGCTGACGTTATGCACTGACGCGCGGCTGACTGTGGTGCCCTCTATCTCCACCGGATCGAATATTGCCACCGGATTCAGCAGCCCGGTACGTGAAGCGGACCATTCTATCTCACGAATACGGCTCTCCACTGCCTCGTCCTGCCACTTGAACGCGATGCCGTTACGCGGGAATTTGCCCGTAGAGCCGAGCGATCTGCCGTACGCTTCGTCATCCAATATCAGCACGAGCCCGTCTGTAGGAAATTCATTTTCAGGCAGCATCCGTTCAAACCGCTCCAGTTCGCCGACTACCGTAAGCGGCGTTACGAGCGTGTGCGGGACAACGGTAAAGCCCTGTTTTTCGAGCCATTCGAACTGCGAGTTTTTCGAGTTCGCGTCTCTGATCCCTTTTCCGTCGTCAATATAAACGAGGTCGAATGCCATGACCGTGACCGGCCTCTCCGCCGCTTCTTTCGAGTCGAGCAGCCTTACAGTCGCCGACGCCAGATTGCGCGGATTTTTATATTTCGCCTCGGTCTCCGGAATGCGCCTGTTCACTTCATCGAAATCGGCATATTTCATGACGGCTTCGCCGCGGATTATAAGCTTACCTTTAAACCCGATCCGCTTTGGCACGCCGCCGAAATGCACGGCGTTATGTGTGACTACCTCACCGACTGTCCCGCTGCCTCTCGTGACGGCCTTTTGGAGCGTTCCGTTTTCGTACGTAAGGACAACTGTAAGCCCGTCTAATTTCCACGACAGTACTCCGTCCATTCCGCCGAGCCACGCAGGAAGAGAATATCTGTCCTTTGTTTTGTCGAGGGACAACGCAGGAAATTCGTGTTCGGATTTTTCAAGCTTTGATACGGCTTTATACCCTGCTCCGGCGCTCTTCGTGGGGCTGTCCGGCAGCACCGTACCGGTCCGGGCCTCTAACGCTGAAAGTCTGTCGTACAGCCTGTCGTACTCGAAGTTGGACATTATTTCATTGTCCTCGACGTAGTACGAATACGCCGCTTCATTCAGCGTGCGCACGAGCTCTTTCATTTCAGCTAAATCAGTTGGGTTGATTGGATTATTGTCCATAATACATCTCCGCCTCCGCGTCAATATTTATGACACGGTCAATTCTCAGTTTTTGCCCGAATCGCTGTTTCCAGTGATATTTCGATCAGGTCTGTCAATGATTTTTCGCGTTCTTCCGCACTCATGCATTCGTCATACACGAACGAATCGCTCACGGCACAGATCGAGAGCGCCCGCCTGCCGGACCTTGCGGCGTTGCAATAGAGCGCCGCGGATTCCATATCCACGCCGAGCACGCCCATCTTCGCCCACTTCATTCCGGAATCAGAATCGTCGTAAAACACGTCGGAGGCGAGAATATTACCCACTTTATACCTGACGCCTTTTGCTTCGCAGCATCCGGCCGCGGCGGTAAGCAGTCCGAAATCCGCTATCGGGCAGAACGTTCCCGGCAGTTCGTACTGCGCGGCGAAATTTCCGTTCGTGCACGCTCCCATCGCTAAAACGATGTCTTTAACGTGAAGTTCTTTGCTGAAGCCGCCGCACGAACCTACGCGAATTATATTCTGCACGCCGAAAAAATTGAACAGTTCGTACGAATAAATGCCGATAGAAGGCTGCCCCATGCCGGAAGCCATGACCGACACCGGAACTCCTTTATACGCCCCGGTATAGCCCTGCACGCCGCGCACGTCGTTGACAAGCTTAGCTCCGTCCAGGTAGTTCCGGGCAATATATTTCGACCGCATCGGGTCTCCCGGCATGAGTACCGTCGGGGCAAAATCTCCCTGTGCGGCGTCAATGTGCGGTGTGGGATAATTATTCATTTTTTCACCTTTTTCTTTCTAAAAGAAATCTCCTGTATTTACTGCATTATCTGCTCAAGCTCGCGATCTACTGCTCCGTCGCCGTTTCCTTTTCAGAAATCTCGTCCAGTTTTGAGATCAGCGACACGAATTGCTCTTTATAGCCGTCCGCACTGTAATCGTGTGCTTCAAGAAGTTTAAGCACGTCTTTTAGCGTAATATCCCCGCAGAATTCGCTGTCGTGAAGGATCATTGCCGTCTCGCACAATGCGGCGATCAGATCCGTATCAGCGTCTGCCTCCGCAGCCGTTACGGACTTGAGGAATGAATATTCATTTAGTAAACTCTGGTCTTCGTCAGGTTTTTTGTATCTTACTGAGAGGTCGAACATGTGATCTGCGCCTTCTTCGGGTTCGGTGTTAAGCTTCAATTCGTAACAGACCGTCACGCAGTGCCCGGCTCCAAGTTCGCCCGCGTCCTTCGTATCATCTTCAAAATCCTGCTGAGTCATCAGCCTGTTCTCGTAACCGATCAGTCTGTATTCGGAAACTGTTCCGGCGTCAAACGTCACCTGAAGTTTCACGTCCTTGGCAACGGTGTAAAGTGTGGAAAGCAGATCGGTGCCGAATACCTTTTCGGCCTCTTCTTCGCAGTCAATATAGTAATAAGCGCCGTTTCCGTTGTCAGCCACGGCCTCCATAATGCTGTCGCGGTAATTGCCGTAGCCGAAGCCGAGCACTGAAAGAAATACGCCTGCATCCCGTTTTTCGGACACGAATTTTTTGACCTCGTCGACAGAGGAAATACCGACGTTCAGGTCTCCGTCGGAAGCCATAATTATGCGGTTGTTCCCTTCGGGCTTGTAATATTTTTCGGCGAGCTCATACGCCTTTTTCAGCCCGGCCTCGCCGTTGGTTGACCCGCCCGCCTTGAGTTTGTCGATAGCATTCTGAATAAGTACTGTTTTATTTCCCTCGCAGCCTTCGAGCACGACTTTTTCTCCGGCAGCGTATGTAACGATAGATACAGTATCGTCAGCGCCGAGATTTGACGTCAGATAGGAGAATGTTTTCTGAAGCAGCGGGAGTTTATCCTTCGAGCTCATCGAGCCTGAAATATCGATCAGGAAAACAAGATTATTTGCCGTCTTGATTTCCGGTTTTTCTGTCTGGAGCCCGAGTATAAGAAGTGAGCTATCCGTATTCCACGGACAAGTTACCAGTTTTGCATCTACGCCGAACAGTTCGCCTTTTTCCGGAAGTTTATATGAGTACCTGAAATAATTGACCAGTTCCTCTGTCCTGATCATCGATCCGCCAAGGGTAATGATCTGATCGTAGTCGTAATTTTCTCTGATAAGGTGGCGCAAAAACGAGTATGATGCGGTGTCAACATCCGCCGAAAAAGTCGAGACCGGCTCATCCGATGTTTTTACAAACGGATTTTCTATTATTTTAGCAGCTTCGGGATCAATGTTTTCGCCAAAATCCGGGTAAGGGAGCTCATCATATTCTCCATCTCCCATCGTCAATCCCTGATACTTATAAGCCCTCGAACATGCTGATAAGGCTGAAACGCATATGATGAGTGCGATCAATACTACGGTGAGTTTTTTCATAATGTTACCTCCCTGTTTTTTCATATTATAATGCATCCATGGCGTTAATGCAAACTTTAAGAGAAGAGCTAGAAGGCAGGAAAGAATTTGTGAGGCGGCGGGAACTGCTCTCCGCCGCCTCAATAGCTGATTATAATTATTACTCACATATTTGTTAATAGTTCCAACCATCATTTCTATGTGTTTGCTTTTGGCTGCCCGTATTCCCGCTTCATGGCATCCATGGAAATGACCCACTGTTTACCGTATTTGCAGGCGTCCACGCCGTTGACAAGCTTTCCGTAAGCAATCGCCTTGCGCAGCGTGCTTTCGTTCAGCCCCCATAGTTGGGTGGCGTCAGTAAAGGCCATGAGCCCGTCAAAGGGCGTCTTGACTACTTCGCCGTTTTCAAACAACTCGTCACAGGACAGGTCAAGATCATCGTTCCAGATGATCCCGTAGCCGCCCATATCGACCTCCACGCCGGAAAACAGCTCTGGCGCATTTTCTAACGCCTTGAACGGCTTCCATTTTGCAAATAATGGCTTTACATCATAGATTTTTGTTACGCCCTCCGCAAACTGAACGCTTAGGCGATAGTCCGGCAGAGCGTTTACAGCTTTCACTTTATGGAACATACAATCAACTCCTTATTCAAGTGGAGAAAGAGACTTGAACTCCTGCGTCTCCCACATATGCAGAAGATCAGTTTTGTGAATCGCCGCCCATTCCCGCACCATAGCCAGCGCTTTGGGCGGCAGATGACCTTCCAGCACCTCGCCCGTTTGAATGTCAATGGCGGCCATATCCTCGCCGTAAAGGGCGTGAATATGCGGCGGGTTATGCTCCGCCTGCTGAAAATACATACGAATGACGATCCCGTAGAATCTGGACAATACCGGCATAGATGAAACCTCCTGTTTGCGGTCACTTATATTATATCACGAAATCGTGAAGAATCAACTGCAATCCCGGCTTTATTTTACTATTTTCCATTGCGGATCTTGTTTGGAACCGACGCGCTGGATATAACCTTTTTCCCGTAACGAGTCCAATGCTCTCTGTACAGTCCTGACCGTTTTAGAAATCTTTTCCGCAATCTCGCCTCGCGAAGAATCCGGCTTCTGTTTCAAAATAGCAAGCACGGCCATCTCTGTCCCGTTCAAAGTGACATCCAAAGTGACACTTGGAATGTCACTTTGAAGCTCGGGGCGATACAGGATGAACTTGAATCCAAGCTCATCACTCTCATATGAGAAGCGTATTCCGGCATCTTTGCACAGGCTGTTAATCCGCTTAAATCCGCTTCCAAATTGCTCAATCGACTTGTTGAGATAAAGGATTTTGGCAATTGTGGCGTTTCGGATCACAGACTCATAATTGCCCTTCATGTAGTCTTCAGGCTTGTGATTGCTTGCATATTCGCCTGGGCTGTAAATCGTGATCATGCCAGGATGAATACAAATCTCATGGTTTGTACGGCCGTTATAGACAGCATGGGCGAAGCTGTTGGCCAGCACCTCTCTGATGACCGCCACAGGAATCTCCGGTGTCTCGGTTCGTTCTGTGCCGATAATCTCGATTCTCCACCGGATGTTTTTCAGTATGTAATCCTCAGCCATCCCGAGAAGATTATAGATGTTATCCTCAAACAGCTTCATATCAAGGAATGTGAGTTTCTCATCCGTTGCAAATATGGCCCTTCAAAGTGACAGGATGTGATATTTTACAAGAGATATTTCGCAAAATCAATTGTAATTAAAAAATGCGAAATAGAATAATTATAGAAAAGGCGGCGCAAGGGTATGATCTTCCCGGGGCAGTTTGGGACAGGACACGGTAAAAAAACATTTTTAAAAACGATAAAGCCGATTTTAGCCAAAAAAATACCCCGGACGGGAATCGAACCCATATCAGCAGAGTCGGAGTCTGCTATCGTATCCATTAGACCACCGGAGCAAAAGAAAAACTTATTTTATTGACCGCGGCTCATTACCGGCATTCGCACTAAGGCTTAATGCTCAGTAACCTCTCCCGCTTTTATACTTAAGAACGTAGCGATTGATAATAGGATTGTAAACCTCGATCGCATGCAGCACCTGCTCGTCCGGTTCGAAAACGTACATATAATCGCCCTTGTTTTCGTTCGGGCAAACGAAATAATATGCCTGCTCGTTCTCGTCGCTGGAGGCGCAGTATACGACCTTCTGAGCCGATTTCGCGGCCTGTTTAGCATCATCATCGCAAAGCCTGCCGAACTGCGTGATTGAAGAAGCGTTGACGTTAATGATATGCTTCCTCCTTTTCTGATCGTAGATCGCGTCAATATTGAGCGCTCCTGTATTTACCGAATACTCATATTCAACGCGCGACATCATTCTGGTGTACATAGAAGCTAATATTGCCCCGATAATAAGAAACGGCGCGGGAACGAACGCGATCCTGCCCGCCAGCTTGTAAATACCGAACGTTATCAGAACAGCCGCGGCAAAATAAACAATTATCAGCAGCGCAGCCAGCTTGCTCGACTTTTTCTTTACGAATTGTTCAACAGTACCCATTATATCAAACAAAACGCCCATCCGCTCTGAATTCCAAAAGAAATCTGAAGCGGATGGATGATCTCTTTAAATGACAGCATTAAGGCGTATCATTTATCCTTCATTTCTTTAATGACCTGAACGAGGCTGACCACGGCTCCGGCAACAGAAGCGACGACTCCGCCTGCACCGTCGGGCGTAGTGAAAGTATTAACCAGTTCAGTAACGTCAGTTACGACGTTGTTAACGGATCCCGTAATATTGTTCACGTTTTTGAGCGTTTCATCGGCGCTGGTGGCAATGCTCGGCAGCTTCTTTACGGTTTCGTCAAGCTGTTCGGCATTATCGCCAAGCAGCTTATTGACCTTCTTCACCGTCTTCGCCACTCTGATAAGCAGTACGGTCAGGACAACGACCGCGACGATACCCGCGATCGCAAGCAGTCCTAAAAGCAGCTGCGACCAGGTGAACGGAAGGCTGATGTTCTGGCTCTCAGCAGATAACAAAATCATAATTTACCAGCCCTTTTCCGGCTTACGCCTCTTCAACAGCTTCCGCCGCGTCTTCAGCAACTTCCGCTACGATTTCTTCAACGTCTTCAGCTTTTTTGGATTTGATCTTCTCTTTAACAGCATTAACGGTGTTAACGCATTTTTCTTTAACTGTTCCGAAGACCTCTTTGGATTTATCGGCGATATCGTGTCTCGTCTCTGCTCCGGCTTTGGGCGCGAAGAGGATACCGATCGCTGCGCCGATAGCGGCACCTGCTGCGAAACCGGCTGCAAGGCCTACAAGTGTTCTGACAGTAGCTTCCTGCTGTGCTTTCTTAACTGTTGTTATAGGTAAACTAATCATTTTGAAAACCTCCGTTTATATTTTTTATAGTTTTATTTTAACACAAGTCCGCCCGTTTTTAAAGGCGTTTTTGTGAAAAATACGTGTCTTATTCCCGTCTTTTTGCTCCGTTAAACTCCGCGTCCGAAAAGATTCCAGAGCCAGTTGCAGCTAAGCTTTATCCATTCGACCGCATCCGGGCAAAGATTAGCCGGTACGCAGTAAGTCCTGAAATCGGCAAGTCCCAGGCCGTGTTCGCCGTTCTGATAAATGTGGACTTCGGCGGGAATATTCTCTTTGTCGAGCGCAGCGGCGAAGTCAAGCGTATTATGGATCGGTACACAGTGATCGCTCCACGTGCTGAACATAAACGCCGGCGGAGTCTTTTCCTTCTTTACGTACTTTTCGCAGCAGACGTACTCGTACATTTTATCGTACTCAGGCGTACCTGCGTAATTACGTAGAAGAGCGCCCATCGAATCCGGATTGTAAAAAAGCGGTCTGTCGTTGATCACAGCGTAGCCGAGCACGAGCGCGTCAGGCCTGTTCTCGCCGTTCAAACATCCGGAACGTTTCTGGATCTCAGGATCATCCCAGTGAACGCCCATTGACGCAGTGAGGTGACCTCCGGCTGAAAAGCCGCAGAGCGCGATCTTATTCGGATCCGTCAGAAAACGCCCGGCGTTTGCCCTTATATATTTCAGCGCTTCTGAAACGTCGACCTGAGGATTCGGCCAGACGGCATCCCTGTTCACGTGGTAACGGACAACGGCCGCGTTGAATCCGGCGGCCAGGTATTCGAGGGCAATAGGTTCCGCTTCCCTGTCTGACGTCATCATGTACCCTCCGCCGGGAAGGACAACGACCATCGGTCTTAAGTGCGAAAGTTTTATTTCGGGCGATTCATGCTGCACAAAGATATCTACGTAATACTTTCCGTCTTCGCTCAGCAGTTTTCTTTCAGTATACATACTGTTTCCTCCATTTCGCCGTCGGTCAAAAAAAATCACGTCTTTAGAGACAAAAAGCTCCCGCTCCGGTATGCGAAACGGAAGTCATTTTGCATCTTAATTCTGCATCTTGATTTCGACCAATTAAGCCTTGGACTCGTTCAGCGCTTTTGCAAGTCTGGACTTCCTGCGGGCAGCGGTATTTTTATGCATAATGCCCTTTGTAACAGCCTTATCTACAGATATAGAAGCTGCTTTTACAGCGGCATCAGCGTTTTCAGCTTTATTAGCAACAGCCAGTCTGGCCTTCTTAACGGAAGTTCTGACTGCGGATTTTGCAGCGACGTTTCTGGCGTGATTTCTCTCAGCCACTAACACTCTTTTTTTAGCAGATTTGATATTCGGCAATTTGATTCACCTCCTGTGGCACAATAAGCGCGCTTTCGCGCACCGATGTATTGTACCACATTGATCTTCGGTGTGCAAGGACTTTTTTCGCGAACCGGATGATGACTAAATGTGGTAGTATCACAGGCTCGGGCGCCGCCTGCCGGCTGGAAATGGGCGCAGAACACCGCCTGTAACTTGATTTTTAAATTTCAGGCGGTGTTTTTCAGCTGAGGGCGCCGCTTCTCGGCGGAAAATAGGCGCGAAACACCGCCTGGAACTTGATTTTTGAATTTCAGGCGGTGTTTTTCAGCTGAGGGCGCCGCTTCTAGGCGGAAAATGGGCGCAGAACACCGCCTGGAACTTGATTTTTTAATTTAAGGCGGTGTTTTTAG
>JAFWQX010000092.1 GCA_017508875.1 Clostridia bacterium | reverse complement strand
TCGGTATTGCCCGTGATGCTGATAGTGCTCATAATATGCTTCACGCCGTTAGTTGACCTCAGCACCGCCGAGATCACCGCATTCATTGTCGCGTCGGTGATGCTTGTCATAGGGATCGGACTGTTCAACCTCGGCGCGGATCTTGCCATGTCGCCTATGGGCGAACACGTCGGTTCAGGCCTTTCGAAATCCGGCAAACCGGCGCTCCTGCTGATAGTTTGCTTCGTCATGGGCGTTATGATAACTATCGCCGAACCGGATCTGTCGGTGCTCGCCGGCCAGGTCTCGGACATGGTAAAAAACTACGTGCTGATAGGCGTCGTAGGCGTGGGTGTGGGACTGTTTCTGTTGCTGTCAATAATAAGGACGGTGAAAAACAAGCCTCTCCCGCAATATCTGATGTTCTTCTATCTGCTGCTCTTTGCACTCGTTGCCGTCCTCATTTTGCGCGAGGGCAATGATTTCGCGGCGCTCGCTTTCGATTCGGGCGGTGTCACGACGGGACCGATCACCGTGCCGTTCATAATGGCGCTGGGCATTGGTATCGCTTCGTCCGTAGGGCACAGCAAGAGCGCGGAGAACAATTTCGGATCGATAGCGTTCTGCTCCGTAGGACCGGTACTCGCCGTCGTTGCCATCGGACTAACTTCGAAGGGAAAGGTCAATTACACTCTCCCCGACTATTCCGTTGAATCGAAAATAGGCTCAAATCTTGTCCATACGCTGCTCGAGACAGTGGGAGAGGTAGCCGTGGCGCTCGTGCTCATTGCCGGGATCTTCTTCATCCTCCAGTTCACGCTGCTTAAACTGCCCGCGAAAAAACTCTTCCAGATCATAAACGGAATAATATACACGTTCGTCGGACTCGTTATATTCATGACCGCAGTGAAGATCGGATTCATGCCGGTCGGGTTCAAACTCGGCACGCAGCTGTCTGAAAAATTACATCCCGCCGCACTCGTGGGTTTCGGATTCTTAACAGGAATGGTCACGGTACTTGCCGAGCCTGCGATACACGTGCTCAACAAACAGGTCGAAAACGTCACCGGCGGCTCGGTCAGCGGGCGGTCAATGATGATCGCGCTTTCGGTAGGCGTCGGCATTTCGATCGCGCTTTCGATCATACGGATCATCTTCGACTTCAGCATCCTATACTACCTGATACCGGGATATATAATATCGCTCGGACTGTCGCTGCTTGTCCCCGGAATATACACGGCCATCGCGTTCGATTCAGGCGGCGTTGCCAGCGGCCCGCTGACGTCAAGCTTTATATTGCCCTTCGCGATCGGCGCGTGCAGTATGCTTCAGGGCGTAGGTAAAATACCTGTCGATGCATTCGGCGTGGTGGCAATGGTGGCAATGACTCCGCTTATCACGATCCAGCTGCTCGGGTTCAGGGCAATCACCGCCGAGCGCGTAAAGAATAAGCGGGCAATGGCGAGGATCCTTTCTGCCGATGATGAGCAGATCATCGAATTTATGTAAGTTTCGGGAGGTGCGTTATGAGCGAAATGAAACAGCGTCCGGAACCGGTCAGATCGCCGGACAAACTGAAACTCCTGATCACCGTCGTGAACAGAGTAAAATCCGAATATTACGCCGATCTTATACAGAGCTTCGGGGCAAATATCCAGTGCTTCGTTTCATCGAAGGGCACTGCACAGACCGAGATGCTTGACATTATAGGGCTTGCGGACGACAGGAAGAGCACGATCCTCAGCGTGATCCGCGAAGAACGCGCCCAGGAGCTTTTAGATACGCTCTCCAAGCGGTTTAATTCCATTAAAGACGGAAAAGGAATAGCTTTTACAGTTCCGATGAGCAGCGTCGTGGGCGTGCTTGCGTACAGATTTCTGGCAGATAAAAGAGAGACACAGAGGTTTTTATGATGGATTTTGAACATGAAGTAATATTTTGCATAGTGAACGAAGGCTTCAGCGAGGTCGTCATGGAGGCTGCCAGACGCGCAGGGGCAAGGGGCGGAACGGTGCTTCGGGCGCGCGGGACCGCGAACATTGAAGCGGAAAAAGTATTCGGGATCTCGGTGTCTCCGCAGAAAGAGATCGTGATGATACTTGTGCCTGCCGGAATACGAAACGACGTATTGCACGCGCTCTATTCAACGTGCGGGCTTGACACGCCGGGGCACGGAATAGCATTCGCGCTGCCCGTTGACGCCGTTGTCGGTATCAATAATTGGAATGCGATGCCTGGAGCGGCGGAGGCAGGGGAAGAGGCACAGAGCGAAGAAGAGAAAAATCGATAAAGAATCGTTGAATCAATAATCGGAAGTAATCTTTTTTGTTGACCGGTTATCAGGTTTGTGATAGAATAACAGTTGCAAAGAGGCACGCCGATAAGCGGTTCCCTCAGGCTTTGTGTTTAGACTAATCGCCAAACTCGTTGCCGTTGGAGCAGGCGATTAGTCTTTTTTAATGCCGTTTTCCGCCTCGAAAGACGTATACGACGAGACTGACCAGCGATACAAGTACCGAGATCAGAGCATAAAGCTCAGTATGTGTTACCATATCGTCCCACCTCCCATCCTTCCAGATTGAGAGGGATATCAAAAAAGACCGACCCTCTCAGCAATCAAATAATTAACTGCCTGAGGGAACCGCCACCGCAAGGGATACCGAAGCATCCCGAGTACCGACGTGCCTGCTAATTCTAACATTTATTTTGGAATAATTTAAGAAAAATATATCGACAAAAAACGACGAAAGCTGACAAAAAGCGTCAAAGACCGACACAAATCGACAATAATCAATGTATTAATCAAGAAAACAGCAATAAAATAGCAAAAATTAACAACGCACCCGTTCTGATCCCGTACACTATACTCATAACACGTACCGGAGTTATGTCAGCGGGAGATAAAAACGGATGCGAATTAATTAAATATTACGACCGGCGCGTCATTTACCGTCGTGGAAGCACGTAAATTCCGAATTTTCAACTTCCGGAAGACCGTATTTCTCCTTCGCGTCACCGATCGCATTGACCATAAACACCATATTCCGGGCGAGATTCCTAAGCGTCTGGAGCCCCTCAAGATCTTTTCTGACGTCCTCCGCCGTAAAGCCGTGGATCATATTCCAGTAAGTGCTTGACGCCACCGGCATGCCGCTGATCGTAAAATATTTATTGAGCACATCGAACGTGGCGGAATTTCCGCCTCTGCGGCAGCTTACGATCGCCGCTCCGACTTTCATGTGCTTTGAAAAACCGGTGCTGAAGAACAGGCGGTCAAGGAACGACAGCAGCGTGCCGTTGGGGGAGGCGTAGTATACCGGGCTTCCGATCACGAGTCCGTCCGCGGCCTCGAATTTAGGCGCCGTTTCATTTACGAGATCGTCGAAAACGCATTGTCCGCTTTCTTCACACGTGCCGCACGAGATGCAGCCTCTGACTTCGGCCGATCCGACCTGCACGAGCTCCGTCTCAAAACCTGCGCTCTTGAATATTTCAGCCATTTCCTTCAGGCCCTCTGCGATGCAGCCGTCGATCTCGGGGCTTCCGTTCAGCAACAATATTTTTTTCATGATTTTTCCTCCGCTGATATAGATTTCGCTTCAACAATTTTCTTACTTCGGACGATAATGATGAATATTGCGGCGCACAATATAAGTGCTGCGACAATGATAAGGATCACCGCCCAGGCGGGCAATCCGAAATTTATCTTCGATTCGTCGCGCGTGACGGGGAGCTGCTCCGGGTCGTGCTCGGGTGAATCGGCGGCAATAACTTTAATAACGTGCTCAGCGACGTTGCCCGTATTATCCGCGCACCGGAGCGTAAGCTCGTGCTCTCCGGGAAGCAGGCGGCCTTTATCGTCGAGAGCGCCTTTGCTCCAGATATTCACGACATCGACGTCATCTTCGTTGTCCGTCGCAAAAATATTCATCGAACCGTAAGTGCCTGTACGCACGAAAATGACGTCGGTGGAAGCGGCGATGACCGGGGCTTCGTTGTCCCGCGGCCTGACGTTCACCGTAATGCGCTTTTC
>JAFWQX010000012.1 GCA_017508875.1 Clostridia bacterium | reverse complement strand
TCAAGCATATTATGTTTTACTTTGTGTGTTTGCCTTTTGTCTGTTAGTTCTTCAAAATATTGCTTTATCATTTGTATCACCCGTATGAAGCATATACATTATTGCAGTTCCTTTGTCAAGTTTTTCATGCGTGAGCCCTGAAAAACGCGCAAGCCGCTATTGCCATCCGGCCGCGCATATGATAAAATTACACGCGAAAAAGCATCAAGCATGCCGTTTATTTAACAAAAGAAGAGGTGTTTTAAAACTATGGCAACAAAGAAAGACAACACAGCCGCTCAGGATGCCGCAAAAAAAGCATTGGCAGCAGTGCAGGCTAAAAAGAACGCCGAAAAAACGCGTTCGACCGCTGCTTCCACACGTGCGAGCACTTCCGCGCCAAAAGCAAAAGTTCAGCACAACATCACCCACGTAGGTCAGGAAAGCACCAACACAGAAGAGCTTCTGGCTATCACGCGTAAAAATGCACTCCCTTACAGAATCGGAGCGATCATACTCTGGGTACTTGCCCTCGCATTCGAAGTATTCGCGATCCTTTTCTTCACTCACAAATTCGAACCGAAATTTGCCGCAGAAAATCCGGGCTGGATCATCTCCTGGGTCGTATGCCTCGTGCTTGACCTCGTATGCGTGATCATTGGATCGCAGCTGTGGAAAAAAGGCAACCACCTTGACCCCGCTTCCGCTAAAAATAAAGTCCGTTTCTGGATCCACAACAACCTCGGCGTATTTATTTCGGTCCTTGCCTTCCTTCCCTTCATCATCTTCGTGCTCCTCGATAAGAAGGCAGATAAAAAGATGAAAACCATCGCGGCAGTCGCTGCAGTCGTTGCCCTCGTAATCGGAGGACTCACGAGCGTTGACTGGAACCCGATCTCCCAGGAAGAGTTGCTTGAAGCCGCAGGAACGACCGAAGTTTTCTGGACGGACAGCGGCACAGTTTATCACCTCTACGAGGATTGCTCGCACCTGAACCATTCCGTCGAACTCAAGGAAGGCACCACGACCACCGCGATCGAGAACGGTAAGACGCGTGCGTGCAAGACGTGCGAGGCAAGGGCTCTGCGCGAAGCTGACGAAGTCGCACAGGCCGCCGCTGACGCGGGCAAGGTCGATACGCCAACTGATACGACCGACACGACGGACAATAATTCCGGCGATACCGGTGACGTAACAGGAGGCTGACAATTAATAGTCAGGATCCGTTAACAGCGCGACAGTATAATTAAAGCGGGCCGGGATCACTCCCGGCCCGCTGTTTTATTGTCCCGTTCTTGCTTTAAGAATGCAGGAACAATATTCACAATAATTGTCAACGTCTTGCAGTCAAAAATCTACGGCGATAGGGATCAGGAAGCGTTCTGCCTCGCCGCCGGTTACATATGCTCGCTTATAAATAAATTCGCTTTGCCCCGGAATGATATGACCCTGTTCCGCGGGATGAGGAAAACTTGTCGTGTATCCGTCCATTTCAACCGAAACCACAAGGTCAAGTGATTCCTGTTTTTTTATAGTGAACATCGCGATACCGTCGGCATTAGTGTACGAATATCCCACCATTTCACCTGTAGACGCTTCCATAAAATAAACCGGTATCCCCTTCTCTTTAACGATCGAATCATTTCGCCCGTCGCGCTCCGCCTTCGCCGCATCATACAAATTGACGTATATGATGTAGTCGTTGCCATAAGGAGAAGTGTGATACTCTTCGCCCTCGGTCATATAGACCGGCAGCACGTCAGGCGTAGCGCAGTTGTACACCAAAAGGGCTTTTCTGCGAGTGATTATAGATTCATCCATCGTTCCGTCAAAGACCAGCTCGTCCGGTTTGTATTTGTCCGGAAGCGGCCGCTCGTGCTGCGGCTCGGACAGGCGGTCAATTACCTGTATTGCCTGAGGGCTTACCGGGTGCGTAATTTCATACTCTTCGACGTATGCCTCGACCGCGAAGGAACCCTCTTTGAGAGCAACAAGTCTCCCGGTGTCCGGATCCAGGAACGCGCAATCCTCGCCCCTGGTCAATCTGAATTTGACCGTGCCGTAGTTAGCGTTTGCCGGAGAAACTGTGTATGTCAGTTCAAGCCCTTCTGCGACATATAACGTCGGCTTTGTCCCCTGTATCGTGATGCGCTCTATGAGTATCTGCGTCGGTGTATCGTCGGGAATATCCGCATAAACCGTGACAATATTTCCTTCGCGCCGGAACGTGCAATTTTCAACACGCTTTTTAGGATACGTCTCGCCGTACAGGTAAGTTATCGTCCGTATTGAATCGAAGAAATCGTCAAATGCCATTAGGGTATAGCCGCCGTACTCACTGTCCAGCGTAACCGAAGTGCTTTCCTGAAAGTAAATATCTATTATGCCGCCGGGAATAACTTCGCCGGTGGAAACGTTGACCGTACGGAACGTATATTCGCTCGCAGCATTGCTGTTGGTTTTGAGATCATACCACTGCGCGATGCCGCAATCCGTATACGGCCCGGTAGATCCCCTCTCCCCTCCGCCGGGATAAATAATATGTCTGTCTTCTTCAAATTCAAGATGGTCGAAATTGTATCCGTTCAGTTCCGCCGTAACTATAAAATCTATCTCCTGCTTTTTTATAGTAAACATCGCTATACCGTCCGCGTTGGTATATGAATAACCCACGACTTTGCCGGTCTTCGCGTCCGTAAACGTAACCTTTACGCCTTTCTGTTTTACGGCTCTGTAAGAATGTATATCTCCCGAATACGAGGTTTCTCTGAACGTTACAAACAGCGAAAGGTCGTTCTCATAAGGGCTGTTCCGGTATTCGATCTCGTCGGTCGGACGAAGTTTATACGCGGGCAGAACATCCGGAGTCTGGCAGTTGTAGACAAGGAAACTCTTCCTGATATTGACCCGCTTTTCTGTCCAGCCATCACCGTAAGGCCCTGCGTCCGGTCTGTATTGTGCCGGAAGCTCCTGCTCATGCTCAGGCTCTTTATAATCCTCCTTATCTTCCTTTGCATAAATGACAACTCCGGCCGGGCTGTTTTTGGTTTCGTATTCTTCAACATACGGAAGAACGCCTACGGAGCCGGGTTTTAGTGCGGTCAATACTCCGGTGACGGGATCGATCGTCGCGCAGTCAAAGCCGGAGGTGAGTTTCCATCTGATTGTGCCGTAATTATAGTTCTCAGGAGACACGTGGTAGCTTAGCTGAACTGTTTCGCCTACATATAACTCGCCTTTTGTGATGATCGGGTCAAGATGATTGACTTTAATGTGATCCGGATCCTGCGTAGGCGTGGCAGTGGGCTGCGGCGTAGGCGTAATATCAGATCCTCTGTTCACGAAACAGAAAACATATGACGGTAACAACATTTCATAATCATTGATACGTGCATCGTGAATTATCAGTGCCATATACCTTTTGCGCCCCGGATAATCTGTCTTCGGCAGTAACTGCATGATATCTAAATCTCCGGATGCGTTACCATCAAGGCTGGCTCTGTGACCATCAAATACCATGTTCAGCTTGTTTGTATCCGTGTTATCTATTCCCTTTTCTAATATCAAGTCAAATTCATACCCGACAAGCTTCGCTCCTACCCATTGTTGTGAATACGGCTCAACGGTCCATTCGACTGTAAAGGGCACGTCGGTGTACACTATAGGAGCATTTGCTTTGATCTGTGACAGATCTTCGGGAAGGTTTTCAACAAAAGTTATTACATTTCCCGAATGTTTCGGGGTACGCAGTTCGCCTGCGTAATACGGATATATCTTGCGCCCGTTCTGTATAATGCAGAAAGGTCTGTCAAGGATATTTGAAGGATCCGGAGTACGTGTTTCCGGTTCGGTAGGCGCGGGCAACGTCGCAGTATCGGTAGGCGCGGGCGTCGTCGCTATATCCGTCGGCGCGGGTGTGATCGTCGCAGTCGGTAACTCTGTCGTCGCAGTCGGTAATTCTGTCGTCGCAGCCGTTCCGGTTTCCGGAAGGTCTGTGACGAATTCCGTAGAATCAGGAGTAGCTGTTGGTTCCGAAAGCTGATATGCAGTCGCAGATGGATCTGTGCTGCTCTTTTTATTGCGGCTCTGGACAACGACCACGACTGCCACAGTTACTACCGCGGCAATGATCACCAGCAGCGGGCCGAGGAAAGGAAAACGGTTTTTATTGTCCCGGACGCCCGATGACTTTGTTCCGGCTGCATTGACCGCAGCACCTGTCCCGCCGCCTGCGACAGCCGCTTCATATTCATTAAGCATTTTGTCCGGAAGCGCTTTTACATATTTAACCAGCGATTCTTCGTTCATATCGACACTCCCCTTTTCTTCAGAAAATCAGCAAGTCCTTTTTTTGTGCGATGGATCGATGACAGTACGGTCCCTTCAGCTATTCCAAGTTCGGCAGCGAGTTCGCTCACCGAACGCTCGCGGTAGTACCGGCCGATGAATATCAGCCGCTTTTTTCTGTCAATTCCGCTTAAATACTCTTCGATCAGATCAACCGTTTCGTGCGATAAGACGTCACTGCCGGTATCGTCCGGAAGCTCTGCTACATCTTCCAGCGGCGCAATGTCTTCAGGGGGGATCCGTTTTTCGCGTCTGTCGGTTCTGTAGCGGTCAATTGCCTTGTTTCGCACTATGCTTTCGACGTATGTGGACAATTTATCAGGTGCCGCCGGCGGAATGCTGTTCCAGACCTTCAGAAATGCGTCGTTCACGCACTCTTCCGCGTCTGCTTCATTCTTCAGCACACCGAGTGCAACCGCGCGGCATCTTGACCCGTATTTGCGGTCAAGTTCCGTGATGGCTGTCTCATCGCGTCTGTCGAACAACATTATCAATTCTTTATCATTCATCACAAAGCTCCCCCTCACTTATATTGACGACAAAAATCTTCCTGATATTCCCGCCCGAAATAAAAAAACAGCGCTCCGAGACAGAGCGCTGCTTTTTTAATCAATATCAGTGAGTTCCGAAATCAATTATTCAATGATCTTGGTAACGGAACCAGCACCAACGGTACGGCCGCCTTCACGGATAGCGAACTTCAGGCCTTCTTCCATAGCGATAGGAGTGATGAGCTCAACTTCCATCTCGATGTGGTCGCCGGGCATAACCATTTCGGTTCCCTCAGGAAGGGTGATAACGCCGGTAACGTCAGTCGTTCTGAAATAGAACTGAGGTCTGTAGTTGGTGAAGAAGGGCTTATGACGTCCGCCTTCGTTAGCGGTCAGAACGTAAACCTGGCCTTTAAAATGGGTGTGCGGATGAATGGAACCGGGCTTAACGATAACCTGGCCTCTTTCAACTTCTGTTCTCTGCACGCCGCGGAGGAGGAGACCTACGTTATCGCCGGCTTCTGCGCTGTCCATGGATTTACGGAACATTTCGATACCGGTAATAACGGTGGATTTCTTCTCTTCTTTAAGACCAACGATCTCAGCAGGATCATTAAGTTTAACGATACCTCTCTCAAGACGGCCGGTAGCAACGGTACCACGACCGGTGATCGTGAATACGTCTTCTACAGGAAGCAGGAAAGGAAGATCGGTAGGACGCTGAGGCGTAGGAATGTAGGTGTCAACGGCATCCATAAGCTCGTGAATGCAAGCGTACTCAGGAGCGTTAGGATCGGTGGACTCGCTCTGAAGAGCAAGAGCAGCAGATCCGCGGATGATCGGAATATCGTCTCCGGGGAAATCGTACTTGCTGAGCAGCTCTCTGATTTCCATTTCGGAAAGGTCAAGGAGTTCCTCGTCGCCGGGCTTGATCAGGTCGCATTTGTTCATGAATACTACGATGTAGGGCACACCGACCTGGCGGGCAAGAAGGATATGCTCTCTCGTCTGAGCCTGCGGGCCGTCAGGACCGGAAACCAGAAGAATAGCGCCGTCC
>JAFWQX010000091.1 GCA_017508875.1 Clostridia bacterium | reverse complement strand
GTACGACGGGCATGCCGTCGGTCTGTGGTGAAAGTCCACAAGGGGCGTAGTTGCCGACGAACCCCAAAGCGACTCCCAAGGTTTACGTCGTGAGGCGTAGGCGAGAGGAAGGGATAGCAAAATCGTAGCCTTACGAACAGAAACCCAATATTAAGGCGTATACGGCGGATAAGTGGGCCAAGAGTCACGAAGTCCAAAAAGGCAACCGTAACCCGTATGCGTAGATTGGGAAGGAGGACGAGGAAAGACTGATGACTTATCCCGTGAGGTCTCACAGACGCGGAGAAAGAGCGAACTGGCAAATTGAAGCGTAGTAACAACGAACTGTGAGAAGTCAGCAGAAGCCATAGTACCGAGAAAATCGGGAAGGGCTGAACGGTTCAACTAATCGTGAGAAGATGTTATGCTTGTGCTCGATAAGAGAAGTAGCCGAAACGTATATGAGACGAAACAAAGGAAGTCTTAGAGCAAATACACAAAAGCGTTGAAGAAAACGAGAAGAAGAACCGAACCGCCGTATGCCGAACGGCACGTACGGTGGTGTGGGAGGGGGAAGAAATTTCCCCCTACCCGATTAGCTCGTTTTATTTCATTTCAGTTCATTTCATTTTGTATTTAGCATATTAACTGCTCATTTGAACGTCGCGCTTGTTGCCCACTTCGAAATCGAAGGCCTGACGGCTGCTTCATCGCTCTTGAGGCAGGAGAAGTTTATCAGCCAGAATTCATCGACGCCTTTGTAGGTGTATACCCAGTAGTGGAGCGATTGACCGCTGTCGGGATCGGTAAAGTCATATTCAAAATAACGTGCGTCGCCTTCTGCTTTTATTGTCAGCGACGGTCTGCCGTTGCTTTGCGTGACGAGTTTCGTATAATTATCGATCGACATCGTTTTGAATTCCGTGTTCTGCATGAACGGCTGTTTTTGCACAAGTACCGCGACTTTGTTCGATGAGGCTGCCAGATGGAATGAATCGACTTTTTCTTCTACGAACTGGCGGGTGAGGACAATGCTCATTTCGTCCGTTGAGAAGGTTTTGGGCTGGGAAAGTGAGTTTTTGGCTGCACCTTTTATTGCCGAGCATGATGCGAATCCGACTAAAGCGCCTATGAGCATTCCGCCGAGCAGCGAGAGGAGCAGGATGAGCCAGCCTTTTTTCTTGTTTTTGGAGCGCTGGGCCATTGCCTCCTGATTATCTTCATTGCCGTTAAAACGAAATGCGTTGCCTGCGCCGGGGTTAAGTTTGCAAACTCCGCTGAGTTCGACGTCCTGATCGCCTTCGGGCAATTGATAGAAGTCGTTGCAGTAGTTTTTCGAGAGTTCATCGGCGATTACGTACACTTTCGCCGGTGCGTTGTCAACAAGATATTCTGCTGTCTGGCCGTTTTTGAGTTCACCGAGGTAGCGGCATTTTGTTCCTTGTATTTCAAGTTCGCCTGCTTCGTTTTCGATGTATACTTTTAGTTTTCCGATCGACCCGACAAAACTTTTTTCGCGCGTCAATGTGAGTTTTCTCATTTTCTGCCTCCTGAGTTTTTTTGTATGCCCGAAGTATAGCATAGTCGATCGGAAAAAGCAATAAACGGCAGGTAAACCGCAGGCAAACGGAAGGCAAAATGGAACGTTGAACGGGGGACAGAGACCAGTTTTTGCTGCAGTTGAACGGGGGACAGAGACCGGTTTTTGCCGGTTTTTGTTTTGCTTTATTAAGGCAAAGCAAAAAACAACAATAAAAACAGCAAAACCGGTCTCTGTCCCCCGTTTCATTTTTTTAAATTTGTAGAATATTGCCCTGAAAATCGGATAAATCAGCCTGATTATGTGTAATAATTATAACCGAACCACCATTATTTAATAAATTGTCCTTGATGAACTGAATTGACAGGTCGCGAGTGGCTTGATCGAGGCCTTTGAGAGGCTCGTCGAGTACGGTGAGGGAGATGCGTGAGCCCGAAGAAACGATCGAACGGGCAAGAAGCGCGGCTCTGGCGAGGGCAACGCGTTGACGCATGCCGCCTGAGAGTTCGGCAGGGTATTTATTGTGATCGTCCGGTTCGAGCGCAAGTGCGGTTAGAAAAGATTCCGCAAGTTCAGCCGCCTGCGCGGAGGAGAAACGGTGCGGATCCGCAGCGAGAGTGACGTTCCCGAGCGCTGTTCTCCAACCAAGCAGGCGGGGATCCTGGAAGAGAAACACAACGTTTTCGTCAATTCCGGATATGGTGCCGCCTTCTGCGTTTTCGAGGCCGGCAAGTATGCGCGCAAGTGTGGTTTTGCCGGAGCCTGATGGGCCGGTCAGGCACGTTACGCCGTCGGGAATCGTTGCCGAATAGTTTTCAAATATGACGTTCGGGCCGAAGCGCTTTGTGAGTCCGTTGATCTCAATCATGTTGTCCATCCTCCGTTAATTCCGCGTATTTCGCGTTCCGGCGGGGTGCGTTTAAACGTGTGAAACGGGTGACAGAGAACCGTATCAGCGCCTCCATGATCACACTCAAAATTATTACCAGCGTTGTCCAGGCAAAAAGGTCGGACATTTCAAGATAAATTTTTGACTCGTATAATTGACGCCCGATCGAGAGTTTAGGCAGGCAAAGTACTTCCGCCGCGATCCCCGACTTCCATGCGAGTCCGAGTGCGGTGAGAATTGACGACAGGTAGGCGCCGAGTGAAGACGGAAGATAAATGTGGAGCACGGTTCTGAGGCGGCCGAAACGGTATGCTTTTGCCATTTCGAGAAGATCCGGATCCGTCGAGAGCAGCGCGGTCCTGAGCGAGTCCCAGACGATAGGGGTCACGAGTAGGAAAACTATGAACGACGGAATGTTGTTTGCCGGGATCCAGACGAGGGCAAGAATGATGAAAGACGCGACAGGGGTCGCTTTTATGATCCGTCCGACGGGGGCAATAAATGCGGAAACATGGCGGGACCATGCGCTCAGGGCGGCGAGGAGCGTGCCGGCGGCAATTCCGGAAATGTACCCGATGAGTATTCGCAGGATCGTTGATCCGGTGGCTTTCCATAGTGCCGCTGTTCCGATCAGCGCAAAGAGGCGCCGGAAAACTGATACCGGAGAGGGTAGAAGCAGTTCGGAATTTACCCTGAAAGACAGAAGCAGCCATAGCCCGATCCAGAAGGCCGCAACGGCAACAACAGTCAGAATGATTTCTACCGATTTTTGTAGCGTTGACTTCTTTTTCTGCGGGCAAAATGTCCGTATTTGTGCGTTTCTTTGGCTGTTCTTCATAACTTCAAGGATCTCCCGAACGGGGGACAGAGACCGGTTTTTGACCGGTTTTTAGGTGAAATGGTACGGGATGGAACGGGGGACAGGTACCGGTTTCGCAATAACGTGTTTTTTTCGCATTATTTCTGTTTTCGGAAAAATCAGAAAATTTCAGGAAAAATCCGGTAATCTCCGGTAACATTCGGTAATATTCGGAAATATCCGGAAAAGTCCGGTGAAAGCCTGAGAAGGCACTAAAAAAACCGGTCTCTGTCCCCCGTTTCCTGTCCCCCGTTTCGGGCAAAAATTATTTGAGGTAATACAGGTCGTTGCCGGGCATCGAACCGCCGACAGAAGCAGGATTCGCGGCAAATAAAACACCATAAAACTCGGAAAGAATCGAAACCATATTGTCGCCGTCGATAAAAACGATGTTGCAGTTCGGAAGCGCTTTCTTCGCGACCGGCGCGGCGGCAACGATCCCGGCATCAGCAATCATCTGAGCTGCCTCGTCCTGATGCTCGTTGACGAAATTGACCGAAGCCTTATAATCATCGAGGAACCTGTCGAGCAAGCTCTTGTGATTCGCAATCACGTCGGTCGACACGCTCACGCAACCCTGGACCGCCTCACCGCTGCTGACCTTTTTCCACTCCTCGGTCAGGTTCAGCGCGATCCTGACATCCGCATTCTTCGAAAGCACATTCGTGACCATAGGCTCGGGCAGCATACCAAGAGAAACCTGACCGGACACAAGAAGCGTTGCCAGCTCACTATGCTCGGTCTTGTACTCCACCTCGACGTTGTCAAGGCCGTTCTTCTGAAGAATGTAGTTGAGAATATATTCAGGCGTCGAAGCCTGACCGGTCGCGTAAAGCTTCTTTCCGGCGAGGTCGGCAATCGAATTTACGGTGTTGCCCGCTTCGAGCACGTAGAGGACGCCGAGGGTATTGACGGCGGCAACTTTATATTTTCCGCCGGTCTTGTTGTTGATGACAGCGGCGAGGTTTACGGGCAGTGCGGCGACGTCGAGGCTTCCGCTGATCAGCGCCGCGCGGATCTCGTCGGGCGACGAGTAGATCGTGATATCGTATTTGCCCGCGCTCGCGCCGCCTTCCTTCGTGTCGCTGATGAGTTTTGCCATGCCCATGCCGGTGGGGCCGGAGAGCGCGCCCACTTTGAGCACGTAATTGTCTTTGGGTTCTGAAGTCGGTCCGTCAACAGGCGCGGCCGTCTTTTCGGTATCGTTTCCACCTGCGCTTCTGCACGATGCGAACATCGCGGCGGCAATCAGTGCTGCTAACAGCACGAGCGCGATCTTTTTGAGTTTCATTCCGGTTGTCAATTTTTGTTTCATATTGATTCCTTCTTTCTTTTTATCGGCTTATCGGCACGTCCGCCTTCTCATCCGGCGGCTGTCAATCAGTTTTGATTTATCTGCACATGCGCTTAAGCGCTTCGCAGTCAATAATTTCTACGCGTCCCTCGTTTCTGCGGATGATCCCGGCGCTTTCGAGGCTGTCAAGCGCTCTGTAAAGCGAGGCGCGCCCGATGTCAAGCGTTCTAGCTAGACGGCTCATGTTGATCTTAAAAGAAGGGACGAAGTCATTGACACCGCCTTCGTTTTGATTGCCCCCCCTCCGGCTCGAAACGCTCACGTCACTGTTTGCATCCGCGCAAACGCCCCTGCAAAGCTGCTCCAGATACCTGCCCGTTTTCATTTCGGCGTCGGCAGCCGTAAAATCTGCGATCCTGCGGTTCAGGAAACGCACTTTTCTTGAGAGGTAGGCAATGTAGCTTTCCGCGAAATCCGGGTTCTCTCTGATCATTTGCCGGACGGTATCGCCGTCAATGAACCAGATTTCGGAGTTCGTGGCGGCAACTATTTCCGTCACTGCGCCGTTGCCGTCTTCGCCTTCTGCTGCGAACAGTCCTGCGATCCCGAACACTTCGCCGGGCCCGAGCGTGTTCAGCAGGACGGATTCGTCGCTGCGCCTGAACACGTTTACGCTTCCGCTTCGGACAATTCCAATGGCCTTTTTTGGTCCGTCGGGATCGTAGATCCTGGCGCCCGTTTCGAAGACGGTTGTGTCAATTTCCGCTCCTGCTGCCAGTTTTTTGGTTTCTTCTTCGTTCGCTGCTTTGAAAAGTGGGTTTCTGCTCAGCAGTTCAACCGGGTCGTTCATCGGTCAATTACTGTTCCTTCCGCTGTTTTTTATGTTTTTCTATGGTTTTTGTGCGGCGCCCGGGGCGCTTTGCAATAGTGTCTCATTTGAGACAATCGCATTATATCACAACATATTATGTTTTGCAATAGGGTCGATTTGAAACGGGGGCCAGAGACCGGTGAAACGGGGGCCAGAGACCGGTTCAGTCCCCTCGCAACCGGTCTCTGGCCCCCGTTTCAGCCCCCGCTCCGGCGCTGCCCCCATATTTTGGTTTTCCATTTGTATTTCCGCCCCCCGGAGTGTTATAATCACCACGGAGCAAAAGCCCGAAGCCGGAAAGCGCGAAAACGCAGCGGAAGCATACAGGCAAAAACCTCCGGGAGGTCGTAAAAAATGAAAGAACTACTGCTGGGAAACGAAGCTGTTGCCCGCGGCGCATGGGAAGCCGGAGTACACGTTGTCTCATCATATCCGGGAACACCGAGCACAGAAATCACCGAAACGCTCGCCAAACTGAGCAGCGTCTACTGCGAATGGTCGCCAAACGAAAAAGTAAGCGCGGAAGTTGCCATAGGCGCGGCAATAGGCGGCGGAAGGGCAATGTGCTGCATGAAGCACGTCGGACTCAACGTCGCGGCCGATCCGTTGTTCACCGCATCATACGCGGGCGTCAACGGAGGACTCGTATTTGCTGTTGCCGACGACCCGGGCCTGTTCAGCTCACAAAACGACCAGGACTCGCGCTTCTATGCATTGTCCGCGCACGTGCCGATGCTGGAACCGTCCGACAGCGCCGAATGCCACGAATTTGCCAAAAAAGCATTCGAACTCAGCGAAAAATACGACACGCCGGTAATACTCAGATTGACCACGAGAGTATCACACTCGCGAAGCCCGGTAGAAGTCGGAGAACGCAATGTTGTCCCCAAAAAACCGTACAAAAAAGACATTCAGAAATACGTTATGATGCCCGGCATGGCTAAAAAGCGCCAGGCGATAGTGAAAGAACGCGACCGCGTCATGACCGGAGAAGCTGACGCATGGGTAAAACTCGATAACCCCGGCCGCAAACTCGGCGTGATCACTTCCGGGATCTGCTACCAGTACGTACGTGAAGTTTTCCCGGATGCCTCGGTCCTGAAACTCGGCATGATCTATCCGCTCCCCGAACGCTCGATCAAGGAATTCGCGGCGTCCGTCGAAGAACTCATCGTCGTGGAAGAACTCGAGCCATACATTGAAAATTACGTAAGACAGCTCGGTATAGCGTACGTGGAAGGGAAAAAATATTTCACGCCCCTCGGCGAGCTCGGAACAGAAAAAATCAGACAGTCATATTACGGCACAAAAACACCCGTTGCCGAACTCTCCGAAGGATCCGGGCTTAAACCGGAAGATGCGCCTATGAGGCCGCCCACGATGTGCCCCGGCTGTCCGCACAGAGGCGTATTTTACACGCTCTCGCAGCTGAAATTAAGAGTGACAGGCGATATAGGCTGCTACACGCTCGGCGCCGCGGCTCCTTACAAGGCGATGGATGCATGCATCTGCATGGGCGCTTCGATTGGAATGTCTCACGGCATGGAAAAGGCTGAAAGCGTGGCAAGAGCAGAGGCCGGGGCGGGGGACAACGACTCCGACGGAATCCGCGGGACCGTGGCCGTTATCGGCGATTCGACCTTCATCCACTCCGGAATAACGGGCCTGGTCAATATCGTGTACAATAAAGGCGCATCGACAGTCATAATACTTGACAACTCGATCACCGGCATGACCGGGCATCAGCAGAATCCCACCACCGGAAAAACGATCCGCATGGAAGACACTTATCCCGTTGACCTTACGCTCCTGTGCAAGGCCGTGGGCGTGAACCGAGTAAGAGTGGAAGATCCGTTCGATCTTAAAAAGTTTAAGGCCGCGGTGCTCGAAGAAATCGACGCAAACGAGCCGTCGGTGATCATTGCCCGCAGACCTTGTGTGCTGCTAAAAGGGGTAAATTACGGTAAACCGGTGGAGATCGACGGCGACAAGTGCAGAAAATGCGGCGCGTGCATGCGTCTGGGCTGCCCGGCGATACTGAAAACCGAAGACGGGCGGATGAAGATCGACCGCTCGCTCTGCACAGGCTGTGAATTCTGCGTCCAGATGTGCGGTTTCGGCGCAATCGGCAAAAAGACGGAAGGCGGGGACAATAAATGAAACAGGATGAGCTTAATATTTTGATAATCGGCGTAGGCGGGCAGGGAACGCTTTTAGCGTCAAGATTTCTCGGCGACGTTGCCCTCCGGCTCGGCAGGGACGTTAAAGTTTCCGAGGTGCACGGCATGTCGCAGCGCGGCGGAAGCGTTGAAACGTGCGTGAGGATCGGGGAGAACGTAGCGTCTCCGATAATTGACCGCGGAATGGCCGACGTTGTCCTCTCGTTCGAAAGCGTCGAGGCGCTGAGGGCGCTTGAATATCTGAAGCCCGGCGGTACCGTCATAATGAACACCCAGGAGATCCTCCCGATGCCGGTCATTTCAGGTGCGGCAGTTTATCCGGACAACGTACCGGAGCGGCTTTCCGGCGGCAATTTCCGCGTTATCGCGCTTGATGCGTTGTCAATAGCCGAAAAGTGCGGGAGTGCGAAGTGTGTGAACGTGGTGCTGCTCGGCATCCTTTCCGCCGTGATTCCCGGGATCGCACCTGACGTGTGGAGGCAGAGCCTCGAGAGCGTTGTCCCGGCAAAACTTCTGGAGACGAACAGGCGTGCGTTTGAAGAAGGAATAAAGGCTGCAGAGTAAGGTCTTATTGTACGGGTCCGATCGGGCCGGGGCGGGCGGTCGGACAATAAGTGTTTTGTGGAATGTGAAGACACCTTGTATTTATAGCAGGGTGTTTTTTTTATTGTCATAATTTTCGTAAATGTATCCCGGTGGGGGAATGACGGGCGAAACGTGGAAAAGGTGAAACGGGGGACAGAGACCGGTGAAACGGGGGACAGAGACCGGTGAAACGGGGGACAGAGACCGGTTCGCGGCCTTTGGCGGTTCCTCGCCTTAATATGTGTACAGGCGCGGATGCTCCGGCCGCCCGAAAGCGCGGCTTATTACAGGAAATTTCCGGAAATTTCCGGCTTTTTCCCCGGCTTTTCCGGAAATTTCCCGCGCGCGTAATATCGGGAAAAAACGGGCGGGCGGAGCGGAACGGGTCTCTGTCCCCCGTTTCACCCCCGTTTCGCCCCTGCCCAGGATCCCCGGAACGGGTCTCTGTCCCCCGTTTCACCCCTGCCCAGAATCCCCGGAACGGGTCTCTGTCCCCCGTTTCGCCCCCGTTTCGCCCCCACGTTTCGCCGTTTCCTTTTGTTGCAAAAACCGACGTAATACTGTATAATACCGATATAAAAATATTGCCCCGGAGGGTTTGCTATGTCAAAAGGATTCAGAGGCGGCTTCGGCCAGAAAAGCGGCGGCGGAACGAACATGCAGCGCATGATGCAGCAGGCGCAGCAGATGCAGCGCGAAATGGAAAAAGAACAGGCGGAGCTGCAGGAAAAAGAATATGAAGGAAGCTCGGGCGGCGGAATGGTAAAAGTAACCATGAACGGCGCACATAAAGTAATCGCCATCGAGATCAAACCGGAAGTCGTAGACCCGGACGACGTGGAAATGCTCCAGGATCTTATTGTCGCCGCCATGAATGAATGCGGTGAAAAAATTGACGCCGAAAGCAGCGAAAAGATGGGCAAATATACACAGGGACTGCCTTTCTGAACCGCCGAAACGGGCTGAACTGACATTTCAAAGGTGATTTATGAGCGTTTACGGTGCTTCAGTCACAAAATTGATAGAAAAATTCGAGTCTCTGCCTGGCGTGGGGCATAAAAGCGCCGAAAGAATGGCATTTTTCCTGATGCGAAAGAGCGAAGACGAGGTCAGGGACTTCGCACAGGCCATCTACGACGCCAGAAAACAGCTGAAATTCTGCACAGTATGTCAGAACATGTCGGATAAAGACGTATGCGACATATGTGCGAACGCCTCGCGCAGCCGCTCCGTCATATGCGTGGTACAGGAACCGAAAGACGTGCAGGCGATAGAGCGGTCGAGGGAATTTGACGGGACATATCACGTACTACACGGGGCAATATCCCCGATGAACGGCGTTGGCCCCGACGACATCCGGATCAAAGAACTGCTGGCCCGCCTGAACGGAGACGTCAATGAAATAATCATTGCCACAAACTCCGACGTGGAGGGCGAGGCGACGGCAATGTACATTGCCCGCCTTATTAAGCCACTTGGCGTAAAAGTCACCCGCATCGCCCGCGGCCTGCCTGTAGGCGGCGACCTGGAGTACGCCGACGACGTCACTCTCGGTGCGGCGCTCCAGCACAGAGTTGAAATTTAACACTTAACTGCGACCCGGCACCGCCGGGTTCGTTTTATTTATACCGGTTATTAAGACCATTAATTTTTGCCATTTTATTTAAGCGAGGATCTGAAATGGATTATTTTTTGAGACACTACCCGATACCGCACGAAATGAACGGAAGGCTACTGAAACTAATACACGGCTTCGGCTTCAGGCGGGAAGACAGCAAAGAAAAACGCGAAGAAATAATTGACGCGACGCTCGACAGACTGTACAGACTGGGCTACGGAGGGATCGTCACCAACGTTGACAACGACCTTTACCTCGAGAGCGAGGCTAACTGGGAGTCGCTCAGGTACGTTGTCCGCAGCGCCAAACGGATCGGGTTCAGAGTGTGGCTTTATGACGAAAAAGGTTACCCGAGCGGAGGCGCGGGCGGTCTGACGCTCAGGCAGCATCCGGAATTTGAGGCGCTGGCGCTGGTCGAAGTAAGGGCTGAGGGCTGCGAGCCCGGCGGAACCGTCAGCATCGCGCTCCCCGCGGGGCATGAATATTTTATTGAAGACGGAAACGTGACGCTCGCGGAAGACGGGAAGGCAGTTTCGGCAAAGGCGGACGGCGAAGGTGTTGCTCGCGCGTATGCCGTGAAGCGCCTCTACGAGGGCACGCATGCGGAGCACAACGTTTGTGAGTGCAGAAGGTATATAAACGTGCTTGACCCCGGTGCGACAAAGGCTTTTATTGACAACACGTACGAGGCGTACAGGCGGAATCTCGGCGATCTGTTCGGTGAGATCGAGGCAATATTCACGGACGAGCCGTCGATCATGGCGGCGTACCTCAACGCCGGACTCTACCCGCGCTCCGTGCTGGATCAGTACGACGATACGCTCCCGCTGCTGCCGCTCGTTGTGTGGGACAGGCATCTTCCCGAGAAATATGAGGCGAAATGGGGCGAAGCGCTCCTTCCCAGACTTTCCGATCTGTTCGGGTCTAAAACAGATGAAAATGCGCAGACGCGCTGCAGATTTTTTGCGACAACGTCCGAGATGTACGAGAATGCTTATTTTAAGCAGCTCGGCGACTGGTGCGAGAATGCCGGCCTCAGCTTCTCGGGCCACGTGCTGCTGGAG
>JAFWQX010000090.1 GCA_017508875.1 Clostridia bacterium | reverse complement strand
TGCTGCCTAAATACCGCGCAGCACTGTATTCGAAGCCTGTCAAGGCACCGAAGGTAGTGTAACGGGCCTTTACAGGCGAGAGAAGACAGTGCTACAAAAAAGGCGGAAGGAAAAAGTGCCCACGTTTACTTGACAGTCTCAGAGGCCGTCAATATAATTGACATCGGCCTGATTCGATGATAGAATACCAGATACGCCGGAGTGCAGCGTAAAAAGAGCGTTTCCGGTGAAATTGACCCGCGCTGGCGGGCGTTTTTTGTGCATCAGATGCCGGAAAGAGGAATGTTTATGAAGATTATTTACAATAACGGACAGGTTGGCGAGATCGAGAACGCCGAGGAGGAGCTTCATATTCTCCGTCACAGCGCGGCGCATATTATGGCCCAGGCTATTAAAAGACTTTATCCGCAGGCGGATTTTGCGTACGGTCCGGCAAATGAGAAGGGCTTCTATTATGACGTCGATTTCGGTGATACGAAGATCTCGGACGAGGATCTTCCTAAAATCGAAGAAGAGATGAGAAAAATAATTAAAGAAAATCTGCCCATTAAGCCTTTTGTGCTGCCGCGTGAAGAAGCGATAAAGCTTATGCAGGAACGCGGAGAAAAATACAAAGTCGAGCATATAGGCGACCTCGCTCCGGATGCTGTGATCAGCTTTTATCAGCAGGGCGAATATATCGATATGTGCGTAGGACCGCATCTTACGTACACCAAAGCGCTCAAAGCGTTCAAACTGCTCGGCCTTTCCGGCGCATACTGGAAGAATGACAGCAATAACCGCATGCTTACGCGTATCAAAGGCACCGCGTTCAAGACTGCTCAGGAACTTGAAGCGTATATGGCCGAACTTAAAGAAGCCGAACTTCGCGACCACAGAAGGATCGGGCGCGAGATGAGCCTGTTTATGACGGATGATCTCGTAGGAAAGGGCCTTCCGATGTTCCTCCCGAAAGGATATATCGTGTGGCAGGAGCTCGAGAATTATATAAAAGAAAAAGAGCGCGCGCTTGGATATCAGCACGTGCTTACGCCGTGCGTAGGAACCGTTGACCTCTACAGGACCAGCGGCCACTGGGAGCATTATAAAAATAATATGTTCCCGGCAATGGAAGTGGAAGGCGAGTCTTTTGTTTTAAGACCGATGAACTGCCCGCATCATATGATGATCTACGCCAACCGCGCACATTCGTACAGAGACCTTCCGATAAGGATCGGCGAGATAGCGCACGACTTCAGATTCGAAGCGAGCGGCACTCTTAAAGGCATCGAGCGCGGCAGACACTTCTGCCAGAACGACGCGCACCTGTTCGTAACGCCTTCGCAGATAAAGGACGAAGTAAGTAAAGTCGTTGACCTGATCTTCGACGTATACAAGGATTTCGGTATCACGAATTACCGCTGCGTGCTTTCGCTGCGCGATCCTGAAGATAAAGTTAAATATCATCAGGACGACGAGATGTGGAATAAGGCGGAGAGCGCGCTTCGCGAAGTGCTTACGCAGCTCGGGATCGATTTCACCGAGGAGATAGGCGAGGCGGCATTCTACGGACCGAAACTCGACGTAAACGTAAAACCCGCTATCGGCGCCGAGATCACGTTGTCCACGTGCCAGCTCGACTTCTGCCTGCCTGCTAAATTTGACCTTAAATATACCGACTCCGACGGCGAACGCAAGACGCCCGTTGTCCTGCACAGAGCTATACTCGGCTCGCTCGACAGATTTATGGCGTATATCATTGAAGAGACGAAGGGCAAGTTCCCGGTATGGCTCGCGCCTACTCAGGTCAAAGT
Organism: Clostridia bacterium; assembly: GCA_017508875.1. GTDB lineage: Bacteria > Bacillota > Clostridia > UBA1212 > UBA1255 > UBA1255. The sequence goes on along the minus strand of JAFWQX010000090.1, from coordinate 7,478 downwards.
GCTGCGCGTTTCCGAAAGATTCTCCGAGTACAGCGAAAAGGTGTACGACGCGCTCGTAGCTGCCGGCATCCGCGCCGAACTTGACGACCGCAACGAAAAAATAGGATATATGATAAGAGAGGCGCAGGTCGTTGACAGAGTGCCTTATATGATCATAATCGGACAGAAGGAAGTTGACGAGGGCAATATTTCGATCCGCCTTCGTGACAATACCGAAACGGTAACGATGAACGTCGACGAGTTTATCGAGAAGGTGCAGGGCGAGATCAGGAACCGCAAGTAAGCGGTCAATCTATTTCGATATTCCGTACCATTTTAATTATTGCCTCCCTGAATTCTTTCAGGGAAAGAGACTGCACATCATCGATCAGCATGATGTGCATTTCTTTTGCCCGCTCGCGCACCGGAGCGAACGCAGGCTTAGAAGAAACAAGCACGGGGATTCCGTATTTTCCGCCGTAATGATCGGCCATCGTCCTGATCTCGTACAAAAATTCTTTTGTGGCTTCTGTATTTTTGCAGCTTATAAAGAACGGGACGTATCCGTACATAAGAGTGACGTCGAGCTCGTTCGTGGGATCGGAGCCTGATCTTGCTATTATACCGTCACAGTCGAGCAGCACTTTCGTATAAACTTCTCTGAAAAGTCCGGTGCTCGCCGCAGCTAAGGCCGTATACATTTCGAGCGCCGTACCGGAAGAAATATACAGGTCATCTGTACGGGCGGACGGATAAAGCGTATAGTTGAGATAATTTGAAGTGATCTTGTATGACTTCACTATTCCGCGTTTATTCAGCCTCCGCATGATCCTTTCGGATGTGACGACCTCGTTTTCTTTTGAAAACTTGCGGCTTATTACGCCGTTTTCGTCAGGTCCCACGCCGTTAACGTACGATATGGAGCAGAATTTGTTCCAGTCCGCGGGCATATCTTTGAGCGCGTTCCAGACTCTTAAGATCTCGTAGCGTTTATTGTCCATGATCGAACTGAATTCGTCAGGCCAGCTGCCGATGACCGCGCCGCCGTAGAGCTTTATTATGTCGGAAAAAGGGAATGGGGCGGGAGGCGTATCGCCGGATTCTTCAGGTTCTTTCACGCCCATTGCCCAAGTGAGCGTCCCCTTGAATACGTCCGATTTATGAGCCGAAAAATTGACACCGTCTCGCTCTGAAAGGAAGCGCCCGAGGGCGGCAATGAATATCTCGTCTCCACCGGTTATGTCAACGACGCACAGATCTTCCGGATATTTGTCCGCTATTGCGCAAAACGCATCGAATGCGGAGTCAACATTTTTATCGTTTGCTTCTTTAAATACGACTTCGATCCCGGTGTGCCCGCTGATGACTCCTTTTATCGCGGCCCGCTTTTTCGGGTCCGGATCCGAGTTCTTAAAGCATAAAAATATAAGAATATCGTAATGCCTTAGTTCGAGCGATATAATATTCTCGAGCGCGTCGTTGTCATATAATTCGATCAGAACTTTTTTCATCCTCTTAAAGACACCTTCCGGATTTAGTTTTATTCAATACTGTCTGCCCGGTTTACGGATAGGGCATATGCCTAAATAAACCCCCTGGACCTGAACAGCTTTTCCATCGCTTTGTAGATTATTGCGGTTATATATGCATGAAGCGTGCATACTATTATCTCTTCAGCCAGCCTCGGCAGCCAGTAGACGAGGAACGGAGCCTTAATGCCGTACAGTTCGATCAGTATCTTGGAGTTTATCGTGGTGACAATGATCCCGGATATCAGCATACTGATCAGCAGCTTAAGGAAAATGTCGCGGTCCGCTCTTCTGCCCTGAGAAGCAGAGGGGGAAGCGACCGGATCTTCACTGCCGGCGGCGACAATTGAATTCTTAACTTCGTATTTCTTTTTTCTGGAAGCGGCGATGATAAAGTCGACAGCCAGCACAGACAGTCCGAGCAACCCGACGGCGGCTATGCCCGGGCCCGAAAGGTTTGCGTTCGTAGCGAAAGCTGATCTGTACGACTTCGCCCCCTTGCTCGAAGTAAGCATTCCGACGAACTTCGTGGGCAGGCCGACGTCGTCCGTCTTAAGCTGCTCGACCATAACTTCTTTCTCCGGGATGAGAGCATCACGGGCGATCAGACCGCGCATAAGGCCGTCTTTGTTAAGCGAGATCGTGACCGACAGACCAAATGCCAGAAAAACGCACATAATGGCCGCAAAAATCGATTTTCCGGCCTTCGCCGTATTCTTTCCCGCTTTTTTGAGAAGCAGCCAAATAAGGCCTTTTAAGAAGCCTCCTACGAAGCCCATGAGTGTAAACAGAAAATTGTAATCTCCCGACGGCTTCATAAAGAAACCGAGCAGGTCGGTGAGCGCCGAAGTTATTCCTCCGTACAAAGGCCCGAACAGTATCGCCGGAAAAGCGGTGAAAATGCCTGCAAAACCGAAGCGAAGTCCGTTTGAACCCATCAGAGGAAGCGTAACTGAGAAGTATTTCAGTGCAAGAGCAAACGCGAGCATCAGCGCGGTGATGACCATCTTCTCGGTGCGTTTTTTTACGTCGATTTTACGCTCGGAACCGGCGGCGGAAGGATTTTTCATAATCAGCCTCAGCTGCATGATAAGGTTGATAAGAACGCAAAGCAGCAGGGCGTCGACAACGAATACGATCAAAGGTAACATTTTAAATCATCTCTCCGTTTTGAATTTGTCAGGAGAGCTCTGTCCCGCGAAACAGGATACGCGTTTTGCGGTATGCAGCGGATGAGATGTTCTTCGGCAATATTCATCGCCGTCCCGGGACTCTACTCCCATTCCCGGGTCCTGCCGCGCGGCAGGAACATCTGCTCTGACAACATACGAATGATACAACAAAAGGGAGTTTGTTGTCAATGAGGTTCATGTCCCGCATTCTGATGTCCGCGCATCTCTTTTTTGGCTTGCCAAATAGGCCTTATTATGTTACAATTTTCCCCAGATGTGTATTTAAGCATCTGCCCTTAAATCATTTGCGAGGCGACATATAAGTGCTGTTCGGAAAGAATAAGAAGAATAATAAATTCCGTGAAGAAAACAAGGAAGCACCGGACGATATTTCCGGCGTTTCCGCTGCCTCTTTCGGCAATGTTTCTGACGGTATCGATACTTCTGCTCTGTTCGGACCTGCTCCTTATGAATCCGACTGGAAGCCTTTTGTGCAATATATCGACGAGGAGGATATCACTGATGGCATCGAAGCGATTCGGGAAGAAGAATTCGATTTTAGCGACGAAAGTGAAGAAACCGATAATCAAATCAATGAAAAAGAAGATAAAGCGGAACAGCATGCTCTCTGCGGCGAAAACACTGATAGTGTCGGTGAGGGCGAGGCACGATACGACGGTGGCAGCCCAGAAGCTGCGCAAGGATATCAAGGTGCTGAAGGAAACGGACTTCTCGAAACTGGTGGTTACTCCGGAGGAAGTGGAGCAGAGGAAGAAACTTTCGCTGCAGGATCAGAACCAGACGAAGGAGAAGCAGGCGGAGATGCCGGCAGAGCAGGAACCGGAGCAGGAAACGAAGCAGGAATCGAAGCAGAAACCGAAGAGGGCTTCGAAGAAAGCGCTGAAGACAGAGAAGAAAGCGCTGAAGAAAGAGAAGAAAGCCCGGGCGAAGAGCCGGAAGAAGAAAACGGTCATACTGAAAAAACAGAAATCGAAATAAACGAAGAGCCGGATGACGATCTCTATGATGAGCAGGATCCGTTTGGCTCCGAAGACACGTTTGAACTTGTTGACGACGACGGCATCGGATGGAACCGCAAAATGCTGCGGAGAAAGGCAGAAAAGAACGGGCTTAATATTATTGCCGACGATGACGTACTAACGGCCGTCGAATCTACTTATATTGACCGCACGACGTACTATCAGAAGAAGGACGAAGCGCTCAAAATAATAAAAGAAGCCGAGGCAGTCGTTGACACCGACGAAAAGCTAAGAGAGATCGAGAAGCAGCGTCAGGCTCAGGGTACGGCAAAGCCTATTCCGGAGCATATGGTCGGTCCGCTTAAAGAACTCGGGATCCTGGTGGCAGCCGTCCCGGGTGACGGGGAGAAGAAAGATCCTGCAGCCGGAACCGATTCGGGAAAATCGGCCGGCGGGGCCGCTCAGAAAGCGCAGGATCTTACCGGGGATCAGTCTTTTGCGGATTTCGCAGGAGATGCTTTTATAAAAGACTGGCAGCAGATCGAAGATGCTCAGAATACCGAAAATGATTCCGGACTTCCGGATGATTTTTCAGCTGCGGACGTGAGCGGTGATGAAGGCATCAAGCCCGGAGGCGGTGCCTACTACGATGACGTATTCGAAGACGATCCGGGAGTTCTTAAGAAAAAGGATATACGTAAACGCGCCGGGGCGATCATTAAAGAGATCGTAAAGGACGTGCTCATCTTTATACTTGTGTTCGTTGTAGTGATAATGGGTGTCCTCACTTATTCCGTTTACGTCCAGCGCACCAATCACGTTTACGGGGCTTCGATGGAACCCACGCTTCGCGAAGGCGATAAGGTCAAATCATCGCTTATGCCTTACGTCTTCGGTAAACCGAAAGTAGGGGATATAGTTATTATTGACGTTGACAGGATCGGGGAAGGGTTCAGCTATTTTGAACGTGTCGGCGACGTGCTTAAGACCAATCCGTGGATCTCGAAGACTTTCTTTAAAGGCGCTCAGGAAGATACGCTGTTTATAAAACGTGTTGTCGGCGTCGCCGGTGACCTTATTGAGTTTAAAGACGATCATTTTTACAGAAACGGCGAATTGATATACGAAGATTATCTGAATGATCAGTACGTTTATAATTATCCGAACGGCTTCTCGCAGCGCGTTCCGGAAGGCTGCGTTTTCGTGATGGGCGATAACCGCAACGTAAGTTATGACAGCCGCAGCACCGATATTGGATTCATACCGGTTTATACACTTACAGGGAAAGTAAAATAAAGCCGGAGGACAATGCTTAACGACGCCCTCCGGTCAATATCTCAGTTCTGTGCGTCCCGCTTATGCTTTCTTAAGCGGGTTGTTTTATTATTTTACGAGTGTTTCCATTTCGTCGATCAGTTCTCCGAACAGTGAAAGTGCGCTGTTCACCGGCTCGGGAGTGCTCATGTCGACGCCCGCGATCTTCAGCAGACTTATAGGATCCGCGCTGCCGCCTGAAGACAGGAATTTCTTATAATCCTTAACTGCGCTTTCACCTTCTGAAAGTATCCTGTTCGCGATCGCCACCGCCGCGGAGAAGCCCGTTGCGTACTGGAACACGTAGTAATTGTAGAAGAAGTGAGGAATGCGCGCCCATTCGAGGCCGATGAGCTCGTCGGAGATCATTGACGGTCCGAAATAAAGCTTATTCAGTTCGAGATATTTCTTGCAAAGCATGTCTGCCGTAAGCGTTTCGCCAGCTTCGCTCTGTCTGCCCATAAACAGTTCAAATTCAGCAAACATGGTCTGGCGGTATACGGTTCCTTTAAACTGGTCAAGGAAATGGTTGATCAGGTACGCACGTTCGTTTTTATCGGTAGTTTTGGAGAGCAGGTACTTCATAAGCAGCACTTCGTTACACGTTGACGCGACCTCCGCGACGAAGATAACGTAATCGGCGCAGTTGAGCGGCTGATTTTTGGTGCTCAGATAGCTGTGAAGCGCGTGGCCCATCTCGTGCGCAAGCGTGAACTGACTGTCGAGATTGTCCTTATGGTTGAGCAGGACGTACGGATGCGGCCTCGAAAGCCCGGAAGAATACGCTCCGCTGCGTTTGCCCTTGTTCTCGTAAACGTCGATCCAGCGGCTGCTGAAGCCTTTTTTGAGCATCTCGATATAATCGTCGCCGAGCACCGAGAGCGCTTCGAGCACGGTCTTTTTCGCTTCTTCAAAAGGTATTTTAACGTCAACGTCTTTTACTACCGGCGTGTAGACGTCGTACATGTGAAGTTCGTCAACGCCCAGGAGTTTTTTGCGAAGGTCAACGTACCGGTACATTTTTTCCATGTTTGCATGAACGGCGTCGATTAGATTCGTGTAAACGGCAGTCGGAACTTCGGTACGGTCAAGCGCGGCTTCAAGCGTGTTTTCGTACTTTCTGGCTCCTGCGAAAAATCTGAGCTGTTTAAACTGCGCGTCGAGCGTGGCGGCAATGGTGTTTTTAAATTCTCCGAGCCTGTTATAGTACGTTTTAAATGCGTTTTCGCGAAGTACGCGGTCGGGAGATTCGAGCAGCAATGTGAGCGAACCGTTTGTGAGCGCGTGCTTAATCCCATTGGAATCTTCAGCTTCGGGGTAGGTCATATCTGCGTTTCTAAGAATGCCGCCGATATTGTCCGGGCCTTCTGCCATTTCGCCCGCAGCCGCCAGAAGCTGTTCTTCGGCGCCGGAAAGGAAGTGCGCTTTTCTCCTGCGGATCCGGTCAAAAGAACGTTTGTACGTTAAGAGTTCAGGCTCGTCTTTGTAAAACTGCTCTAATGCTTCGTCGCTGATGGCGAGGATCTCGGGAGTCGAGAAAGACATTGCCCCCTGAACAGCCACGTATGCGCCGACAGCCTTGCCCCGCATATTCTGATAAAAACCGTTGCCGGTGTCCTCGTCGCCCTTGAGGCTCGAATAGCCGTATACCGCTTCGACCGCCAGACTGATCTCGTCCTCGAGCCTGCAATATTCGAGCAGCGTCTTAGCGCTTTCGCCGAGTCTGCCTTTGAAGCTTTCTATTTTGCTCTGGAATCCGGACAATGCCGCGTACGCTTTTTCCCATTCGCCGTCATCGGCAAATATTTGCGTAAGATCCCACGTGAATTTCGCGTCAACGTCTTTTCTCTCCGGTATCTTTTTGGCCGTATTACTCATCTCAAAACCTCCGTAAAATAATCATTGTTTTATAGTCTTAACTCTTATCTTTGAATCCCGGATCCTGAACGCTAAATTTCCGGTTCAGAATTCGCAAAATATTCTACCATATTCCGCGCAAATTTGCTATAATAATAACAGTAATGTAAAGGAGGCCGCAATATGGATCGCAGGAACAGCTTTACAGATATCGAATACAGTTTAAGAAAACAGACGGGCAGACGCGAAGAACTGCTCAAAAAGCTTGACGAGATCATCCCGTGGAAGGAATTAACAGATATGATTGCGCCTTTCTATCCTAAAGGCGACAGGGGAAGGCCTGTGAAGCCTCTTGAGGTGATGCTTAGAATGTATCTTCTCCAGAAATGGTTCGGATCTTCCGCTGCCGGGATGGAGAGCGCCGTTTATGACAGCTACGCTTTCTGCAGATTTACAGGGATCAACTTCTTCGAAGAGCAGGTGCCTGATTCGAATACGCTTTGCAGATTCGCAAGACTGCTGAAAAAGAAGGGGCTCGAAGAAGGCGTTTGCGAAAAGGTTGAAAACGCGCTTGCGGCCGCAGGGATAAAGATCGTGCCCGGAAGTCTGATCGAACCCAGGATCAGGGCGGTGCGGAAGAAGCGCGG
>JAFWQX010000089.1 GCA_017508875.1 Clostridia bacterium | reverse complement strand
TCCTGCCGAAATAAATAAAGGCGCAATTGCTTCTGCATTGAAGTAAATGCGCCCAGACGGTCGGCTTATTCACTCTTTGTTCCGTGTGGTGCTCCACTTATCCGTCAGTCGCGAAGAGTGTGCAGTCTTTTCCCGACTGCGCTGCGATTCTACCACACACTTTTTGGTGCTGTCAAGAGTTTCCGACCACAATATGTTGAGTTTTTCCGGCCACGGTATGTAGAGTTTCAGGTGTTTGATTTCAAAAAATTCCGGGCGCCGTTCACGGCTTGAACGAGACGTGCAGATCGAGCTCACCGCTTGAGGTCACGGTCCAGCAGTTAAACAGATCTCCGTCTTCTTCACCCACAAACAGTTCTCCGTCAAAGTTTACGTCATCCTTCCAGTAAACGGAACGGCTGAGTTTAGTTCCAGATACGGCAAGCGCCGGAGCAGTGTCTTCGGAAGAATAGACCTCGATATTCACTCCCGAATCCGCCATTAAGCACGATTCGCTTTCTTCGGCATTAAGAAGAATACCCGGCCCGGGCTGGTAAGGATAATATTTTTCGCCCGTGTCCTGATCATAAAATGCAAAATATTCGAGGTCAACGGTCAGGCTTCCGCTTCCGGTAAATTTCACGCTTCCTCCGTACATCGCACCCCAGATGATGATGCGGCCGATGCGGTTCTCGCCTACAAGTCTCACAGTAAAACCGTTGCCCATCAGGTTCGTGTCGAGGACAACTCCCACGAAATTTGTAAGGGTCAATACGTTCGTTTCGCGGTCGTACGAAATGCTGTCATTGTCCGACATTTTCCCGTCGCCTTCCCAGGCTCCTCCGCGCACAACGTAATTATATTCGTTGTTACCTGATAACTGATACCTGATATATTCCTCGGAGCCGTAATCGGCCCATGCGTACTTTCCTTCGAAATCCGGCTCAAGATTCGTAAGTTTCGGAAAGCCGTCCTGTGTGTCCTGACCGGGATCGCTGCCGGGATCATCCCACGGGTCCGACCACGGTTCTTCATACCATTCATCGCCGAAATAGCTTGACCACTTGCTGCGCTCGCGGTATTTTTCCTCTTCGGCGGCGTGCTTCGCGTGTTCGCTGAAATATTGACCGCTCTCGCCGAAAATATCGAAGCCGAGCGGGTCTGCTCCGAACGAGGCAAATATAGCAGTGACGCCGATAAGTGTAGCGGCGATCGGCTGGAGTATGTTTTTTCTGCGGAAAGTGCGGCGCTGCTCCTCCTCGTCTTCCGCTGCCGAAACGTGTTCGTTGAACTCGTCGGGCTTAAGGTCCGGATCGGAAATGAGCAGATCCTCCTTAACCTCGGTCTCCTCGGAAGGAATATTGTCCTCCATACTCATATTAATAGTTTCAAACGCGTTGTCCGCGCCTTTTCCTTCAGATATGCGCCTTCTGCGCCACGTACCGGCTATGCTGCTCACCTCCCCGCAAAAACAAATTCAGGTTTCCGATCCGGTCGATAAATATAATAGATCCTGCCTTTATACCGGAATATTGTGAACGTCCACCTGCGGGAACGGGCACTCTACGCCGAGATCCTTAAATCCGAGCAGGAGGTCGTGATTAAGCGTCCTCGCGCCGGAGAAAATATTGGCCTCGTCAACTTCCCCGATGAATTTAAGTACTACGCCGCTGTCGGCCAGTTCGTTGATGCCCAGATAGACCGGTTTTACTTTGAAAATGTCAGGATGCGCGTCATAAATGCTCTGAAGCAGATCCGGGATCTGGCTCTCGAGTTTTCTGAAATCGGTGCCGTACGGAACGGCAATCTCACATGCGGCGCGTGAAGGCTTATCGGAGCGGTTAAGTATGTTCTTCATTGCAGAATTATTTACGATCTTAACGTTTCCTCCCGGATCGGTGATGCAGGTCGTGCGCAGTCCTATCGAAGTGACCGTGCCGCGGAATCCGCCGATTTCAACGATATCGCCTACGTTATACTGATTTTCAAATACCATGAATGCGCCGGTAACCATATCTGCAATCAGGCTCTCAGCAGAGAAACCTACGACGAGGGCAACGATCCCTACGCTCGCGACGATAGTCGATACGTTCACTCCGATGATCGACAGTCCCCAGCAGATCATGACGATGGCGGCAACGTATTTGAGCACGCTCGACAATATCGACAGCACCGTACGCACTCTGTGATTTTTCGGTTTCAACAGGCTGAATACGAATACGAGCAGCGCTTCCACCGCCAGAACTCCGGCAATCATTATAATGAGCCTCACGAAAATCGAGAGATTCATTTTAACGTTCCCGAAACCGTTCCATCTTATCAGACCGGTGAGGAAAGCCACCGGTATCAATATCGCGATCAGAGCTCCGCATACTATAAGGCGGATAATTCTTGCTTTCTTCTGTGCAGGCATGCCGATCCACTCCTTTATATAGCCGCTTTTTATGTTAAAATTATACAAAAACCTGATTTCTGTGTCAATCACATTTTTATTTTTGTTTGTATATTGACTCTTTTCCCGGTTTCGTGAAATTTTTATAGACATTTGAGAATGAGCCGCCTTTAGTTTGACGGCTGCAAGACATAACATGGTGGCAAATCCCTCAAACATCTTGAAGTATGTTTTCTGCGGCGCCGTCTCTCAAGTCGGTCGCGGTCAACTTTGGCACACAAATCGGCAAATTCGGGTTTTGTGTGCCAGTCTGGCGCTGTCTCTCAAGTCGGTTGCGGTCAACTTTGGCACACAAATCGTTTTTTTCGAGTTTTGTGTGCCAGCCGGGCGCTGTCTCTCAAGTCGGTCGCGGTCAACTT